>NZ_LT906482.1:626450-939675 GCF_900187105.1 Eikenella corrodens
CCGACAGCCGCCGCCGCATCGCCCGCGAAACGCTGGAAATCTACGCCCAGCTCGCCAACCGCATCGGCCTCAACCATGCCTACCGCGAGCTGCAAGACCTCTCCTTCAAATACCTGCTGCCCAACCGCTACGCCGTGCTCGAGCGCGCCCGCCAAGCCAGCCGCCGCAACCGCCGCGACGTGGTGGGCAAAGTATTAAGCGCCTTCAGCCAACGGCTGGTGAGCGCCAACATCGAAGCCAAAATCCGCGGCCGCGAAAAAAACCTCTACAGCATCTACAAGAAAATGCAGGACAAAAAACTGCATTTTTCCGAAGTAATGGATATTTACGGCTTCCGCGTCATCGTTAACAACATCCCTGCCTGCTACGCCGCCCTCGGCGCGCTGCACAGCCTCTATAAGCCCAAGCCCGGCCACATCAAAGACTACATCGCCATCCCCAAGGCCAACGGCTACCAAAGCCTGCACACCACCCTGGTCGGCCCCTTCGGCCTGCCCATCGAAGTGCAAATCCGCACCCGCGAAATGGATAAAGTGGCCGAAGAAGGCGTGGCCAGCCATCTTCTCTACAAAAACCCCGCCACCGACCCGGCCGCCCAACGCACCCACCAATGGCTGCAAAACATCCTCGATTTCCAAGCCCAAGGCGACAACGCCATCGAATTCCTTGAGCATGTGAAAGTGGATTTGTTCCCTCGCGAAGTGTATGTATTCACGCCGAAAGGCAAAATCCTCGTGTTGCCCGAAGGCGCCACGCCCGTGGATTTCGCCTATGCCGTGCACACCGACATCGGCCACCGCTGCATCGCCGCCCGCGTCAACAACAACATGGTTTCCCTGCGCACCCGCCTGCGCACCGGCGACAGCGTGGAAATCATCACTTCCAACACCGCCCGCCCCAATCCGGCCTGGCTTAATTTCGTGATTTCCGGCCGCGCCCGCAGCGCCATCCGCAACAAACTCAAAAACATCGACCGCGGCGATGCCGTGCGCCTGGGCGAGCAGCTGCTGCAACGCGCCCTCACCGCCCTGCTGCCCCAAGAACTCCTGCTCTCCGAAGACCTCAAACAAAGCTATCTCGACGATCTCAGCCGCAAAAACACCAGCTTCGAAGACATCCTCTACGACGTGGGCATGGGCAGGCTCGCCCCCGTATCCGTGGCCATGCACATTGCCGAAATCGCCGGCCGCCAGCCCGAGAGCAACGGCGTAAAAATTGCCCCCATCAGCGTGGGCAGCAGCGACAGCGGCCGCGTCCAACTCGCTTCCTGCTGCCACCCCATCCCCGGCGACAACATCAAAGCCCTGCTGGTGAAAGACCACGGCCTCATCATTCACCGCGACACCTGCCCCAACACCCTTAAAGCCCCGCCTGAGCAACAGCTGGATGCCAACTGGGAAGGTATCGAGCAAAAGAAAACCTACCACACCAGCATCACCGTATCCGCCAAACGCGCCCACGGCCTGCTCGCCGCCATGGCACAAGCCGTATCCGGGCAGGGCGCCGACATCGAATCGGTCGATACCCTCAGCTCCGCTCAGGAAAACAGCGAAGGCTTCATCGAATTCAGCTTCCGCCTGCAAATATCCAACCTCGAGCAGCTGGAGCAAATCATCAGCGCCCTATATGCCATTTCGCAGGTGCGCAAAGTGCAGCGCCAATGAAAACGGGATGTTCATTCCTGTAGCTGACCAGGCAATACGACAGCTACAGGCATCCCGCTTCCAGCCACGCCACCATGCTTTAAACCATATCAATAAACGACACACATCATGGCCAAAAAATTTCCCATTTTCCCCAAACACCCCGAACGCATCTGCTGGGGCTGCGACAAATACTGCCGCACCGAAGACCTGCAGTGCGGCAACGGCTGCGAACGCATCCAACACCCCATCGAAACCGACGGCCCCGAATGGTATAAACACGGCGACTGGAGCAACCTGCTCAGCGATGAGCAGCAAATCGAACTCGGCCTCAAAGCCGCCCCTGTGCCCGTCCCGGAAGCGCCGGCCAAACCTGCCAAACCGCATATCAAACTGCCGCTCAAGCAGCATTAGCCCACATGTTTTCAGGTAGCCTTTCCAGAACAACAAAGGCTACCTGAAACTTGTCTCCATCAATCCAGCCAGCCAACAAAAATACCGCCGGGCTTTCCGGCGGTATTTTCAATACAGCTGCAATCGTGCTTATTCACTTTTAGCGTCTTCGATATCTTCAGCAATGTCTTTTTCCAGCTGGCTGATCAAAGCATCGCACTCCTGTTTACGCTGTTCGGGAGTGGTCTTCATCATGTTTTCCTGGATGTTGCGCATGTTCTGGCGCAGGGGGGCGTAGATATCGGCAAATTCTTTGCGACGTTGCTCGTCTTTCACGCTAGCCAGGTATTCTTCGATTTTGTTTTCCCAAGGCTGACACCAGTGGTCGCCGGCAGCTGCGGCGGAAGAGGCATCAGATGCAGCGGCAGCCGGAGCAGAAGCAGCATCGCTGGCAGCGGGTGCGGAAGCAGCCGGAGCAGAAGCTGCGGAAGCGGCAGAGGCATCAGATGCAGCAGCCGGAGCGGGGTTGTCACCGCAAGCGGTCAAAGCGAAAGCGGCAATCAAAGCGGCGAATACGGATGTTTTCTTCATGGTTGGATCCTTATATAAAGTTGAAGGGAAGTGTCTACTATAGTAAATGAACAAAAAACGACACTGCGTTGATCCGCCTTGCTAGCACTGCTTAGCACTACCTGCGGCGCACCGCTTTGTCTCGGTTTTCATTCATTCACTATAAGAGACCTTTGCAAAATCCCCCAAAATCCCCTAAATTTCCACCCAAGACATTTAGGGGATTTCTCATGAGCACCTTCTTCCAGCAAACCGCACAAGCCATGATTGCCAAACACATCGACCGCTTCCCACTATTGAAGTTGGATCAAGTGATTGATTGGCAACCGATCGAACAGTACCTGAATCGTCAAAGAACCCGTTACCTTCGAGACCACCGCGGCCGTCCCGCCTATTCCCTGTTATCCATGTTCAAAGCCGTCCTGCTCGGACAATGGCACAGCCTCTCCGATCCCGAACTCGAACACAGCCTCATCACCCGCATCGATTTCAACCTATTTTGCCGTTTTGACGAGTTGAGCATCCCCGATTACAGCACCTTATGCCGCTACCGCAACTGGCTGGCGCAAGACGACACCCTGTCCGAATTGCTGGAACTGATTAACCGCCAACTGACCGAAAAAAACCTAAAAGTAGAGAAAGCATCCGCCGCCGTCATTGACGCCACCATTATTCAGACCGCCGGCAGCAAACAGCGTCAGGCCATAGAAGTCGATGAAGAAGGACAAGTCAGCGGCCAAACCACACCGAGTAAAGATAAAGATGCCCGTTGGACAAAGAAAAACGGCCTCTACAAACTCGGTTACAAACAACATACCCGTACCGATGAGGAAGGCTATATCGAGAAACTGCACATTACCCCCGCCAATACCCATGAGTGCAACCACCTGTTGCCTTTGCTGGAAGGAATAGCCAAAGACACAACCGTCTATGCCGATAAAGGCTACGACAGTGCGGAAAACCGGCAACATCTGGAAGAGCGTCGACTGCAGGATGGCATTATGCGCAAAGCCCACCGCAACCGCCCGCTGACGGAAGCGCAAACCAAACGCAACCGATATTTGTCGAAGACCCGTTATGTGGTCGAACAAAGCTTCGGTACGTTGCACCGTAAATTCCGCTACGCGCGGGCAGCCTATTTCGGACTGATTAAAGTGAGTGCGCAAAGCCATCTGAAGGCGATGTGTTTAAACCTGTTGAAAGCGGCTAACAGGCTAAGTGTGCCTGTTGCCGCCTAAAAGGCGGCCCGGATGCCTGATTATCGGGTATCCGGGGAGGATTAAGGAGGTATTTGGGTAAAACAGGAGGTATTGGGGGAGGGAAATAGCCGAAAACCTGTGTTTGGGTTCTGGCTGTCAGCGAAAAGGTGAAGAGAGGTATTTTGCAAAGGTCTCTATAAAAGAATGTGTTTATCTTAACATAAATGTTTTTCCGCCCCAAGCCCAATGATATGAAATAGTTTTCAGGTAGCCTTCGGCTTTGGTAAAGATGCCAATTTATAATTATTTCACACCATGGCTTGGCCGGCTGCTTCTACAACAACGGGCTGGCCAGCCGCACGCAGCGTTCGACAAAGCGGCGGATACGCGGGCGCTGCTGCCATTTATTCAGCTCCACTTCTTCGCAGTCTTTCAGGTAGCCTTGCAGCAGCGCGGCCACGGCGGCCACGGTGTCGGGCGAATAAAGGGCGAGGCTCACTTCGAGATTGAGGTAGAAACTGCGCATATCCATGTTTACCGTACCGAACAGGGCAAAGCGGTTGTCCACCACCACCGCCTTGGTGTGCAGCAGGCCGCCGCCATACATTTTCAGCCTCACGCCCGCATCCAAAAGCGGCTGATAGTAGGCGCTGCTGGCGTAGCGCACCAGACGAGAATCGTTGCGCCGCGGCAGGATTAAGGTTACTTTCACGCCGCGCTGGGCGGTCATAGTGAGCGTGTTGAGCAAGGCTTCATCCGGCACGAAATAAGGCGTGCTGATGATCACAGATTCCTGCGCCACGTTCAGCGCGTTCACCAACACATCGTACACCAGCGAAGTATCGCCGCCCGGGTGCGAGGGCAGCACTTGCAGGGTTTCGCTGCCGCTGCCGGCAAAGCGTTCGTGTGTGCCGGTGAGGTAGCCGCTCAGGTATTCCAAGGTGGCATTGAGGTTGTGTGAGTTTTCCACCGCCCAATCGCCGTAGAACACCGCCGCCAATTCCTGCGCCGCCACGCCTTCACACCGCAGCACCGCATCCACCCATTCGCCCACGCCAGCACCCTGCTTGAAGAGCTTGGGGTCAACCAGGTTATAGCTGCCGGTGTAGGCAATGCGGTAGTCCACCACCAGGATTTTGCGGTGGTTGCGCACATCGGCGCGCACCCACAGCGAGCTGATCAGCCCAAATGGCAACGCAGGAGTAACCTCCACCCCGGCTTCGCGCAGCCAATCCGGCCAGTCCGACAACCAAAAGCCCTGGCTGCCCAGCGAATCGGCCAAAAGCTGGCAGCGCACGCCGCGATCTGCCGCGCGCATCAGCGCATCCAGCACCGCTTCCACCCGCCCGCTGCCATCCACAATATAAAACTCCAGCAGGCAGCAATGCTGCGCCGCATCAATGTCGTCCACGAAGGCCTGCAAAATCTCATCCGAATCAGCCATCAGGCGCACGCCGTTATCGCCGGTGGGCGCGTAGCCCGATCTGCCCTGCACAAAACGCGCCAACTGCCTGAACCGAATATCCTCCACCGGCGCGGCCTCGGGCGGCAGGAAACGGTCGGCAAATTCATCGTGGAAAGCATGCAGTTCCGCCCGGCGCGCCGCCCGCAACCGCCCCAGCTTCGGCTCGCCAATCAGCAGATAAGCCGCTACGCCCACAAACGGAAAGGCAAACAACAGCGTGAGCCAAGCCAGCGCCGCACTGCCCGAGCGGCGGGCGTAAATCACCCGTAAGGCAATGCCCAGCGTGAGCAAAAAGTGCGTGCTCAGAAAAATATTCGACCAACTCATTATGTTTTCAAATCAAAACCGGGGAAAGGCAACAGTATAGCTGCAGTAAAGGCTACCTGAAAGCAACCGCGACAGCTTTTCAGGTAGCCTTCCCGCCCGCCTCCGGTTTCGCGCTATACTCACTGCAGGCCATATCGTCTTCCATCCCTGTTCCAAGGAGCCATTCATGCACATCGTCTTCCTCGACCGCGACACCCTGCCCGCCCGCCCGCTCTCTTTCAACTTCCCCCACACCCTGCACGAATTTCCCGCCACCGCGCCCGAGCAAACCAACGCCCACCTCGCCGGCGCACAAATCGCCATCACCAACAAAGTCGCCATCCGCGCCGAACACTTCGCCGCCAACCCCCAGCTCAAACTCATCGCCGTGGCCGCCACCGGCTACGACCACATCGATCTGGCCGCCGCCAAAGCCGCCGGTATTACCGTGTGCAACGTGCGCAACTACAGCAGCGAAAGCGTGGGCCAACATGCCTTCATGATGCTGCTCTCCCTCATCCGCCACTTGCCCGCCTGTATGCGCGACATCGCTGCCGGCGCCTGGCAGCAATCCCCCCAATTCGTCCACTTCAACACCCCCATGCACGACCTCGGTGGTAAAACCCTCGCCATCTTCGGCCGCGGCAACATCGGCCGCACCCTCGCCGGCTACGCCCAAGCCTTCGGCATGAAAGTCATCTGGGGCGAACACAAACACGCAGCCGCCGTGCGCGAAGGCTACACCCCATTTCAGGTAGCCTTGCAGCAGGCCGATGCCGTTTCCCTGCACTGCCCGCTCAACGAGCACACCCGCCACATGATCGGCGAAGCCGAGCTGCGCCTGATGAAACCGACCGCCATCCTTATCAATACCGGCCGCGGCGGCCTCGCCGACGAACAAGCCGTATTCGACGCCCTGCAACAAGGCCGGCTCGGCGGCGCCGGTTTCGACGTACTCAGCCAAGAACCCCCGCGCCAAGGCAACCCACTGCTCGCCCCGCTGCCCAACCTCATAGTTACCCCACACATTGCCTGGACCAGCCAGGAGGCTCTGCTCAATATGACCGAAATTCTCGAAGCCAATATCACCGCCTTCGCCGAAGGCAGGCCACAAAACGTGTTATAAACAGATAGGGCAAGATAAAGGTTACCTGAAGATTTCAGGTAGCCTTTTACGTTGCAGCAGGCAAGTATCGCTATAAAACCTGGCTGCGAGCTGCTGTCAGCAAAGCCTCGCCTTCATTTGGGAAAAATAGAGGCTACCTGAAAGTTTCAGGTAGCCTCTGCCCGCTAATGAAGCCCGTCCCCATTCCCCATAAAAATAGGGGCTGACGTAGATTAGCAGTCATGCTAGTCTACAAAAATGCAGATAACCAATTGTAAATTAAGCAAGAGAGTTCAAAAGAAACTACTTGAATTTTTTGTACTCCAAGTTACCGCCCGTTCCGCTGCCGATATTTTAGACATTCAGCCCAACTCCGCCATTTTGTTCTACCGCAAAATCCGTATGGCCATCAGCCATCATTTGGCCTTGGCTACCGATGAGGTTTTCGAGGGCCCCGTCGAGTTAGACGAAAGCTATTTCGACGGACGGCGTAAAGGCAGACGTGGTCGCGGTGCTGCAGGAAAAGTGGTTGTCTTTGGCATTCTGAAACGCAACGGACGGGTCTATACTGTTGTGGTGGATAATGCCAAGTCCGATACTTTGATGCCTGTTATCAAACAGAAAATCATGCCGGACAGTATTGTTTATACCGATAGTCTGAGCAGTTACGACAAGTTGGACGTGAGCGGTTTTATCCATTACCGCATCAACCATTCCAAGGAATTTGCAGACCGCCAGAACCACATCAACGGCATTGAGAACTTTTGGAATCAGGCAAAACGCGTCTTACGCAAGTACAACGGAATCGATCGCAAATCTTTCCCGCTGTTCTTGAAAGAATGCGAATTTCGATTTAACTTCGGCACACCGTCCCAGCAGCTTAAAATCCTGCGGGAGTGGTGTGGAATTTAGGGCTAATCTACGTCAGCCCCTAAAAATAAGACTGCCGTTTCCGGCAGCCCCGTTAGGTTTGCGTTTGTTATTTTTCTTTACGTTGCAGTTGCCGCTGCAATTTGTGCGCAAGCATAAACGCGATGTCGGCAGACTGGGAGGAGAGCACGGTGAAGTGGCCCATCTTGCGCTTCGGGCGGGCATCTTTTTTGCCGTAGAGGTGCAGGCACACGTCTGGGCGTTGCAGGAGCGGCAGCCAGTTTACTTTGCCTGAGGGCAGCCAAATATCACCCAAAAGGTTGGCCATGCTGCAGCAGGAGAGCAAGCGGGTATCGGCGGGCGGCAGGCCACACATGAGGCGCACTTGCTGCTCGAATTGGTTGCTGGCGCAGGCATCCAAAGTGTAGTGGCCGGAATTGTGCGGGCGCGGGGCGATTTCGTTCACAATCAATTTATGGTCGTTGCCGATTACAAAGATTTCCACCGCCAGAACGCCGACATAATTCATGGCTTCGGCCAGCCGGCAGGCCATTTCCTGCGCCTGCTTCTGCACTTCGTCGGGCAGGCGGGCGGGCACGATGGAGTAGGCCAGGATGCCGTCTTCGTGACGGTTTTCGGCGGGCGGGAAGCATTTCACCTGCTGGCTGTTGAGCCGACACACAATCACGGAAATTTCGGAATGCAGGTTGAGCATTTTTTCCAGCACGCAGGGCACGCCGCCGAGCTGTTTGAAGGCGGCGCGGGCTTCTTCCGGGCTGGACACGCGCACTTGGCCTTTGCCGTCGTAGCCGAGCATGGCGGTTTTGACGATGCCGGGCAGCAGCGGCTCGACTGCTTCGTCGGTGAGGTCGGCTTCTTGGGTAACGGGCAGATAAGGTGCGGTTTCGAGGCCGGCCTTGGCTATCCAGGCTTTTTCCTGAATGCGGTTTTGGGCAATTTCCACGCTGTCGCCGCTGGGGCACACGCGGGTTTCCAAAGCCAGGGCACGCATGGCTTGGGCATTGACGTTTTCAAATTCGGTGGTAACGGCGGCGCAAGTAGAAAGGTCGGCCAGCGCGCCGAGGTCGTCATACGGGGCGCAGATGTGTTTGTCGGCCAGGGCGGCGGCGGGGGAGTTGGGATCAGGGTCGAGCACAGTTACGCTGTAGCCCATTTGTTTGGCGGCCACGGTAAACATCCGGCCCAACTGGCCTCCGCCCAAAATGCCCAGCATGGCGGGCGGTAAAATCGGCGTTGTTTTTGCTTTGGTCATGTTCCACTTTCTGCACCCTACAGGGGCGCGCTGTCGGCCGGGCTGAAGCAAACGCCAGCCTCTGTTTGCTTGTGATTCCGGCGGCGGCTGGCGGTTTGTTTGCTTGCAGCAAACACATTTCTTTAAGTGGAGTATTGTACTCAAATCTCGGCACCAAGCCTAGTGCGCTCAGTCTACGCAGAGGGCAATTCATTGGTTTGCCTGCCTTTCCCAAATAGGCTACCTGAAAATATATAACTATCTTGTCCCGTTGCTTCGCAGAAACTCGTCTGCTTTCAGCAAACTCGTTTTAACTTCGCAGAAACTCGTCTGCCTTCGGCAACCTCGTTTTCAGGTAGCCTTCCGTTTCATTCCGTCCTTTTCCGTTATAATCGGGTCATCTTTTAATCCACCCACACAACGGACACACGCCATGCAAACTGCCCTTTCGCAAATCCCGCTTCACGGCTTCACTATTGCCAACCACCGCCCCTTCGTTTTGTTCGGCGGCATGAACGTGCTGGAAAGCCGCGATTTGGCCATGGAAATTGCCGAAACCTATATAGAAATCTGCCGTAAGCTGGATATTCCCTATGTGTTCAAAGCCAGCTTCGACAAGGCCAACCGCTCCAGCCTGCATTCTTTCCGCGGGCCGGGTTTGGAAAAGGGTTTGCAATGGCTCGCGGATATTAAAGCAGCCTACAACGTGCCGGTGATTACCGATATCCACGAGCCCTACCAAGCCGCGCCGGCGGCGGAGGTGGCCGATATTTTGCAGCTGCCGGCCTTTTTGAGCCGCCAAACCGACTTGGTGCATGCCATGGCGCGCACCGGCGCGATTATCAACGTGAAAAAGGCGCAATTCCTCGCCCCGCACGAAATGCGCCACATCATCAATAAATGCCTGGAAGCGGGCAACGATAAAATCATCTTGTGCGAGCGCGGCTCTGCCTTTGGTTACAACAACTTGGTGGTGGACATGCTCGGCTTCGACACCATGAAGCAGATGAACGTGCCGGTGTTTTTCGACGTAACCCACAGCCTGCAGCAACCCGGCGCACGTAGCGATTCAGCCGGCGGGCGGCGCGAGCAGATTGTTACCTTGGCGCGCGCCGGCATGGCGGTGGGGCTGGCCGGGCTGTTTTTGGAAGCCCACCCCGATCCCGAGCAGGCTAAATGCGATGGCCCCTGCGCCCTGCGCTTAAGCCAGCTCGAGCCTTTCTTGAACCAGCTCAAGCAGATTGATAATCTGGTGAAAGGTTTTGCCGAGCTGGATACGCATTAACCCGTATAACTAAATACACAATATAATCAAAATATTAAGGAATGAATGATGGATAATAAACAGTCGGAACGTGGCGGCAAGCCGTTTGATCCCATTGCGGAGCTCGCTGTACCCGATTTGGCAAATATGTCGCGAGAAGAGCGCAATGTGTCCTATCTTTACGTTATCTACGCATTGTATGCGTTGGGTATGTTCGGCTTTGGCATTGTGCCTACTTTGGGCGGTGTCATTATGGCTTACGCTAAACGCAATGAGCTGCGCGGTACGATTTATTTCGATCACATTCAATTTTTGTTGAAAACTTTTTGGATAACGGTCATTGGCAGTGCTATTGGCTACGTTTTGCTATTTGTGCTTGTTGGCTTCCTAATTTTGCCTTTAGTGGGAGCTTGGTATGTGTTCCGTGTTATCGCTGGCTTCCTACGTCTGCGTGAAAACCGATCTGTTACCCCAACAGGCTGGCTGATGTAAACCAATAAGGCTACCTGAAAATAGCGTTTTCTGTTTTCAGGTAGCCTCTCCCCATCTCTCAAGGAAACCCCATGCAAACTTGGCACGAAGCCATCGGTGCGGAAAAACAGCAGCCCTATTTCCAACACATTATCCACAGCGTGCACCACGAGCGCGAAGCCGGGCAGATTGTGTACCCGCCCGCCGCCGACGTGTTCAACGCCTTCCGTGCCACCGAATTCGGCCGGGTGCGCGTGGTCATCCTCGGGCAAGACCCGTACCACGGTGCGAATCAGGCGCACGGGCTGGCCTTTTCCGTGCGCGAAGGCGTGGCCGTTCCGCCATCATTGGTTAATATTTACAAAGAGTTGGCGCAAGACATCCCTGGTTTCCAAATCCCCAAACACGGCTACCTGCAAAGCTGGGCGGAGCAGGGCGTGCTGCTGCTCAACACCGTGCTCACCGTGCGCGCCGGCCAGGCTCATTCCCACGCCGCGCTGGGCTGGGAAACCTTCACCGACCATGTGATTGCCGTGCTCAACGAAGGGCGCGAACACTTGGTATTCATGCTGTGGGGCAGCCATGCGCAGAAAAAAGGCGCTATTATCAACCGCTCCCGCCATCTGGTACTCACCGCGCCGCACCCCTCGCCGCTCTCCGCCCACCGCGGCTTCTTCGGCTGCCGCCATTTCTCGCAAGCCAACGCCTATTTGCAACAGCACGGCCTGCCACCGATTGATTGGCAAATCTGAGCTGCTAACCCCATGAATTTCCCCGCTCACTGGTTTCCCCTGCCTTGGTTGCTGGCCGCCGATGTGCTGTGCCTGCTATTGTTTGCCGCTGCCCTGCGCCCGGCCTTGGCAACATGGCGCACGCACCGCCAAGCGGCGTGGGTTGGGCTGCTGATCATGGCGCTGTGCTGGAGCCTGCGCGCCGCACCGGCCGGCGGAATGCTGGGCGGGTTGAGCTACCATTTGCTGGGTATCGGCTTGCTGGCCTTGATGGTGGACATTCCGGCAGCGTTCTGCCTGGCCGTATTGCTGCTGTTGCCCTATATCTGGCTGTGGCAAGGCGTGGGCGATTTGAGCGTGGCGGGGCTAACAGTTTTGGCCGGCATTGTGCCGCCGCTGGCCGGCGTGGCGCTGGCGCGGCAAATCGTGCGGCGGCTGCCGCGCAACCTGTTTATCTACATCTTTCTCAACGGCTTTTTCGCCGCCGCGGCCGGTATCTTGCTCAGCGCAGCGGCCAACGGAGTGTTGCTGTATTTGGCTGGAACTTTTCCCACCGCCATCCTGCTAAATTCCGTGCTGCCGGTGTTCTTTCTGATTGCCTGGGGCGAAGCCTTCCTCACCGGCCTGCTGTCGGCCATCTTCATCGCCCTCAAACCGCATCTGATCACCACCTTCTCCGATGCCGACTACCTGCGCCAGAATGCGCGGCAAATCTGGAAATAGGCCGCGGCAAAGGCTACCTGAAAACCGGTTTTTCAGGCACAATACGGCTTGTTCGGCATCTTGCATTGCCGGCCTTTTATTTGAATTTCGTTGAAGCCCACGCTTTCAGGTAGCCTCCGGCCGGGTTTCCCTGCAACCGCCTACTCTTGAAACACTTTTCGTGGCATTTTATCGTGCCGGTTTGCGCACAACTCAAGCGTATCGCCGGCCTGCTTTAACTTCGTTACCGCCTATATTTTCAGGTAGCCTTCAGCCTTTGCCGGCCAAATTCATCCAAACTGCCGCCAAAGCCCATCCCCATTCCCCGCAGCCACCCACCGCGCAGCTGCCACACGGAGCAAATATGAACAATCCCTTTACCAATCTCGGCCTTTCCGCCGAAATCACTGCCGCACTGGCCGACCAGGGCTACGAGCAGCCCACCGCCATCCAAACCGCCGCCATCCCCAAAGTGCTGGCCGGCCACGATCTGCTGGCCGCCGCCCAAACAGGTACAGGCAAAACCGCCGCCTTCATGCTACCCAGCCTGGAGCGCCTGCGCCGCTACGCCACCACCAGCACCTCGCCCGCCATGCACCCGGTGCGCATGCTGGTGCTCACCCCCACCCGCGAGCTGGCCGACCAAATCGACCAAAACACCGCCGCCTACATCAAAAACCTGCCGCTGCGCCACACCGTGCTGTTTGGCGGCATGAATATGGACAAACAAACTGCCGACCTGCGCGCCGGCTGCGAAATCGTGGTGGCCACCGTGGGCCGCCTGCTGGATCACGTGCAGCAAAAAAATATCCGACTGGATAAAGTGGAAATCGTGGTGCTCGACGAAGCCGACCGCATGCTCGACATGGGCTTCATCGATGACATCCGCCGTATCATGCAGCTTTTGCCCAAACAGCGTCAAACCCTGCTGTTTTCCGCCACTTTCTCGCCGCCCATCCGCAAGCTGGCGCAGGATTTTATGAACCGACCCGAGCAGGTGCAAACCGCGCCGCAGAACACCGCCAGCGCCAGCGTCGAGCAGCACATCATCGCCATCGATACCGCCCAGAAGCGCAACCTGCTGGAGCGGCTGATTGTGGATTTGCACATCAATCAGGTAATCGTGTTCTGCAAAACCAAGCAGAGCGTCGATCAGGTAGCCCGCGACCTAAAACGGCGCGGCCTCAGCGTGGCGCCAATTCACGGCGATAAATCGCAGCAAACACGCTTGGAAACGCTCAACGCCTTCAAGGCCGGCGAACTGCGCGTGCTGGTGGCCACCGACGTAGCCGCGCGCGGGTTGGACATCGCCGAGCTGCCATTCGTGATCAACTACGAAATGCCCACCCAGGCCGAAGACTATGTGCACCGTATCGGCCGTACCGGCCGCGCCGGCGCCGAGGGCGTGGCCATCTCGCTGATGGACGAAGACGAGCAGAAAATGTTTGAAGCCATTAAAGAACTCATCGGCAAAGAACTGCCGGTGGAGCGGATTGAAGGCTTCGAACCGCGCTGGTGGCAACATCAACAGGAAGGCAGCCGCCCCGCTGCCGAACATTCCTCGCGCGACACGCGCGAGCCGCGTGAAGCACGCAACAGCCGCCGTGGCCGTAATGCAGACAGCCGCAGCAAATCCTCCGCACGCAGTAGCCATGCCGACAGCCCCGAACAGGAATGCGGCCGCATCCCCGGCCGCCGTCACCGCAGCCGCCGCCACCGCCCAGTGTGCGCATTGGTGCAACCGAATTATGGTGCCGACAGCTGAATAGTCTGTTTACTCTCTGTGCATGAGCCTAGTTTAGGCGTAACAGTACCAACCTGCTTTCTGTGCACATGCAAAAAAGTGACGGAATTTGTCAGTATGCTGGCTCGCTTAGGGCACACTTCACAGGCTACCTGAAAAATGAGTGCACACCGGTTTTCAGGTAGCCTCAATCCTTTGCAAGCTGCATGGCTTGAGCACAGTTCAACGCAAGCGAAAACGGAAATGCGCGGATAATATTTCAATCTTTTCCAAACGTTCGAGAAGTGTGGTGCGTAGAAACGTACCCCAAACTAGGTCTGCAAAGATTTTGACCCTTTTCAGGTAGCCTTAAGCCGCGCATTTAAGTAATGATATTTTTTCAGGTAGCCTCTATTTTCCTGTCGCAACAAACTATTATGGATATTCAAGACCAAAGCAACGAAAGCCTAGCTCTGCCACCACACTCGATGGAAGCCGAACAGTCGGTATTGGGCGGGCTGATGGTGGATTCCTCCGCCTGGGACCGCATTGCCGGCACCATCTCGGAAGAAGACTTCTACCGCTACGAACACCGCCTGATTTTCCGCGCCATAGCCCACCTGGCCGAACGCAACCGTCCGGCCGACACCATTACCGTGGAAGAGGTGTTGCAACGTGAAGAAGTGCTGGAAGAAGCCGGTGGCTTCGGCTATCTAGTGGATTTGGCACAAAATACTGCCTCTGCCATCAATATCTCCCGCTATGCCGAAATCGTGCGTAGCCGTTCCATCATGCGACAACTCGCACAAGCTGGCACAGAGATTGCTAGAAATGCTTACAATCCGCAAGGTAGGGACGTCAAACAGATGTTGGACGAGGCGGAAGCCAAAATCTTTAAAATCGCTGAAAGCACCAGCAGAGTGCAACACGAATTCTTAGAGATGCCTGCCATGCTGAAAGAAGCCGTCGCCAAAATCGATAAGGCTTACTCAAGGGAAAATAAAGACGATGTGACCGGCATTCCAACCGGATTCATCGATCTAGATAAAAAAATAGCCGGTTTGCACGGCGGCGATCTCATCATCGTTGCTGGAAGGCCGGCAATGGGGAAAACCGCTTTTTCATTGAATATCGCGGAAAACGTCGCTATCAGTACGCACCTGCCCGTTGCCATCTTCTCGATGGAAATGGGCGGGGTGCAGCTGGTAATGCGTATGCTCGGTTCGGTTGGGAGGCTGGATCAGGGCTTACTCAAAACCGGTCAATTGCAAGACGAACATTGGGCTAGGCTCAATGACGCTCTACACAAACTGTCAGACGCCCCCATCTTTATCGACGAAACCCCCGCCTTAAATTCGCTGGAAGTCCGCGCTCGCGTGCGCCGATTGGCCAGAAGAAAAGGTAAATTGGGGCTAGTGGTTATCGACTACTTACAGCTGATGAGCGGCACCGGCCACAACAGCAACAACCGCGCAGCAGAATTGGGGGAAATCTCCCGTTCGCTCAAATCGCTGGCCAGAGAGTTGGATATTCCGATTATCGCCCTCTCACAACTGTCGCGCACTGTTGAATCCCGCACCGACAAACGCCCCATGATGTCCGACCTGCGCGAATCCGGTGCCATCGAACAGGATGCCGATCTGATTATGTTCATGTATCGTGATGAATACTACCACCCCGATACCGACAAAAAAGGCATGGCCGAATGCATCATCGGCAAACACCGTAACGGCCCCACCGGCAAAATCCCGCTGGTCTTTACCGGCGAATTCAGCAAATTTGACAATGCAGTACATACTGGGCATACTTACTTTACTGAAGAATAAGAACAATCTTACTCAATCTGCCTATTTTTGTGCCCCATTTCCCATTTTAAAGTGATGGCCATGAAGACACGACAACATACACAGGGCTTTACCCTGATAGAATTGCTCATTACCCTAACCCTGATTGGAATTATGGCTGCAATTGCCATGCCGAACTTGAGTAATTTTATTGCCACACAAAAGCTTGGTAATAGAATAAACCAGATCACAACGATTTTCCGATTTGCTAGAACTGAGGCTGTACGCAGAAACAGTCCTGTTATCATTTGTGGTGGTATTAAACTGAAATCTGATGCTAAACCCAATAATGGCTGTGATAAAGGAGGAAACTCCTTATTAGCATTTATCGACAAAAATGGTAATAATGACTATGAAAGTGGCATCGTAAATTCTAGCAATGACATGGATCTGCGCTCAGTATTAATTAATAATGAGTCAATAACAATTAATAGTCTTGATATTGCCCTTAGCAACCCAATAACCGACAAGAATCGCTTTATTTTTATGCCCAATGGTACTTTTGGTGTTGGTAAATCTAATGGCCAATACACATACTCATCCAACTACATCAGAATAGCAGCGAGTGATGGGAAGCATGTCCGTATGGCTTTAATTGCACCAAGTGGTCGTGTAATCACCTGCAACGGGAATATGACACCTTCTGAGTTCAATTCATTAACTGCAAGCAGTTATGCAACCTATTGTGCTTTATCTTAAAGCTTGAAGGAATAACAGCATGTCTAATCATAAATTCATATTAAAGCCGATACATCTTAATCGAGGTAGTACTCTATTAGAAGTGCTCATTTCTGTATTTATTATGGCATTTGGCATTATGGCTCTTATGCTTGCACAATTAAAATCTGTGGGTAACGTCCGTGAAGCAGAAATGCAAACTCGTGTTGCTCAGGCCGTACAGAACCTATCTGCTGGTATGTTAAGCAACCCTGATGTAATCAATAATATTGGCACTCACTCAGCTGCCACAACCAAATTCACCTACACCGACTATAATAAATCAACACAAAATATTACTCCTACATCATCTGCCGTCGATATTACCGTATGTGGTAATGCAACCGGCATAAAGCGTAAGGCTCTCATCGCCTGCCAACTAAATGCATTTACTGCAGAACTGCAAAATGCATTACCCAATGCGACCGGCATTTCATATGCAATTACTAGTACCTCTGGTGATACGCCCACTACTACAATCGAGGTAAAATGGACAGAAAGTAATGGGGATACTCAAAATTCCGATGACTTTAACTATAGCTATAGTGCGGTTGTAGGAGACTAAATTATTATGAAATATCATCTATGCCGCTCTCCAAAGAGCAAACCACATATTCCAAATTTTCAGGCAAAACCACATGGATTTACTTTGATTGAATTCATGGTTGCTAGCTCATTGGCATTGGTTGTTTTACTTGCCATTGGTATTACATATGGTATTACCAGTAGAATGCGTACAAACTCTGAAAGCCGTCTAGCTGCACAGCAAGACCTGCGCAATGCCTCAGAGTTAATTCTCCGCGACGCCCAAATGGCCGGCTCTTTTGGTTGTTTCAATATGGGGAATTTAGTACAAAAACAGATGCCCACATCGCCCCATTCTACCGATGGCTTTCAATCTAATACTGCAAATTTTAAACTGGTTCTAGATGATCCAGCTTACAGTGGAATTAGTATAATGAATGCCAACACGGCTAAAAATACATTTAATATTTCTGGGTTCGTACCAAGTAACTCCTCTTCAGCACTCATTTTCGTATACGGGCAAAATCTTACTCCTGTCACAGAAGTAACCAATCCTACAGCAAAGGATGCTCCTAAAGAATTAAGAGATGTTGCTAATGCTGGTGGCCCTATCGCTTTATCTTCTTGTGGCCGCATGTATATTGGTAATGGTAATGCCCTTACCAATAATGGGAATGACCTAGTTATTGGCTCCGGTTTCGGTGGAGGATCAATTATTTCTCACTTTAGTGGTCCTGACGTTTTTTATCTCCCTCAAACCACTCTATCCCAAGTATATGGGGTTGCCTACGTTATTGGTCGAATTCCTAATGTTAACACCACAGCTGATGCTTTATATCGATTTACTCTTACTCCAAGTGGTTCATGGGGGAACCCTCAATTGATGGTTTCTAACATCCAAGGAATGGGTATCCAGCAATTATATGCAGGCTGCAACAATACCAATACTTCTGTAACGTTCTCTAGTAACCGTACGACGTTGGGAAATGCACCTGACGTAACTCGTATTTCTATGTTGCCAACTATCCTTGAAATGCGCTTGCGGCTTAATGATGATGCAAACACATATGGTACCGTTAACCAATATTTAATTAGAGCTAATGTTCGTGGAGGAAACGTATGCGCCAATCAATCGTAACTCAAAAACAACAAGGCTATACTCTATTCATCGTACTAATTATGATGCTGGTTATTGCACTAATTGTTGTTGCCAGCATGCAATCAACCAATACAGAAATGCGTATTAGCTCAAATGATGCAGATAGGAAATATGCCTTCTCTCTCGCTGAACAAGCCCTACGGAATGGTGAACAACGTATTGTAACTGAGCAAAATAAAGCATTTACTGCTGTAGCCAATAGTAACTCTTGTACAGATGGCATTTGTGGCGGTAAAGCATCTGATTCTACGCCTGTTTGGAAAAGAAGTGATTCCGTTGTCAATTTAAATGAAGCAAACAAAGGTAGGCACTGTTTAAAGAGTCAGTCGTCTAACACTAATAATGCTTGTTATATGGTGGAACGGTTGGGTGAAATTGCCGACCAAAACTATAAAAATGTCTTCCGCGTAACGGCCCGCGCATGGGGAGCTAACAATAATACTGTAGTCACATTACAGTCTTACGTTGAATATTCTGGCAAATAACAGGAATGATCAATGGAAATGAAAACTAGAAGAGGTTTCTCACTTGTAGAAATGATGGTTGTTATAGCGATAATCGGTATATTAGCTGCTATTGCAATGCCTTCTTATCAGGCTCATATTGAGAAAACACATTTAGCTGCTGCTAAAAACCATTTATTAGATATAGTTTCTCAAATGAGGCAGAATAAACTACGTAATAACGGTAGTTACTCAACTGCAGGGCTCGCTACTCTAGTCAATGGTAAGAATAGTGACTCAGGCCGTCGGTATAATTTTGTATCGGCTCTAACAAATAGTGCGGACATCAACACGTATTACGTATACCTTCAGCCTAGACAAAATGGCTATACTAAGTCACTATATATTACTGCTGCTGGCACTGTCTACGAATGCAAAACTGTAAGTGAGGCACAAAGCAAATCATCTTCTTGCACGATGATTAACAAATAAATTTTATTTCATATAACTAAGCCGGCTGCTTGACACCAAGCAGCCGGCTTCGTGTTCTTATCTATTCTATCGCAAATGTGCACCAACAGTTTCAGCAGCAGCAATCAACTTATGCACGATCTCTTCAACCGTATCATCCGTCAAGGTACGTTCTGCATCCTGCAAAATCACTTTTACTGCCATGCTCTTCATGTTTTCAGGTAGCCCTACCCCACGATATACGTCGAACAATGTAATTTCTTGAATCAAATCGGATTTAACGCCGCGCGAAGCAGCCTGCAACTGCTCGAAAGTGGTGACTTCGGGCACCACAAACGCCAAATCCCTGCGCACCGGCTGGAATTTCGATACTGCCTGATAGCGCGTTTTTTCGCGTTCCAACACTGCTGCCATGTCGATTTCAAATACCAGCGGCGCTTGCGGCAAGTCGTATTTTTGCAGCCATTTCGGATGCAATTCGCCGACAAAGCCGATGACCTGGCCGTCTGAAACGATATTGGCGGCGCGGCCGGGATGCAGCGCGGGATGTTCGGTTTTGACGAACTCAACTGCTTTGTTTTTCAACAGATTTTCTACATCGGCCTTGATGTCGTAAAAATCCGCGTTGCGCGTTTTTTCGCCCCATTGTTCGGGCATCGCTGCGCCGTACCACAGGCCGCCGATGCGTTCGTTTTGTACAAACTGGCCGTCTGAACCTTTGCTGAACACGCGGGCGATTTCAAACACGCGCACGCGGTTTTGCTTGCGGTTCAGATTGTTTTGCAGAATTTCCACCAAGCCGCCGATGAGCGTGGAACGCATCACGGCATACTGCGCCGCCAGCGGGTTTTGCAGACGGATGGGGTTGGCGTTGACGGCAAAATCGTGTTCCCACTGCTCGTCAACGAAGGCATAGCTGACCACTTCGCGGTAGCCGCGCGCCGCCATTTCGTTATAAACGGCAAAACGCGGACGGCGGGTTTCGGGCAGCGCCAGCATTTTCAGACGACCTGACGTGTAATCGTCGGGGATATTTTCATAGCCGTAAACGCGACCGATTTCTTCAATCAAATCGGCTTCGATTTCGATGTCGAAACGGAAGCTCGGCGCGGTAACGCGGAAGCCTTCCGCCGTTTTTTCAGGTTGCAGGCCCAAGTGCTGCAAAATGGTTTCCACCTGTTCGGCGGGAATGTCCACGCCTAATACGGTTTTCAGACGACCCAAACGCAATTCGACCTGTTTGTTTTCAGGTAGCCTGCCCAACGCTTCCACCATTTCGCCTGCCGCACCGCCGCAGATTTGCAAAACCAATTCGGTGGCACGCTCAATGGCATCGGCCTGCAACCGGTAATCCACACCGCGCTCAAAGCGGAACGACGAATCCGAGCCAAAACCGTACTGGCGCGATTTCCCTGCGATGATTTCAGGCGCAAACCAAGCCGCTTCCAGCACGATATTTTGTGTGTCGTCTGAAACCGCGCTCGCTGCGCCGCCCATCAGCCCTGCCAAACTCAACGCGCCTTTTTCGTCGGCCACTACCAGCGTGTTTTCAGACAGAGAGACGGTTTTCTCGTTCAGGCATTCCAGCGTTTCACCTTCGCGCGCACGGCGGATGTGCAGGCTGCCTGAAAGTTTGTCGGCATCAAAAACATGCATTGGCTGACCGATTTCCAGCATCACATAATTGCCAATATCCACCAGCACGGAAATACTGCGTATACCGCTGCGCTCCAAACGCTGCTTCATCCAATCCGGCGTAACAGCGCGCGCGTTCACGTTTTCAATCACGCGGCTGATAAAGCGGCCGCAATCGGCAGGCGCATCAATCTGCACGGGCTGTTTGCGGCTGCCCGTGATTGGCGCGGCATGGATTGCAGGCTGCTTAAACGCGCAACCCGTCAGCGCAGACACTTCGCGCGCAATGCCTTTGATGCTCAGGCAGTCGGCACGGTTCGGCGTGATTTTCAGCGTGAATACCGTATCGTCCAAATCCAGATATTCGCGGATGTTTACGCCGACGGGAGCGTCTTGCGGCAAAATGTGCAGGCCGTTCACGCCGTCGTCGGGCAAACCGAGTTCATCGGTAGAACACAACATCCCGTTCGACACCACGCCGCGCATCTTGGTCGGCTTGATTTTGAAATTGCCCGGCAACACCGCGCCCGGCAACGAACACGGCACTTTGATGCCCGCTTTCACATTCGGCGCACCGCACACAATCTGCACCAGCTCGCCCGTACTCGCATCGACTTGGGTAACGTTCAAACGGTCGGCATCAGAATGTTTTTCAACGGATTTCACTTCGGCAATCACCACGCCTGTAAAAGCCGGCGCGGCAGTCTCGGCTTCTTCCACTTCCAAGCCGGACATGGTTAACAGATGTTCCAGCTTATCGGCGGAAAGTTCGGTATCGGCTTGGGTTTTCAGCCATGAGTAGGAGAATTGCATGTTATGTTCTCAATCAACTAATTAACTTTTTATCAGATTTTGTTTTCAGACGACCTGTTTGTTTAGGGCGCAGGCTGGTTTTTAACTTTGTTGGGGCTGTTGCTTTCAGGTAGCCTTATTCAGCTTTCTGCGGCGCCGACAGCTTTTTGATTTTTAGACAACCTGCACGATCATTTCGCAAACTGCTTTAAAAAGTTCAAATCGTTATCAAAAAACAGTCGCAGATCGTTCACGTTGTAACGCAACATAGCAAAACGATCGAGACCGATACCAAAGGCGAAACCAGTGTATTTCTCGGGATCGATATTCACGTTTTTCAACACGTTGGGATGCACCATGCCGCAGCCACCGACTTCCAGCCATTTGCCGTTTTCGCCCATGATGTCGATTTCAGCGGACGGTTCTGTAAACGGAAAGAAAGACGGGCGAAAACGTACTTGCAAATCATCGCGTTCGAAAAAGCGGCGGATGAAATCGGTGAACACGGCTTTCAAATCGGCGAAAGTTACGCCCTCTTCCACCCACAGGCCTTCGGCTTGATGGAACATGGGCGAGTGCGTAGCATCGCTGTCCACACGATAGACGCGGCCAGGGGCAATAATGCGGATGGGAGGCTCTTTTTTATCGAGCATGTAGCGGATTTGAATCGGGGAAGTGTGCGTACGCAAAACATCGCCGTTTTCAACGTAGAACGTATCCTGCATAGCGCGTGCCGGGTGGTTTGCAGGGATGTTCAAAGCCTGAAAGTTGTGGAAATCGTCTTCGATTTCCGGGCCGTCTGCCACTTCAAAACCCATGCCGTGAAAGAGTTCGACCACGCGCTGCAAAGTCAGGGTTACGGGATGCAGACCGCCGTTTTCCTGCGTGCGTCCGGGCAGGGTAATATCGAGTACTTCGGCGGCAAGCTGGGCTTGCAGTTTGGCTTCGGCCAGCTCGGCACGTTTGGCATCGTAGGCGGCTTGGAAACGTTGCTTGTATTCGTTGATGAACGCGCCGACGGTTTTTTTCTCTTCGGGCGGCAGGCTGCCGAGCTGTTTGAGCAGGGCGTTGAGTTCGCCGGTTTTGCCGAGGTACTGGGCTTTGACGAGTTCGAGGGCTTGCTGGTCGGCGGTGTTTTGGATGGCGGCAATGCCGGCGGCGGCAATTTGTTCTGCGTTTTGCATATTTTATTGTGAAATGATGTTGGAAATGGGGGCGACACACCTGCAGGCTACCTGAAAAATCCGGCAGCAAAACCGAAGGCGGGAAAGGCGGCATTTTAGCCGAAAATGGGCTGTTTTTATAGCAGACCGGCAAAGCGGACGATGGACAAAACTAGGCTTTGCCCTGCATATTGTGGTGTTCGATTTTGAAACCGCCGTTACGGTAGGCAGCAAAGCGGCGGCGGGCGGCAGCAAGCTGGGTTTCGCTGCGGCCCACGATTTCCAGCACACGCTCCGGCGTATTCGGCGCATGGCTCCACAAGTCTGCCGATAAATTCAGCACCACCAGGCTGCTTTCTGCTGTGGGCAGGGCTTCGCCTTCAGCCAGCAGTATCGGTGGTTCTATCGGACACGGGTTTTCTTTTGGCAGCCAGATTTCGTGCGGCAGGAAGCTTTCGGCCTCAAACGCCCACAATTGGCGGTCGAGGGTTGCCAGCTGCTCCGTGCCGCCGCACCAAGCCAGCACGCGGCAGCCGGCTTCGACCGCGCGTTTGGCCAGGCGGCAGGCGAAGGTTTCTAAATCGGCAACGTGGGTGTAGAAGGTAACGGTGGGCATGGGGGCTACCTGAAAAATGGCGGGGAGGCTGGGGTCGGCAAATCGTTTGCCTGTGCCCTGCGGCCGGATTGGCTGCAAATGGCTTGGACAGGGTGTTTGGAGTTTTCAGGTAGCCTGTATCGTTACCCGCCGCGCTTGTTTCCGGTGGGGAATATCGCAGGCAGGCTACCTGAAATTCGGTAAGGCTAAAAGGCTACCTGAAAACGCAAGCTCCAATGTGGTTAAAACGATGTCTTGGCATAACCAAGGCTGAGTTTTGCGAGGCTAAAACGGCTTTCGGAGGTTTCGTTTTTCAGGTAGCCTGAGTGCATTTAACGTTGCCGGTCGAGCCAGCGTTCAGCATCGAGAGCGGCTTGGCAGCCGGAGGCCGCGCTGGTGATGGCTTGGCGGTAGGTGTGGTCTTTCACGTCGCCCGCCGCCCAAATGCCTTCGATGTTGGTTGCGCCCACGTTGTCGCCGCTGCCGCCTTTGGTTTTCAGGTAGCCTGCGTCGTCCATATCGAGCTGGCCTTTGAAGATGTCGGTATTGGGTTTGTGGCCGATGGCGATGAATACGCCTTTGACGGCGATGTCTTCGCTGTGGCCGTCATTGAATTTCAACCGCGCGCCAGTTACACCGCTGTCGTCGCCCAATACTTCTTCCAATACAGCTTCGGTTTTCAGGATGATTTTGCCCTCTTCCACGCGGCGCATCAGTTTGTCCACCATAATTTTTTCGGCACGGAAGCTGTCGCGGCGGTGTATCAGGGTTACGGTGTTGGCAATATTGGCCAGGTAGAGTGCTTCTTCCACGGCGGTGTTGCCGCCGCCGACTACGGCTACGTCTTGTTTTTTGTAGAAGAAGCCGTCGCAGGTGGCGCAGGCGGACACGCCGCGTCCGGCGAAGGTTTCTTCGCTCGGCAGGCCGAGGTATTTGGCCGATGCGCCGGTGGCGACGATGAGTGCGTCGCAGGTGTATTCGCCCGCATCACCGATGAGTTTGAACGGGCGTTGCTGCAGTTGTGCGGTGTGGATGTGGTCGAAAACGATTTCCGTGCCGAAGCGTTCGGCATGGGCGAGGAAGCGCGCCATCAATTCGGGGCCCTGTACGCCGTCGGCATCGGCAGGCCAGTTATCCACTTCTGTGGTGGTCATGAGTTGGCCGCCTTGTTCCAAACCGGTGATGATGACGGGATTGAGGTTGGCGCGGGCGGCATAAACGGCGGCGGTGTAACCTGCGGGGCCGGAACCGAGGATGATGAGTTTGTGGTGCTTAGGCATAGTTTTCTCCAAATAAAACGGTGTTTATTGTACCCGCTTTCGTACATAAAAACACCGCCGGCAATATGGCAGGCGGTGTATAAGCATTTCATACTTATTAGGGGTTAGCAGCAGCTGGTTTGTTGGGAGCCGGACGGGTGGCGGCAGGTTTGCTGGCAGATGGTTTAGCTGCGGGAGTAGCTGGTTTAGCAGCCGGAGTAGCCGGTTTGGCGGCAGCTGGTTGCGGTTGTTGCTGTTGAGTAGCAGGGCGAGCAGCCGGAGTACGGGCAGTCTGGCCATTACCAACGGTAATTTCTGAAGAAATCTTCTGATAAATGCCATTACCGATACCACGCACGTTTTTAATGTCTTCAGGAGATTTGAACGGGCCGTTAGCGGTACGATATTCCACAATTGCAGCAGCTTTAGCCGGACCGATACCGTTCAAGGTTTGTAGCTCTTGTGCAGTGGCAGTATTAATATTAACTTGTGCTAATGCCCAAGAAAAACTCAGCAAGCTAACAATGACGAATAAAAACTTCTTCATAATTTTAACTCCTTGAAGTCTAGTGAAAAAAGTATTACCAATCGCAACTATAAGTTAGCACCATCCATAGCGCAACTAGTTTTACCCTTAAATAACAAATAATTGCATTTTGCACACTTGCTCATATAAAGTTGCCGAACCATCCATCTAATCTGCCAGCATAACCTTTTAATAATAAATGAAATTAAATAAAAATCTGCATTCTGTACAGAAGTCCAATGTACCCATACATCCCAACAGTTTTTTATAAAACTAGATATAAAGCTTTGCCAAAGCCCCGGATATCCAACTCTATACACAGATCAAATAATTTTCATCCAAGGCTCAAGCGGCTACCTTAAACTTTCAGTTAGCCTCTTATGGGCAAATACTGTGTAGAACATCTATCTTCTACGCCACAAAGAATGACACCCGCCGTTAGGCGGGTGTCATAAATAGGTGTTTGGCAGTGTCCTACTTTCGCACGGGTAATCCGTACTATCATCGGCGCTGGTTCGTTTCACGGTCCTGTTCGGGATGGGAAGGCGTGGGACCAAACCGCTATGGCCGCCAAACTTAAACTGTACAAATCGTCAAGCCACCGGTAATGTCACTCCGGTTAATCAAATCAAACTGTTCTGTCCGGCTACTAACCAAACAATCGGGTAATGTGTATCGATTCCAGTAAGCTTTATTCTATTGAGTACTCTTCCCGGTGTCTCTACACCGCAAAGCACTTCAAATGATAGAGTCAAGCCTCACGAGCAATTAGTATGGGTTAGCTGCACGCGTTGCCGCGCTTCCACACCCCACCTATCAACGTCCTGGTCTAGAACGACTCTTCAGCGCGGTTATACCGCAAGGGAAGTCTCATCTCCAGGCAGGTTTCGCGCTTAGATGCTTTCAGCGCTTATCCTTCCCGAACTTAGCTACCCGGCGATGCCACTGGCGTGACAACCGGTACACCAGAGGTTCGTCCACTCCGGTCCTCTCGTACTAGGAGCAGCCCCTGTCAAACTTCCAACGCCCACTGCAGATAGGGACCAAACTGTCTCACGACGTTTTAAACCCAGCTCACGTACCACTTTAAATGGCGAACAGCCATACCCTTGGGACCGACTACAGCCCCAGGATGTGATGAGCCGACATCGAGGTGCCAAACTCCGCCGTCGATATGAACTCTTGGGCGGAATCAGCCTGTTATCCCCGGAGTACCTTTTATCCGTTGAGCGATGGCCCTTCCATTCAGAACCACCGGATCACTATGTCCTGCTTTCGCACCTGCTCGACTTGTCGGTCTCGCAGTTAAGCTACCTTTTGCCATTGCACTATCAGTCCGATTTCCGACCGGACCTAGGTAACCTTCGAACTCCTCCGTTACTCTTTGGGAGGAGACCGCCCCAGTCAAACTGCCTACCATGCACGGTCCCCGATCCGGTTAACGGACCTGGGTTAGAACCTCAAAGTCACCAGGGTGGTATTTCAAGGACGGCTCCACAGAAACTAGCGTCTCTGCTTCTAAGCCTCCCACCTATCCTACACAAGTGACTTCAAAGTCCAATGCAAAGCTACAGTAAAGGTTCACGGGGTCTTTCCGTCTAGCAGCGGGTAGATTGCATCTTCACAACCACTTCAACTTCGCTGAGTCTCGGGAGGAGACAGTGTGGCCATCGTTACGCCATTCGTGCGGGTCGGAACTTACCCGACAAGGAATTTCGCTACCTTAGGACCGTTATAGTTACGGCCGCCGTTTACTGGGGCTTCGATCCGATGCTCTCACATCTTCAATTAACCTTCCAGCACCGGGCAGGCGTCACACCCTATACGTCCACTTTCGTGTTTGCAGAGTGCTGTGTTTTTAATAAACAGTCGCAGCCACCGATTCTCTGCGACCCTCCAAAGCTTACGGAGTAAATCCTTCACCTCAGAGGGCATACCTTCTCCCGAAGTTACGGTATCAATTTGCCGAGTTCCTTCTCCCGAGTTCTCTCAAGCGCCTTAGAATTCTCATCCTGCCCACCTGTGTCGGTTTGCGGTACGGTTCGATTTAAGCTAGAGCTTAGTGGCTTTTCCTGGAAGCGTGGTATCAGTCACTTCGTATCCGTAGATACTCGTTATCACTTCTCGGTGTTATGAAGAACCGGATTTGCCTAATCCTTCCACCTACCGGCTTGAACAAACTATTCCAACAGTTTGCTGACCTAACCTTCTCCGTCCCCACATCGCACTTAAATCAAGTACGGGAATATTAACCCGTTTCCCATCGACTACGCATCTCTGCCTCGCCTTAGGGGCCGACTCACCCTGCGCCGATGAACGTTGCGCAGGAAACCTTGGGCTTTCGGCGAGCGGGCTTTTCACCCGCTTTATCGCTACTCATGTCAACATTCGCACTTCTGATACCTCCAGCATTCCTTACGAAACACCTTCTCAGGCCTACAGAACGCTCCCCTACCATGCACTAGGTGCATCCGCAGCTTCGGTTATAGATTTGAGCCCCGTTACATCTTCCGCGCAGGATGACTCGACCAGTGAGCTATTACGCTTTCTTTAAATGATGGCTGCTTCTAAGCCAACATCCTGGCTGTCTAAGCCTTCCCACTTCGTTTACCACTTAATCTATCATTTGGGACCTTAGCTGGCGGTCTGGGTTGTTTCCCTCTCGACAACGGACGTTAGCACCCGCTGTCTGTCTCCCATGATTGCACTTTCCGGTATTCTGAGTTTGCCATGGGTTGGTAAGTCGCAATGACCCCCTAGCCATAACAGTGCTTTACCCCCGGAAGTGATACATGAGGCACTACCTAAATAGTTTTCGGGGAGAACCAGCTATCTCCGAGTTTGTTTAGCCTTTCACCCCTATCCACAGCTCATCCCCGCATTTTGCAACATGCGTGGGTTCGGTCCTCCAGTACCTGTTACGGCACCTTCAACCTGGCCATGGATAGATCACTCGGTTTCGGGTCTACACCCAGCAACTATGACGCCCTATTAAGACTCGGTTTCCCTACGCCTCCCCTATCCGGTTAAGCTCGCTACTGAATGTAAGTCGTTGACCCATTATACAAAAGGTACGCAGTCACACCATAAGGTGCTCCCACTGTTTGTATGCATCAGGTTTCAGGTTCTATTTCACTCCCCTCCCGGGGTTCTTTTCGCCTTTCCCTCACGGTACTGGTTCACTATCGGTCGATGATGAGTATTTAGCCTTGGAGGATGGTCCCCCCATCTTCAGACAGGATTTCTCGTGTCCCGCCCTACTTGTCGTATGCTTAGTACCACTGCCGGAATTTCGGATACGGGGCTATCACCCACTATGGCGGAAGTTTCCAATTCCTTCTCCTATCCCGACAACTATCACATACAGGCTCCTCCGCGTTCGCTCGCCACTACTTGCGGAATCTCGGTTGATTTCTTTTCCTCCGGGTACTTAGATGGTTCAGTTCTCCGGGTTCGCTTCTCTAAGCTTATGTATTCAGCTTAGGATACACATTGCTGTGTGGGTTTCCCCATTCGGACATCACCGGATCAAAGCTCTATTGCCAGCTCCCCGATGCTTTTCGCAGGCTTACACGTCCTTCGTCGCCTATCATCGCCAAGGCATCCACCTGATGCACTTATTCACTTGACTCTATCATTTGAAGTGCCTTTTTGACTTCGCCTGCGCTGCGTTGACTACAGCTGGGGCTTAAGGCCTCTACTTTGATAAAGCTTACTGCTTGTTGTGTCCGAATCCTGCCTTTTGTGTTTCAGGATTCGGTCGATACAATCATCACCCAAATTTCTGTATGACTTATCTCAAAGATAAGCCCTACTTCGTTTGTTTGTTGATTTCGGCTTGCCAATTTGTTAAAGATCGATGCGTTTTGACTTCGCAAATAAAAATAAACTACCGCGCAAACTGCAAGATGCAGCAGCTTACTCGTATATTTAGCATACTTTTATTTGGAAAGTATTGTGTGGTGGAGGCAAACGGGATCGAACCGATGACCCCCTGCTTGCAAAGCAGGTGCTCTACCAACTGAGCTATGCCCCCAGTACCTGGGCGGATCTGCTCCGCTCTACGACTACTGGTGGGTCTGGGAGGACTTGAACCTCCGACCCCACGCTTATCAAGCGTGTGCTCTAACCAGCTGAGCTACAAACCCAACATTCTCTTCGCATCTGTATCTGATTACCGATAGGTGTGGATGCTCTACCCCTACTTTTTCTCTAGAAAGGAGGTGATCCAGCCGCAGGTTCCCCTACGGCTACCTTGTTACGACTTCACCCCAGTCATGAAGCATACCGTGGCAAGCGGGCTCCTTGCGGTTACCCTACCTGCTTCTGGTATCCCCCACTCCCATGGTGTGACGGGCGGTGTGTACAAGACCCGGGAACGTATTCACCGCAGTATGCTGACCTGCGATTACTAGCGATTCCGACTTCATGCACTCGAGTTGCAGAGTGCAATCCGGACTACGATCGGTTTTCTGGGATTGGCTCCACCTCGCGGCTTGGCTACCCTCTGTACCGACCATTGTATGACGTGTGAAGCCCTGGTCATAAGGGCCATGAGGACTTGACGTCATCCCCACCTTCCTCCGGTTTGTCACCGGCAGTCTCATTAGAGTGCCCAACTAAATGATGGCAACTAATGACAAGGGTTGCGCTCGTTGCGGGACTTAACCCAACATCTCACGACACGAGCTGACGACAGCCATGCAGCACCTGTGTTACGGCTCCCGAAGGCACCCTTCCGTCTCTGGAAGGTTCCGTACATGTCAAGACCAGGTAAGGTTCTTCGCGTTGCATCGAATTAATCCACATCATCCACCGCTTGTGCGGGTCCCCGTCAATTCCTTTGAGTTTTAATCTTGCGACCGTACTCCCCAGGCGGTCGATTTCACGCGTTAGCTACGCTACTAAGCAATCAAGTTGCCCAACAGCTAATCGACATCGTTTAGGGCGTGGACTACCAGGGTATCTAATCCTGTTTGCTACCCACGCTTTCGAGCATGAACGTCAGTGTTATCCCAGGGGGCTGCCTTCGCCATCGGTATTCCTCCACATCTCTACGCATTTCACTGCTACACGTGGAATTCTACCCCCCTCTGACACACTCTAGCTATCCAGTTCAGAACGCAGTTCCCAGGTTAAGCCCGGGGATTTCACATCCTGCTTAAATAACCGTCTGCGCTCGCTTTACGCCCAGTAATTCCGATTAACGCTCGCACCCTACGTATTACCGCGGCTGCTGGCACGTAGTTAGCCGGTGCTTATTCTTTAGGTACCGTCAGCAAAAAGTGGTATTAGCACTTCCCTTTTCTTCCCTAACAAAAGTACTTTACAACCCGAAGGCCTTCTTCATACACGCGGCATGGCTGGATCAGGGTTGCCCCCATTGTCCAAAATTCCCCACTGCTGCCTCCCGTAGGAGTCTGGGCCGTGTCTCAGTCCCAGTGTGGCGGATCGTCCTCTCAGACCCGCTACTGATCGTCGCCTTGGTAGGCCTTTACCCCACCAACTAGCTAATCAGTTATCGGCCGCTCGAATAACGCGAGGTCTTGCGATCCCCCGCTTTCTCCCGTAGGACGTATGCGGTATTAGCCAATCTTTCGATTGGTTATCCCCCATTACTCGGTACGTTCCGATATATTACTCACCCGTTCGCCACTCGCCGGACAGTAGTGCAAGCACTACCCCGCTGCCGTTCGACTTGCATGTGTAAAGCATGCCGCCAGCGTTCAATCTGAGCCAGGATCAAACTCTTATGTTCAATCTCTAACTTAATAACTTCTGGTCTGCTTCAAAGAAATCGACAGAACAATGTTAAACATCGTCTTGTCTTCTTCTCAACAGTGCAGGTGTAAAACACCCACACTTATCGGTAATCTGATTGTTAAAGAGCTGCTGAACCAAACCGGCGACAAACAAATTGCGCCATGCGGGACAGCGAAGATGCGAACTATACGCCTCAAAAAAAACTTTGTCAAACATCTTTTGACCCATTCTTTACCAACAACAACACAGTCATCAGACTACAAAAGGAAAATAACCTTTTGACAAGATAACCACAGATGCAATAGAATGCGCAGTTCTTGTGTTCTAGACATTATCGAACACCAGATAAATTAACCCTTTGATATAACCCCACATGGAGTTGAGTATGTACGCGGTCATAAAAACCGGCGGCAAACAATACAAAGTTGCTGTTGGCGAAAAATTGAAAGTAGAACAGATACCTGCCGAACTCGACAGCCAAATCGAACTGACTGAAGTTTTGATGATTGCTGACGGCGAGTCTGTAAAAGTAGGCGCACCTTTTATTGAAGGCGCAAAAGTAACAGCCAAGGTAGTGGCTCATGGCCGCGGCGAAAAAATCCGCATTTTCAAAATGCGCCGCCGTAAACACTATCAGAAACGCCAAAGCCACCGCCAGAATTTCACCCAAATTGAAATCGTGGCCATCGCCTAAGTTTTTAACCTAATTCAGGAGTATCAAACATGGCAAGTAAAAAAGCAGGCGGCAGCACCCGCAACGGCCGCGATTCAGAAGCCAAACGCCTGGGCGTAAAAGCCTACGGTAACGAGCTGATTCCTGCCGGTTCCATCATCGTTCGCCAGCGTGGCACCAAGTTTCATGCAGGCAACAACGTAGGTATGGGTAAAGACCATACTCTGTTTGCCAAAGTGGACGGCTACGTAGAATTTACCGTAAAAGGCGCACACAACCGTAAAACCGTTAACGTGCGCCCCTACACTGGCGCCGACGAATAATTAACGGCTAGCTAAATCTCAGGATGCTACTTCAGGTAGCATCCTTTTATTTTGCTCAATAAATTATCCTGACTAACACCCTCATTTAGCACACAAGCATTATCCGCCATCAAAAATCTGCTTAACTACCAACTGCTATAATCCTACCATCTTTAATTTTCAGGTAGCCTCACCATGTCCATCACCCCTATTCTAGCCATCACCTCCGGCGAGCCTGCCGGCATAGGCCCCGATATCTGTCTTACTTTAGCTCAGCAGGCTTTGCCCTGCCGCTGCGTTGTATTAGCCGACAAACAACTCCTCGCCGAACGTGCCCGTCAACTCGGCTACGACACCCCCCTTGCCGATTATCACCCCAACCATCCGCCTGCCCCTGGCGCACTGGAAGTTTTACACATTCCCCTCACCGCACCCTGCCACACCGGCCAACTCAACTCCTCCAACGCCCGCTACGTACTCTCCCTGCTCGATCGTGCCTATAGAGGCATTCACCAAGGTGAATTTGCCGGCATGGTAACCGCCCCGTTGCACAAAGGCATCATCAACGATGCCGGCATCCCCTTCAGCGGCCACACCGAATACCTCGCCGCCATCAGCCACACCGAACAAGTCGTCATGATGCTGGCCGGCAACGGCCTGCGCGTTGCCCTCGCCACCACCCACCTCCCCCTCAAAGACATCCCCGCCGCCATCACCCGCCCGCTATTGCACTCCGTGTTGCACATTTTGCACACCGACCTGCAAACCAAATTCGGCATTACTAAGCCCACCATCCTCGTGGCCGGGTTAAACCCCCATGCCGGCGAACAAGGTCATCTTGGCTGGGAAGAGATTCAAATCATTGAACCCGAATTACAATCCCTGCGCGAGCAAGGCCTCGACGTACGTGGTCCCTATCCCGCCGACACCCTGTTTCAGCCATTCCTGCTCAAAGATGCCGACGCCGTGCTCGCCATGTATCACGACCAAGGCCTACCCGTACTCAAATATGCCTCCTTCGGCCAAGGCGTGAATATCACCCTTGGCCTGCCCTTCATCCGCACCTCAGTCGATCACGGCACTGCTCTCGACCTAGCCGGCACCGGCCGCGCCGACCACTGCAGCCTGCTCACCGCCATTCAAACCGCCCTCGATATGGCCGAACACTGGCAACACCACCGCGCGCCATCATAGCCGCATACTATCAGGCACAAAGGCTACCTGAGAATCCACCACTCATTCAGCAGTCTTAAAACTTTCAGGTAGCCTTCCTTTTAATCTATCTACATGATATAAAAACACTTCCTCACACACAAAGGCTACCTGAAAGAATCTACAACACTTCCAGCCAGCACTCAGCCTCACCATTGGCAAAATCATTGAACCCAGTGCGCTTTTTCCCTATAATCGACACCCTTGTATGTAAACCTAACCCCCTGCTGCCTATGGCCACACCCTTCATCGAAATGCAAAACGTCGCCTTTGCCTATGGCGAACGCCCCATCCTGAACAACGTTAGTTTTCAGGTAGCCCAAGGCACGTTTGCCGCCGTGATGGGTGGTTCCGGCAGTGGTAAGACTACCCTGCTGCGCCTGATTACTGGCCAAATTGCACCCACTTCCGGCCGCGTGCTGATTAACGGCCGTGACCTTGCCGCATTTAACGCAAAAGAGTTGTACCAACATCGGCGCAATATGGGCGTACTGTTCCAATTCGGCGCACTGTTTACCGATTTATCCGTATATGAAAACGTGGCTTTCCCGCTGCGCGAGCAAACCGACTTGCCCAAAGAAATCATCCGCGATTTAGTGCGCCTGAAACTCAGTGCCGTCGGCCTACACGGCACGGAAAACCTGATGCCGGACGAGCTATCCGGCGGCATGTCCCGCCGCGTTGCCTTGGCGCGTACCATCGCCCTTGACCCCGCGCTGATGCTGTATGACGAGCCATTCACCGGCCTCGACCCGATTTCGCTGGGCGTAATTGCCGACTTAATCAGCAAAATCAACCGTGCCCTGCGCTCCACCAGCATGATGGTTACACACGATGTGCCACGCTCGCTGCAAATTGCCGACCAAGTGATTTTCCTTGCCCACGGCGAAATCCTATTTTCAGGCAGCCCTGAAGAAATGCGCAGCCTCGATTCGCCGTGGATTACCCAGTTTATCAACGGCCTGCCCAACGGCCCGGTCGCCTTCCGCTATCCGGCCGAACGCGGCATACAACAAGTTTTGCTCAATAGCTAAATTATGAATTTTTTCCGAACCCTAGGCGCGAAAACGCTGGATTTTCTGCAGGAGCTAGGCAAAACCACCCTATTCCTGTTTGCCGTGCTGGCTCGCTCCGGCACGCTGCTGCCACGCCTGCAGCTGGGTATCCGCCAAATATATTTCACCGGTGTGCTATCCATTGTCATCATTGCCGTGTCCGGGCTGTTTGTGGGCATGGTATTGGGTTTGCAGGGCTACACGCAGCTGGCCAAATTCAAATCGGCCGATATTTTGGGCTATATGGTGGCCGCATCGCTGTTGCGCGAATTGGGGCCGGTGTTGGCCGGCATCTTGTTTGCTAGCAGTGCGGGCGGCGCGATGACCAGCGAAATCGGCCTGATGAAAACCACCGAGCAGCTGGAGGCGATGAAGGTAATGGCGGTCGATCCCGTTGCCCGCGTGGTGGTGCCGCGTTTTTGGGCAGGCGTGATTTCCATGCCGCTGTTAGCTTCTATCTGCAATGTGGCCGGCATTTACGGCGCCTATCTTATCGGCGTGCGCTATCTGGGCTTGGACGGCGGCATTTTCTGGTCGCAGATGCAGGCGAATATCGATGTAGGCTACGATGTGGTGAACGGGCTGATTAAATCGGTGGTGTTCGGCGTGGCTATTTCTCTGATTGCCGTGTATCAAGGCTTCCACTGCCGCAGCACGCCGGAAGGCATCCTGCGGGCCAGCACCCGCACCGTGGTGAGCAGCGCGCTCACGGTTTTGGCCTTGGATTTTGTTTTAACTGCCATCATGTTTATCGGATAACCGGATTATGAAAAGAAGTACTTTAGAACTTTGGGTTGGCGTTTTTGTGGCCTTGGGCATTGCCGCTGTGGTATTTTTATCACTACGCGTAGCCGGCGGGCAAACGGTTTCCCGGCAATCGTCCTACACCGTTTCCGCCAGCTTTACCGACATCGGCGGCTTGAAAGTAAAAGCCCCGGTAAAAGCTTCCGGCGTGGTGGTGGGTAGGGTATCCTCCATCCAGCTCGACCCGAAAACCTACCGAGCCAATGTGAGCCTAAATATCGACAGCCAATACCGTTTCAGCACCGACGTTTCCGCCGAAATTCTCACTTCCGGCCTGTTGGGCGAGCAATATATCGGCCTGCAGCAGGGCGCGGAGGAAACCGAGCTGAAAAACGGCGACACCATTGAAATCACTAGTTCCGCTTTGGTGCTGGAGCAGTTAATCGGCAAATTTATGACCAACACCGTAGAAAAAAACGGCTCAACACAATAAACACACTACAATATTTTCATTTTTCACTGAGAAAGGAAAACATCAATGAAAAAATCCGCACTCACAGCCGCCCTGAGCATCGGCATCATGAGCATCGGTCTGGCCTTCGCTACGCCGCAGCAGGCCGTGGCGCAACTCAAGCAGAACAGCACCCAAGTGCTGAATATCTTGCAAAACGCCAAAAACAACAACGATGTGCAAGTTCGCCGTCAGGCCGAAAACTATGCCATTCCCTATTTCGACTTTACCCGTATGACCGAGTTGGCTGTGGGCGCCAACTGGCGCAACGCCACCCCGGCGCAGAAAACCGCGCTGACCGAGCAATTTAAAACCCTGCTCATCCGCACCTACTCCGGCACCATGCTGCAATACCGCAACGCCAACGTGGTTATCCGCGAAAACGCCGTTCAGCGCGGCAACAGCATTATCGTTACCGCCGACATCACCCCCTCCGGCGGCAAACCGGTAACCATGGATTACACCATGTACCAAAGCGGCGGCAAATACCGCGTTTATAACGTGGCCGTAGAAGGCGCCAGCCTGGTAACCGTATACCGCAGCCAATTCAACAACACCATCGCGCAAAAAGGCATCGACGGCCTGATTCAAGAGCTGCGCAGCAAAAACGGCAGCTGAATCCATGCACAGCGAATGCCGCGATGAAACCGTGTACCTCAGTGGGGAAGTAACCGTTGCCACGGTAACCGCCCCGCTGTTTCACGCCTATTGCAAACAGCTGGGCTACCTGAAAAACAGTCCTGTCCCCGCAATCGATTTCTCCGGCGTCAGCCAAGCCGATTCCGTCTGCATTTCCCTCATGGCCACCGCCAAACGCAGCCGCCCCGAAGCCGCTTGGGTATTCCGCGGCCTGCCCGCCGGCGTGGCCGCTTTGGCCGAACTGTATGAAGTAGGCGGCTGGATAACATCATGAAAAAACTGCTCACCCTTACCCTGCTCACCATCGGCCTGTCCGGCAATGCCTTGGCCGAAGGCGTCGCCTACGACCCCTATGAAGGCTACAACCGCTTCATGTTCGGCGTAAACGACCGCATCGACCGCCACTTCCTTTCCCCCGTGGCACGCGGCTACCGCACCGTTACCCCTCGCCCCGTGCGCAGCGGCATCGGCAATTTTTTCAACAACCTGCGCGACATCGTAAGCGTGGGCAGCAACTTATTGCGGCTCAATATTTCCAAAGCCAGCACCGACCTCGTGCGCGTCGGCATCAATACCACCTTTGGCTTCGGCGGCCTCATCGACATCGCCAGCGAAGCCCAAATGCCCAACAACAAAAACACCCTCGGCGACACCTTCGCCAGCTGGGGCTGGAAAAACAGCAACTACTTCGTCTATCCCCTGCTCGGCCCCAGCACCGTGCGCGATGCACTGGGCAACACCATCACCAGCGTTTACTCCCCTGAAAAACTTGCCTTCGGCAACGGCGCCGGTTATTGGGCCGCCACCGGCGTGAAAACCCTGGATACCCGCGCCAACCTGCTCGACCTCACCGACGGCGTGAACCAAGTTGCGCTCGACCGCTACACCTTCATCCGCGATGCCTACATGGCCGCCCGTGCCAAACAAACCGGCACCACCCTGCCCGGCAGTGAAGACGACTACGTGCCCAGTTTTGAAGAAGATAGCGGCAACACCGGCAGCGAAGCCGTAGCCGCCACCGAACAACCCCCCGCTGAACCAGCCATCACCGCGCAACCGTCTACCGAGCCCGCAGCAAACTTGGTCACCCCAGCTTCCAATACTCCAGCAGACAACACAAACAGTGGCCGCCCGGCTCCCAATACCATCCACGAAGAAATCATTAGCCGCTAAAATTGCCACCCTTCAGATTTTCAGGTAGCCTTTCCACAAGCAGCAAAGGCTACCTGAAAAACAAAGGCTACCTGAAACCTTTTTCCCCACCGCCTCAACAAAGGAGCGCATCATGTACGAAATCAACCGCAGCGTATTCCGGCTGGTGCCGCTACAGCCGTTTTGGAACTGGCTCACCGCCCTGCCCGGCGCCGAGCTCGACGACCTGACCCTCGAAGATTTGCAAAACAACGCCAACGCCTACCTCACCAACCCCTGCGATGACGGCGAAGAAGTGTGGGCAGAAATCAAATCCCAAATCGACACCATCTTCGCCGCCGAACTGGCCGACTGGTGCGAAGACGAAAGCCAATGGCCAGATTTGCACCCCGACATCTTTGCCGAATGGTTCGACATCCAGCTCTCCCCCATCCTCTGCGATTTATCCGCCCGCGAAGTGGAACGCGAACCCTTCCAGCCCCTGTAAAACCAACGGCCGGCAGCCCATACGCCGGCCATTTCCATCCCCACCATGCCACACCACACCCACCTCACCGTGCGCGGCTACCACCTCGACGTGTACCGCCACGTCAACAACGCCCGCTATCTCGAATTCCTCGAAGAAGCCCGCTGGGATTATTTCGACCACAACGGGCTGGCCGAATTCTTCCGCAACAGCCGCTACGGCATGGCCATCGTCCACATCGACATCCACTACCGCCGCGCCGCCCTCCTCGGCGACCGACTCGATATCGAAACCGCCTTTGCCAAGGCTGACGCGCGCCAAGCCGTGATCAGTCAAACCATCCGCAAAACCGGCAGCCCGCGCATCCTCGCCGAAGCCCGCGTCAGCTTCATGCTCATCGACCAAACCACCGGCCGCGCCATCCGCTTCCCCGCCGAACTGCAGCAAGCCATTGCCGCCCATATCCCATCCAACCCCGCAGAACCCGCCTCATGAAAAAATACCTCGGCGCCTTCCTCCTGCTGGCCGTGCTCGCCGCCGCCGGCTACATCCTGTTCGCCCCCAAACGCCAAAGCGCCCCCGCCTTCGCCCTGCCAAACCTGCAAGGTCAAAACGTGGATCAAACCGCCCTGCAAGGCAAAGTTACCCTCATCAACTTCTGGTTTCCCTCCTGCCCCGGCTGCGTAACCGAAATGCCCAAACTCATCCGGATGCACCAAGACTACCAAGGCAAAAACTTCCAAATCATCGCCGTTTCCATTCCCGTGCCGAGCGACCCCCTGCCCGTGGTGCAAACCTACGCCCAAACCCACCACCTGCCCTTCACCGTGCTCCACGACGCACAAGGCCGAACCCAGCAGGCCTATCAAGTCATCGCCGCCCCCACCTCCTTTCTGGTGGACAAAAACGGCCGCATCGCCAAAACCTATGTGGGCGAGCCCGACTTCGCCGAAGTGTACCGCCTTGCCGACCAACTGCTCGCTGAATAGACCGCACAATATTTTCAGGTAGCCTTCCTTCGCGGAAAGGCTACCTGAAAAAAATAAACTTTAAAGCCATCAATCAATAATCCACACCATGAAACCTCAAAAACGCCCCCTCGACGGCGTCCTCCTGCTCGACAAAGCCACCGGCCTCTCCAGCAACAGTGCCCTCCAACAAGCCCGCCACCTCTACCGTGCCGAAAAAGCCGGCCACACCGGCGTGCTCGATCCGCTGGCCACCGGCCTGCTCCCCGTCTGCTTCGGACAAGCCACCAAATTCGCCCAATATCTGCTCGATGCCGACAAAGCCTACATCGCCACCCTCAGCCTCGGCCAAGCCACCGATACCGGCGATGCCGAAGGCAACATCATCGCCACCAGCCACACCGAAATCAGCCAAGCCGAGTTTCAGGTAGCCTGCCAGCAGCACCTCGGCGCGCAGCAGCAGCTGCCCCCCATGTATTCCGCCCTCAAGCACCAAGGCAAACCCCTCTACCAATACGCCCGCCAAGGCATCGATATCCAACGCCAGCCCCGCAACATCCATATCCACGACATCCAAATCCTCCGCTTCCAATTCCCCGAAGCCCAAATCAGCGTGCAATGCAGCAAAGGCACCTACATCCGCACCCTCGCCGAAGACATTGCCAAAAGCGCCCATACCCTGGCCCATCTCACCGCCCTGCGCCGCACCGCCACCGCCGGCTTCCAAATCGAACACAGCCACAGCATCGAAAGCCTGACTGCGCTCACAGAAGAACAGCGCGATGCCTTGCTGCTGCCCTGTGATGCATTGGTGCAACATCTGCCGCAGCACACTGCCAGCGAACCAACCATCCGCGCCCTACGCTTCGGCCAAACCCCTGCCGCCCCGCCGGAACTACCAGAAAACACCCCCCTGCGCATCTACGCCGCCAACGGCGAATTCATCGGCCTCGTCACCAGCCAACAAGGCTACCTGAAAGCCCTCCGCCTGATGAGCACACAAGCCAACTGAATTAGGCCAACCCCATATTTATGCTAGAATCGCGCCCTTTGTTATCTCACGTTCTCCAAGCCATGTCAGCCAACCATCGCTGCATGCGATACCCGGTCAGCAGGCCGAGAACCTTCTCAACACAAGGAATAAGAATGAAAGCACAAACCCTACTGGCCATCGCCATCACCGCCCTTGGCTTGGCTGCTTGCGGCAGCGGTGGCGGCGGCAGCCCGATCGACAACGGTCGCAACGGCCCCAACCCCAACAGTCCGATCAATCCCAACGATCCCAATCCGGGCGGCGGCAATCCTCCTCCCCCTCCCGCTAATCAGCGTACCGGCAAGGCCATCACCCTGTCGTCTAACGGCTATCAGCGCATCAGCGAGCAGGCTCTGTCCTTCACCCAGCAAAACTTTGGCGTGCTGAAGGTAGATGGTCAAGAACTGAATATCATCCCTCCCAACATGTCTGCCGGCGGTCTGCTCAACATGCAAGCACGAAACACCGCTCGCGTAGGGCAAGTGATGACTCAATCCAGCTATGGCTATGTCCGCGAAGGAACCAATGCCCAGGGCTATATGTTTTCACAAGGCATCGTAACCTCAGCCAACGACATGCCTACCAGCGGTACATTTAACTATTCCGGTTATGCCGTTCACGCCCCAGTGTCCAACCAAACCAATGCCCAGATTGCAACCGGCGCGGCCAACTTTAATGTTAATTTCGGCAACCGCACCATCAGCGGCACGCTTACTCCCAATAACACAGCCGTTGTATTGGACAACGGCATCATTAACGGCAACAGCTTTAGCGGCACGGCCAACTCTGGCGCGAAATTCAGCGGCCACTTCTATGGCGGCCATGCCGACGAAATGGGCGGCACCTACTACAAACAAGGTGAGTACACCGGCGCTTTCGGCACACGGAAAACCACTCCCTAATCGATCTGGCCAAAACGCTTTTGCTGTGCAATTCAGCCAAGCAGCAACACAACAGGCTACCTGAAACTTTTTCAGGTAGCCTGTTTCTTATTACGCTTTAATCCGGCAGGCGGCTATCTCATTCATCCGCTTCCGTTTCAAACAACAACTTCAGCGTTTGCAAAGCCTGCCCACCGGCCTGCAAGGCCTTGCCTGCCGCGCCGTGCTTGATAACCGCCAGCAGCACAACAGCCCCATCGTACGCCGCACTGTTAATCACAATGCCCACTTCCTCGCCATCGGCCTCCACCTTGCTGCCAACGGCTACAGGCATGGCGCTGCGGCACACCGCCATGCCGCGCCGCACTTGGCCGCGATACTGCGCGCGGGCGATGATTTCCTGCCCCGGATAGCAGCCTTTTTTGAAATGCACGCCGCCGAGCAGGTGCTGATTCAGCATTTGCGCCACACTGCTTTCCATGGTGGGCTGCGAAATCCACGGCCGCCCCTGCAGAATTTCGGCGGCCTGCCAGGCTTCGGCAGCGGCAGGATAGTCGGCATCGGGCAGTGGCGCCGGGCTGAGCACCATGCGGTTGCCACCGGCCAAAACCAGCATAATCAGCCCGTTATCGCCTTCTTCGGCGGCAAATTTGAGCGCGGCGGCATCCACGCCCGTATCCGCACCGCTTTGGCCGTACACCTGCCAGGCACTGTCGGTGTGGAACACCGTTTTGCTGCGCAGCACAAACATCCGCAGCCGCTTTATCGTGGCTTCCAGCAAATCCGCCGCCATCACCAGCAAGAAACGATCGGCACGGCGCAACACCAGCATATTCGCCAGCACCCGACCGCGCGGCGAATTGTAGGTGGCGAAACAAGCCTCACCCGGCTGCAAATCTAAAATGTGGTTGGAAAGCTGGCTGTGCAGAAATTCGGCGGCATCAGCGCCGCTCACCTCCGCCACGCCGAAAAAGGGCAGTTTGCAAAGTGTGTGCATGGTTTTCTCCTGTGTTTTAGCAAACGAAATTTAATGATTTAGTCAGTAATTCTTCTCGCCAAAAAAGGTATAAGTTGCATCGTGGAACAGCTCGCTTTGTGCGCTGTCGGAATATTCCAGCCGCGCTAATTCATCATCAAACCCCGCGCGCACTGCCTCCAGTACATCTTGCGCCATATCCGGCGGCAGGCTGCGCAGCAAGCTTTTCAGCGCGCTACCCAACACCAGGTTTTGCACGCGCAAAGCCTCGCAGCTTTCTTCCAAATAGCTGATTCTCTGATTGATTTCTTCCATAACCTTCTTCCTTTCCGCCCCTAGGCCACGCTGCCGGGCAACGGGGCGGATTATAAGCTCAAGCCCGGCGCTTGGACAGCCGCCACCCACAGAGGCATATTTTATGAAATAATATCGTCCGTTACGTTTTCAGGTAGCCTCACGGCGAGCAATGAAAGGCTACCTGAAACAGTCAATATAGTGGATTAACAAAAATCAGGACAAGGCGACGAGCCGCAGACAGTACAGATAGTACGGCAAGGCGAGGCAACGCTATACTGGTTTTTGTTAATTCACTATACCAAGCAAACCTCTCCTCGGAAAAACCACCATGACCCAAGCGCAAGATAATCTGGTTTTCACCCTCAACGACGACACTTCTGCCCCGCAATCCACCGCATCAGACACCGAAGATTGGGAAAAAGGCCTGGAACGCCTGCAACAAAAACGCCGCCACCTGGCCAAACAGGCACAACAACCGCCTGCCGCCCAATCCAACCGCCATCCTTCGGCCGCCTTCCTATACGACACCTTGGTGGCCGAGGCCAACCCAACGCCAGCCCCGGCCGCCGCGCCTACTGCCGAACCCCGCACCGCACCACTTCACACCCCCACGCCCGTGGCCGAACCTGCCGCACAGCCCGCCAGCACCGGCACGCGCCCCAGTGCGCTCAGCGGCAGTCGCCACCGCCGCTTGAATCTGGACGAACAAAAACAGGCCTATCAAGCCTATCTCCAACATTGGCAGCAACAGCACAACCTGCAAACCGCCAGCTCCGAAGCCGAGCTGAATAATCCGCAAATCCTGTTTCAAGAAGACTGGCTGGCCGCCCAAAACTCCCTGCGCGTCGGCCGCGACGAGCCCGTTCTCGAGCAGGCCACCGTATGGCTGGGCGGCGCACAGCCCACGGTAACGCCCGATCAAAACATAGCCGAACAAATCGAAGCCGCCGCCGAGGCGGCCGCACAGCCCGAATACGATGCCCAAGCCGAGCCCGGCACCGCTGCGCTGGCCGCCGCTGCCGAGAAAGTGGTGCTGCTCAACGCCTACACACTGCCCAGCAATCTGCAACACAAAATCCTCTGCTTAAGCGAGCAAGTCCTGCTCGAACGCTTGGCCGAAAAACTGCGCCCGCATCTGGCCGATGCCGTATCCGGCATGGTGAAAACCGCGTTGCAGCGGCAAACCGCGCTGATGGTGCAGAATATGCAGCAGGCCTTCTTAGACGAAGTGCCCCGCCTGGTGGACGACGTATTGGCCTACAACCTCGCTCGCGCCCTGGCTGCCGTGAAAAAAGAACAGCTATAACAGCCAACCCCGAATCAAGGCTACCTGAAAATCCCCGCCGGTTTTCAGGTAGCCTTTGCCATTTTGCGCCGCCTCGATGCCTCCGCATTCGTTTCATTTCAACAATTCATTGTATCCACAATAAATTTTAGCAAAGTAAATTCCTTCTATTTACGTAAAAAACTGCTAAAATGCGCTAGACAATTCATTGGTTGCAGTACTTTCATCAACTTGAATTAAGGAGTAGGAAATGGACAACAAACTCGGGTTTAAGCCCATACCAATGGCGGTGGCCGTTGCGCTGACGCTGTTGATTTGGTTTGTCATTCCCGTGCCGCAGGGCGTTACCCCCAATGCCTGGCATCTGTTGGCGCTGTTTGTGGGCGTGATTGCCGCCATTATCGGCAAAGCCATGCCCATCGGCGCACTGTCGATTCTCGCCATTATGCTGGTGGCCATTACCAAAGTAACCGTGCCCGAACTTGATCCCGAAGGCAACCCGATCAAAAATCCGGCTACCGTGGCCATTAAAGATGCGCTGAGCTCCTTCGGCGACCCGCTGATTTGGCTCATCGGTATTTCCATCATGATTTCGCGCGGCATCTTGAAAACCGGGCTGGGCGCGCGTATCGGCTACTACTTTATCTCCTTGTTCGGCAAGAAAACGCTGGGCATCGGCTACAGCCTGGCCATTTCCGAGCTGATTCTCGCTCCGGTAACGCCCAGTAATACTGCGCGCGGCGGCGGCATCATCCACCCGATTATGAAATCCATTGCCGGCAGCTTCGATTCCGACCCGGAAAAAGGTACGCAAAGCCGCATCGGTAAATACTTGGCCTTGGTAAACTACCACAGCAACCCGATTACTTCGGCCATGTTCATCACCGCCACTGCGCCCAACCCTTTGATCGTGGATCTGATTGCCAAAGCCACCAACTCCGATATCCATCTGAGCTGGGCCACTTGGGCCATTGCCATGTTTGTGCCCGGTGTAGCGGCCATGTTCCTAATGCCGCTGGTGCTGTATTTCTTCTTCCCGCCCGAAATCAAGGAAACCCCGAACGCTTCTCAGTTTGCCAAAGACAAGCTGCAAGAACTGGGCCCGATGAACCGCGGCGAAAAAATCATGTTGGGCATTTTTGCCATCCTGCTGCTGCTGTGGGCAGGCATTCCGGCCATGATTTTCGGCAAAGCCTACGCCGTCAACCCCACCACCACCGCCTTCCTCGGCCTCTCCCTGCTGCTGCTCAGCGGCGTGCTTACCTGGCAGGATGTCCTGACTGAAAAAGGCGCGTGGGACACCGTTACCTGGTTCTCCGCCCTGGTGATGATGGCCACCTTCCTCAACAAGCTCGGCCTGATTGCCTGGCTCTCCAAACTCTTGGAAAGCGGCATCGGCGGCATGGGCATGGGCTGGGTTGGCGCGGTAACCCTGCTGCTTCTGGCCTACATGTATGCCCACTACATCTTCGCCAGCACCACCGCCCACATCACCGCCATGCTCAGCGCCTTCTATGCCGCCGGCCTGGCTCTGGGCGCGCCCCCCATGCTCTACGCCCTGCTGCTGGCTTCTTCTTCCAGCATCATGATGACCCTCACCCACTACGCCACCGGCACTTCGCCCGTGATTTTCGGTTCCGGCTACACCACCTTGGGCGAATAGTGGAAAGCAGGCTTCATCATGAGCGTAGTCAACCTCGCCGTCTTCGTGATCATCGGCGGCGTTTGGTGGAAAGTGATGAATTACTGGTAAACCCGAAGCTTTACACCGGTAACGTTGAAGCATAACGGAAGGCCACCTGAAAACGCAGCGCAGCGAAGTTTCTGCGAAGCTAAAGTTTCAGGTAGCCTTTTTATAGTCGATCAACAATGCACAACGTAGATCGATACGTAGTGGCTTGAGCAATCGGCATGGCAGTTAGCCCGTGCTGTTTCGAAAGCCGTAGGTCGGACTCTCGAATCCGATATTTCCAACATAACGTTTTGTCGGATACCAGTATCCGGCCTATGGCTTGGTGCCAAATTAAAGGCTACCTGAAAATCCTTTTAGCAGGTTTTCAGGTAGCCTTTCTCTTTTTCGGCCGGTAACCCCTTAGTTTCGCCGTTCGGTAACAAAGGCGGCCAGTTGGCGCAGACGGTCGGCGCGGGCGTCGAAGCCGGACAAGGCTTGCTGCGCTTCGGCCACGAGCCGTTCAGCATAGTCGCGGGCGGCGTTCAGTCCCATGAGTTTGACATAGGTGGGCTTGTCGGCTTCTTGGTCTTTACCGGCGGTTTTGCCCAAGGTGGCGGTGTCGGCTTCGCAATCGAGCACGTCATCGATTACTTGGAAGGCAAGGCCGAGTTTGGCGGCGTAGTCGTCGAGCCGCGCCAGGGCAGCATCGTCCAAATCGGGGCAGCTTAGCGCACCCAGGGCCACGGCGGCGCGGATGAGGGCGCCGGTTTTCAGGCGGTGCATGGTTTCCAGCTCGGCCTGGCCGATGCGCTGCCCCACGGATTGCAAATCGATGGCCTGCCCGCCGGCCATGCCGAGGCTGCCGGAAGCGCGGGCGAGGGTGTGCACCATTTGCAGCTGCCGAGGCGCAGGCAGGCCGTTGGGGCGGCTGAGCACATCAAAAGCAAGGGTTTGCAGCGCGTCTCCCACCAGAAGGGCGGTGGCTTCGTCGTATTGGACGTGGCAGGTGGGTTTGCCGCGGCGCAGGCTGTCGTTGTCCATGGCGGGCATGTCGTCGTGCACCAAGGAATAAACGTGCACCAGCTCCACGGCGGCCAGGGCGGCTTCGGCAGCGGCGGCTTCAGATTGCCCCAATTCGGCGGCAGCCAGCACCAACAGCGGGCGCAGCCGTTTGCCGCCGCCGAGCACAGCATAGCGCATGGCTTGGTGCAGCCGCTGCGGCAGGCTGTTTTCTGCGGGCAGCACGCGCTCCAGCACGAGTTCGGCTTGGGCGCGGGCGCGTTGTTGCCAATTATCGGGTTTATTCATCTTGTTCCAACACCAGCTCGCGTTCCACGCCGGAATCCAGCACTTGCAGCTTCTGCTCCACTTCGGCCAGCCGCGCTTGGCAGAAACGCACCAGTTCGCTGCCTTCCTGATAGGCGGCCAGCGCGTCTTCCAGCGGCATATCGCTGGCCTGCATGGCTTGGTTGATGGCTTCCAGCCGGCTCACGGCTTCTTCAAAGGTTTTCGGTTTTTTCTTGGTCATGGCGGGTTTGCGGCAGTTCGATTCAAGGGCGGGATTGTAGCACAGCGGGCGGGTGGGTTTCAGGTAGCCCCGTTGTGCGGCAGGCTACCTGAAAATCTATAGTGGATTAACAAAAATCAGGACAAGGCGGCGAGCCGCAGACAGTACAAATAGTACGGCAAGGCGAGCCAACGCTGTACTGGTTTAGATTTAATTCACTATATTTGCCCCGCCCAAGCAATATTTTTCAGGTAGCCCCTGCCTTCTGCAAACCCGAAAAGCGGCCCATAGAACATTTGCCACAAATGTGCCGCACTGTGCCGCCTCTGCCGGCGCAGCCGAACTCCCCACCGTTTTCAGGTAGCCTGCCGCATCATCGGATAACACATACTGACACACCGCCCGCTTTCATTTACAATCGGCACGGCAAAGCAGCCGGATAAGCCGTCCGGCTGAAGTATTTTGTTTGAGACCACCCGTCAAAAGGAAACCCGATGCGTATCCGAACCGCCCTCTTCCTGCCGCTGCTCGCCCTGCCGCTTCCCGCGCTGGCCGGCGAGCTCAACGGCGCCGAACTGAGCCTGCCCTGGGGCATCCCCTTCGTGCTGATTCTGCTCTCCATCGCCACCGGCCCGCTGTTTTTCGCCCATATTTGGCACCACCATTTCGGCAAAATTACCGCCGGCTGGACGCTGGCCTTCCTCATCCCCTTCACCCTAGTGTATGGCTTCTCCACCAGCCTGCATGTGCTGGTGCACGCCCTGGTGGCCGAATACATCCCCTTCATTTTGCTGCTGTGGGCGCTCTACACCATCTCCGGCGGCATCCTCGTATGGGGCAATCTGCACGGCAGCCCGCGCATGAACACCGCGCTGCTCGCCATCGGCACGCTCCTGGCCTCCGTGATGGGCACCACCGGCGCCGCCATGCTGATGATCCGCCCCATCCTCAAAGCCAACGACAACCGCAAGCACCGTGTGCATGTGGTGATTTTCTTCATCTTCCTCGTGGCCAATATCGGCGGCGGCCTCACCCCGCTGGGCGATCCGCCACTCTTCCTCGGCTTCCTCAAAGGCGTGGATTTCCTGTGGACGGTGCAACACATGCTGCCGCCCGTGCTGATTAGCGCTGCCGTGCTGCTCACCGTGTTCTACATCCTCGACAGCAAATACTTCGCCCAAGCCGATGAAATCCTTGCCAAAGACCCGAGCCCCGACAGCCCGCCCGAAAAAATCAAGCTCATGGGCAAATGGAACTTCCTGCTCCTGGGCGGCGTGGTGGCAGCCGTGATGATGTCCGGCATTTGGAAGCCCGCGCACCCCGGCCTGGAAATTTTCGGCACCCACTACGCCCTGCAAAACCTCGCCCGCGACCTGATTTTGGTGGCACTGGCCGTTACCTCCCTCGCCATCACCCCCAAACAGGTGCGTGCCGGAAACGAATTCAACTGGGGCCCGATTGCCGAAGTGGGCAAACTCTTCCTCGGCATCTTCATCACCATCGCCCCCGTATTGGCCATGCTGCAAGCCGGCGAACACGGTGCGTTTGCCCCGCTGATTTCCCTTGTGCACGATGCTTCCGGCAACCCGATCAACACCATGTATTTCTGGATGACCGGCATGCTCTCCGCCTTTTTGGACAACGCCCCCACCTACCTCGTGTTCTTCAACATGGCCGGCGGCGACGCGCACACCCTGATGAACGGCCACCTGTTCCACACCCTGCTGGCCGTATCCATGGGCTCCGTGTTCATGGGCGCGCTCAGCTACATCGGCAACGCCCCCAACTTCATGGTAAAAGCCATCGCCGAACAACGCAAAGTGCCCATGCCCGGCTTCTTCGGCTACATGGCCTGGTCGTTCGGCATCCTCGTGCCGCTGTTTATCCTGCACACTTTGATTTTCTTCGTGTGGCAGATTCTGTAAGGGCGCAGTAAGATAAAGGCTACCTGAAAACCTTGCTTTGGTTTTCAGGTAGCCTTTAAATTTTGTGGAGCGAAAAATGAAGCAATCCGGTTCTTATTCTGCCCTTCAGTCTTTTGGGTATGGCCTAGCAATCGTTGCCACAACCATCATCTCTTTTGCTGCTGCCGCCGCTAATTTTCTACTTATCTGGGCTGCACCCCTTGCCTTTGCTACACATCCTGATGACCTCATGCGTATCATGATATTTTGGGTGTTTATGATTGGCCCTCCCGTTGCATTTGTTTTATCACTCTATCTTTTAATCAAATACTTTTTTTCGGCAACGTTATTCCCGGAAGAAGACACCAAAACCAAATATATGCCTTATGGCATCAAAGACATCTTTTCCTTAATTGCCTCATGTTTGGGCATAATGGCTATCTACCAAACCCCAAGAACCCCTTTTTCCGACTGGATAAGATACAACTGGGCACCCCCACTATTCGTCATCTGGGGCTGGGTAGTCATCCGCTCCATCCGCTATACAGCATGGAAACTGCGTACCCAAGAGCAAACAAATCAAAAAACCACCATCGCCAAAGACGATCAAAACCACGGCGATTAAAACCATGCAAACCCAGCCCCACTTTCAGGTAGCCCCTTCCATACAGGCTACCTGAAAATCATCCCCCGCAAAATCACCCCCCATCTTTTCCCAGCAAGAAACACCATCTTGCCGCAAAGCGCTACCACCCCGCGCCGCAAAACCCTTATACTGCCGCACATTACATTATCATCACACCAGGAAAAATCATGAGCCATCAAATCCTGCAAGAGGCCGCCCGCACCCGCCGTTCCGTGTACGCGCTCAACAAAAACCTGCCCCTGCCCGCCGAAGAAGTGGCCGCCATCGTAGAACACGCCGTGCTGCACACCCCCTCTTCCTTCAACTCCCAATCCACCCGCGTCGTGGTGCTGTTCGGCGCCGAACACGAAAAACTCTGGCAGCTCACCGAAGTCGCCCTGCGCCAAATCGTGCCCGCCGACAAATTCGAGCCCACCGCCCAAAAACTGGCCGGCTTCGCCGCCGCAGCCGGCACCGTGCTCTTCTTTGAAGACCAATCCGTCGTGCGCGGCCTGCAAGAGCAATTCCCCGCCTACGCCGCCAACTTCCCCGTATGGGCCGAACACGCCGACGCCATGCACCAATACGCCGTATGGATCACCTTCGCCGCCGCCGGCATCGGCGCCAACCTGCAACACTACAATCCCGTTATCGACCAAGCCGTGGCCGAACAATGGCAAATCCCCGCCAGCTGGACCCTGCGCGCCCAGCTCGTATTCGGCGGCATCGCCGCGCCCGCCGCAGACAAGCAGTTCGCCCCGGTTGAAGGCCGCTTTAAAGTACACGGCCTGTAAGCAGCGTATGGAATATAAAAAGGCTACCTGAAGATTTTCAGGTAGCCTTTTTTCAGCGTTCCATTTTGAAGCCCAGCTCCGCATAAAGAGAATAACCCACTGCTTCATTCTCTCCATTCCAATTCCTCACGCCAATAAACTTGCACACCCGCCCGGAACATGGCAGGCTACCTGAAAATTTACGCATGAAAGAGAAATCATGTTTCAGGTAGCCTTTTCTTTTGCCGGCCGGAGGTACGCATGAGCCGTCAAACCATCGTGATTATCGGCGGCAGCGGCTTTATCGGCCGCCATCTGGCTGCAGCATACCAGGCCGAAGGGCATCGTGTGATTATCGTTAGCCGCCATCCGGCCCGCGCTCGGGAGGTAGATAAGCGTTTTGAATACATCGCCGCGCTGCACCACCTCTACGACAGCATCCGCCCTGATTTGCTGATCAACCTGGCCGGGGCGTCGGTGGGCGAAGGCCGCTGGACGGCGCAGCGCAAGCAGGAGCTGTTGCAAAGCCGCTTGCAGCCGGTGCAAGCGGTGGCCGACTGGCTGCGCCGCCACCCGCAGCCGCCGCGCCTCATCATTCAGGCTTCCGCCGTGGGCTATTATGGCAACGGCAGCGCGGAGGGCTGGCCGCCGTGTGCGGAAAACGCGCCGCCACAAAATGTTTTCCCTTCGCAGCTTTGCCAGCAATGGGAAGCGGCGATACAGTGCGTACAGCAGGAGAGCGGCGTGCCGGTGGCCGTATGCCGCTTTGGCGTGGTGTTGGGCAGGGATGGCGGCATTTTGCCGCAGCTGCTCAAACCGGTGCGCTACTGCGCGGGCCGGCTCGGCAGCGGCGAGCAGCCCCTGCCGTGGGTGCATATGGATGATGCCGTGGCCACCATCCGTTTCCTGTCCACGCAAACACACAGCGGCTTTCAGGCCTACAACCTTACTGCCCCCAAGCGCACCACCCAACTCGACTTTGCCCGCGCCGCCGCCCAACGGCTGCACCGCCCGCTGTTGTTTTCCGTTCCCGAGCAGATGTTGCGCCTGATGCTGGGCGAGCAAGCCGATTTGGTGTTAGACGGCCAATTTGCCCCGCCGAAAGCCTTGTTGCAGCAAGGGTTTGAGTTTACCTTCCCCACCATTGAGCGTGCGCTCGACAACCTGCTGAATTAGGCTGCCCAATTCAATCCTTAGCTGCTGCTTAAAATCAGGTAAAATAGCGTTTTCCTGTTTTAAATTTTTTCCCGAAAGAGTGCCATGACCCAATCCCTCAGCTACCGTGATGCCGGTGTCGATATCGATGCGGGCGACCAACTGATCGAAAACATCAAACCCTTTGCCAAGCGCACCATGCGCCCCGAAGTGTTGGGCGGCTTGGGCGGCTTCGGCGCGCTGGTGGAAATCAGCAAAAAGTATCAAAACCCCGTGCTGGTAAGCGGCACCGACGGCGTAGGCACCAAGCTGAAACTAGCGTTTGAATGGGATATTCACCACACCGTGGGCATCGACCTGGTGGCCATGAGCGTGAACGACATCCTCGTGCAAGGCGCAGAGCCGCTGTTTTTCCTCGACTATTTCGCCTGCGGCAAGCTCGATGTGGCGCGCGCCACCGATGTGATTAAAGGCATCGCCGAGGGCTGCGAACAATCCGGCTGCGCCCTGATTGGCGGCGAAACGGCCGAAATGCCCGGCATGTATCCCGAAGGCGAATACGATTTGGCCGGCTTCGCCGTGGGCGTGGTGGAAAAAAGCAAAGTCATCAACGGCCGCAGCATCCGGCCCGGCGACGTGGTGCTCGGCCTCGCCTCCAACGGCGCGCACTCCAACGGCTACTCCCTCATCCGCAAAATCATCGAGCGCAGCAATCCCGATTTGGATGCCGAATTCGATGGCGGCAAAACCCTGCGCCAAGCCGTTATCGCGCCCACCCGCCTGTATGTGAAACCGATTTTGGCGGCGCTGGAAAAATTTGAAATCAAAGGCATGGCACACATTACCGGTGGTGGCCTCACCGAAAATATCCCGCGCGTACTGCCCGAAAACTGTGTGGCGCAAATCGATGCCCAATCCTGGCCGCTGCCCAAACTGTTCCAATGGCTGCAACAGGCCGGCAACGTGGAACAACAGGAAATGTACCGCACCTTCAACTGCGGTATCGGTATGGCCGTTATCGTGCCTGCCGAGCAGGCTGAGGCAGCGCAGTCCTTCCTCACCGAACAAGGCGAAACCGTGTATCGCCTGGGCACAATCCGCGAGCGTGCGGGAAGCGAGCATCAAACACAGGTGGCATAAATAATTTCAGGTAGCCTCACTTAAAGGCTACCTGAAAAGAGAAACTCCAACGAATATTCCAACAAAGGCAACAACATCATGGCAAAAAATATCGTAGTAATCGGCGCGCAGTGGGGCGACGAAGGCAAAGGCAAAATCGTAGACTGGCTGGCAGAAGAGTGCGCCGGTGTGGTGCGCTTCCAAGGTGGCCACAATGCCGGGCACACGCTGGTGGTGAACGGCAAAAAAACCGTGCTGCGCCTGATTCCCAGCGGCATCCTGCATGAAAACCTGCATTGCTATATCGGCTCAGGCGTGGTGGTTTCCCCCGAAGCCCTGCTCGGCGAAATCGACGAGCTCACTGCTGCAGGCGTGAAAAATGTGGCCGGCCGGCTGCACATCGCCCCCACCTGCCCGATGATTCTGCCCTACCACATTGCGCTCGATCATGCCCGCGAAGCCTCTAAAGGCGCTGGCAAAATCGGCACCACAGGCCGAGGCATCGGCCCGGCTTATGAAGACAAAGTATCCCGTCGCGCCATCCGTTTGGGCGATTTGGCCGATGCCAAACTGTTAACCGACAAACTGCGCGCCAACCTTGAAGTGTATAACGTGCAGCTGCAGCATCTGCATGGCGCAGAGCCCGTGCAGTTTGATGACGTGATGGCTAAAATCAACGCCTTCAAAGAACGTATTCTGCCGATGCTCACCGATGTGTCACGCAGCCTGCATGACACCATTCAGCGCGGCGAACGCCTGCTGTTTGAAGGTGCGCAAGGCACGCTGCTGGATATCGACTACGGCACTTATCCCTTTGTTACCTCGTCCAACTGTTTGGCAGGCGCTGCCTCTGCCGGTGCAGGCGTGCCGCCGCAGGCCTTGGATTATGTGCTCGGCATCGTGAAGGCCTACACCACCCGCGTCGGCTCTGGCCCCTTCCCCACCGAACTGTTCGACGACACCGGCAAAGGCCTAGCCGAACGCGGCAACGAATTCGGCTCGGTAACCGGCCGTGCCCGCCGTTGCGGTTGGTTCGATGCTGCCGCCCTCAAACGCGCCATCCAAATCAACGGCATCAGCGGACTGTGCATCACCAAACTCGACGTGATGGACGGCATCCCCGAGATCAAAATCTGCACCGGCTACACCCTGCCCGACGGCAGCACCACCGATATCCTGCCCTTCGGCAGCGATGCCGTGGCCGGCTGCACCCCGATCTACGAAACCTTACCCGGCTGGACAGAATCCACCTTCGGCGTGCAAAGCTTTGATCAGCTGCCGGAAAACGCCAAAGGCTACCTGAAACGCATCGAAGAGGTGTGCGGCGCGCCCATCGCCATCGTCTCCACCGGCCCCGATCGCGTGGAAACCATCGTGCTGCAGCATCCGTTTACTAATTAAACCGCTGCAACTGGATGAGAAAAGGCTACCTGAAAGGTTTCAGGTAGCCTTTTTATGTGGGTAGATGAAAAGGAGTTGTGCTCTTATGGCCACCTCTCCTGCCAATTAGTAGTTTATCTCCAACCATGTGAGAGTGGATAAACAGTACACAAAGCTGCAGAACAACAATGTTAGGTTTCAGGTAGCACTCTTCAGTGCACAAGGAAGATACAGAACAATTCCATATGTATACGGCAAGAGCAATACTACAAGGGGTAACTTGAATATATGCGTAATACTCACTATGCATATAATTTGCTATGTTACAGTGAAGGCTACCTGAAAATGCAAATGACTGGTTTAATTTCGGTGAAACCATATTTTCAGGTAGCCTTACTCTCCTGTGTGCCAAGCAAATAGAAGAGTATAGACAAACAAAAAGGCTTGCCGAAGCAAGCCTTTTTGTTGGGTTACTAGACTAGGCTAGCCACAAATTAGAATTTGTGTACTACGCCAGTGCCTACGCCCCAGTTGTTAACGTTCTTATCGTTAGAGTTGGCTTTTTCACGCAACCAACCTACAGATACCAAACCAGTGGTGCGGCGAGAGAATGCGTAGTCAGCACCAACGATGGCTTGCAGGTAGCGACCGCCATCATGAGCAGTATTATCGCTGTCAGCACGACCGTAAGCTACAGTAACCTTCGGAGTAACGGCACCAAAAGTGTAAGCTGCAGAGATTTGAGCCTCTTTGGTTTTGGCATTATTCTCGGTTTGAGTAGCGATATTAATATCAGTGCTACCAACCGGGCTTACGTTTTTGCCGTATTGGATACCACCAGCAACGTACAGGTTATTGGCATCATAACCTGCAGACAGGTTGTGAACGTGGCTGTCTTTCAGACCACCAGCAGCGGCAGTAGATTTGCGGGCATACTCAACTGCGTAACGGGCAAAGAAGCCGCTGTTTTTGTAGCCCAAGCCCAAACCGAATACCGGTTTGCCGTCGTTGGTGCGACCGCCGTGTACGTTAGAGCCAGGAGCCATCTGGAAAGCGAAGTCGAAGCCACCGAAGTCAGGAGACTGATAGTTCAAGCTGGTACGGCGTTGACCGAAACGACCGTAATAACCCAAGCCTAAAACGCGGCTGTCGTATTCCCAGTTGTCTTGGGCATCCAAGGCCTGTTTCAGCGGGGTGCTTACACGACCAATTTTAACGGTACCGAAGCCACCTTCCAAACCAACGAAGCTGTCACGGTTGTTTACAAAGCTGTTACCGGCCAAGCTGGTGTTAGCTTCAACCTGCCAAATGGCTTTCAGGTTGCCACCCAGGTCTTCAGAACCTTTAAAGCCGATGTAGCTACCGTAGTCAACCACGCCCCAAGCGTTTCTTTCGCTCTTCAGCTGGGCAGAAGTGCCTTCACGAGTAAATTCAACACCGCCACGGATGTTACCGTACAGAATCACTTCTGCAGAAGCGGCAACCGGCAAGGAAACCAATGCTAATGCAATCAGGGTTTTTTTCATGCTGCATTCCTTTATCTATGTCTAAACTAAAAATACACACTTAAAAAAGAAACTTCGTCTTTCTTTATTTAAGCTCTCACGCAATCGCCGCATTAGCGATTTCATGACTGCAATATAATTGTTCGGCGGCAAAAAAACAAATCCAATCGTGGGCAAAACGGCAGATGCGGGCGAAATTGTATGCTTTATGCAACAATGTGCCGTCATATTGGGGATGGATTTTATGCCGCTTAAAAACTGTTCAACAGGGAGTTTGCCCTAGCGGGCAATACGGCCTATCATCTTATAAATTATATTGTTCCGGCAGACTTGGAAAGCAACAGCCGGAGGTTTGCAACGAATATTTGAGAGCTTATGAGCCACACTGTACACCTGAAATTTGAAGAGATCGACAACACTGTTTTGCAACGGCTGTGCGGGCCGCTGGAAGAAAACTTGGAAAAGCTGGGCAAAGCGCTGGAAGTGGAAATCGGACGGCGGTTTGCCGAGTTTACCTTTATTGGCAGTCACGCCCATGCGGCACGGGAAGCGCTTTTGAAACTAGCCGAATTGGCTGAGCGAAGGGATTTAGGTGATAACGACATCCGGCTCGCAGCCGTCGAAGCCAAAACGGCCGATGAAGCTTTTGTACCGAAAAACGAAGCTGGGCATCAGTATTTCCTGCAAACTCGGCGCGGCAAGCTGGGTGGGCGCACACCGCGCCAAAACGGCTATATCCGCGCACTACTCAGCCACGATATTGTGTTCGGCCTAGGCCCGGCGGGCACAGGCAAGACTTATTTGGCAGTGGCGGCAGCAGTGGATGCCATGAGCAAGCACGAAGTGGAACGTATTGTGTTGGTGCGCCCAGCTGTGGAAGCGGGGGAAAAACTCGGCTTTCTACCGGGCGATTTGGCGCAGAAGGTAGACCCTTATCTGCGCCCGCTGTATGACGCGCTGTATGATTTGATGGGCTTCGACCGCGTTACCAAGCTGCTGGAACGCGGGCTGATTGAGATTGCCCCGCTGGCCTATATGCGCGGACGCACGCTGAACGGCTCATATGTGATTCTAGATGAGGCGCAGAACACCACGCCGGAGCAGATGAAGATGTTCCTCACGCGTATCGGCTTCGGCGCCAAGGCAGCGATTACCGGCGACATCAGCCAAATCGACTTGCCGCGCAACATTAAATCTGGCCTGAAAGACGCGCGGGAAAAACTGCAAGGCATCGATGGCATTTATTTCCACACCTTTACCAGCGAAGACGTGGTACGCCATCCCTTGGTGCAGAAAATCGTGGATGCCTACGACGCTGCAGATGCGGAGCTGGAAGAATAGCGTTTGCCGCCTTGGTATCTTTAATATATATCCAGTTTCAGGTAGCCTGCGAGCACATGGTTTGAGGCTACCTGAAATTTATTACCAACCCAACTTCAGTCTTTATAAAGTAAAGAACAGTTATGCAAAACATGCAACTGCCGCTGCATTTCCATTTCAAAATATTCACACCATCCAACGATTTCAGCGTGGTGGATGCCAGAGGCAGAGAAGTGGCCTACACACGGCAGAAGATTTTTAAGCTGAAGGAAGCCGTAGAGATTTTTAGCGATGCCACCCGCCGCACGCGGCTATACCGCATACAGGCCGACCGCATCATCGATTTCAACGCCTGCTACCGGATTGTGAACGAAAACGGCGAGGAGCTCGGCTCGATACGGCGCAACGGCATGCGCTCGCTGTGGCGCATTTCCTACCAAATATACGATGCCGGCAACCGGCTACTGTATGAAGTGCGCGAGAAAAACCCGTGGTTGGCATTTTGGGATGCGCTTGTGGGCGAGACTCCGGTTGTGGGCATGCTTAGCGGTTATTTTCTCAATCCAAGTTTTGGAGTAAACGATGCCGCCGGGCAGGAGGCGTATCTGCTGAAAAAAGGGCCTTCACTGATGGAGCGACGCTTCAGCCTGCAAAAAACCGGTACGGCGGCGCATGATGAATTGGTTACGCTGTCGCTGATGATGTTGATGCTGTTGGAACGGGCGAAGGGGTAGAACTAGGAAGCAGACACCGCTTGAAAATCTGAAGGAAGACGAGTTTCTACAAAGCTAAAACGCAACTTCAACAAAATTAAAACGCAGCACCATAAAATTTTCATGCAACAAAAGCGTCAGGCAGTTCCTTTACTGCTCGACGCTTTTGTTTTAAGGTAGCCTTTAATCTTTAATACGGATCAGCCTCGTTGCTACACCAGCCCCTGCTCTTCCAAAAATGCTTTTAGTAATTCGGCAAATTTGCGGTAGCCCTCGGCGTTGGCATGGATTTGGTCGGACTTCAAATCCTTATCACCGAGAATTTCCGACCAAGCACCGCTCAGCAGGGGGATTCGGTATTGCTCGGCTATTTCGTGGTAGAGCGGGTGGTCGCTGAGTTTGCCGAACAGTGCACCTACGGTGAAATGAGGGATGGCCACCAGTACGGCGGGGATATTGGCGGCCTGCACGGTTTGGATGATTTTGCCGATGTTGGCGCGGGTGGTGCTTTCTGGCAGTTTGCGCAGGAAATCGTTGCCGCCGATGCTGATGATGACAAGCTTAGGATGTTGCCCCATAAGCTCAGGCAGGCGGGCGAGGGCATCGGCAGTGGTGTTGCCGGATACACCACCGTTGATGACTTTCCAGCCGGTGAGCGTAGCCAGCTGCACGGGATAGGCAGCAGCGGGAGCGGCACCGTAGCCATAGGTAAGTGAATCGCCTAAGGCGAGTACGGCACTGCCTTTAGGGAGGGCTTGGGAGCGGTTGTGGCGTTTGCTGCAGGCGGCCAAGGCGAGGATAGCACTGCCGATGAGGAATTGTCGTCTGTTCATGGATAGATGGTTTCAGGTAGCCTTTGAGTAAACCTGCTGCGGGCAAAAATGGAAACAGCCTGAAAGCGTTGCGGCTTTCAGGCTGTTATTTAGCGGATTAAGCGATTTCAGCGGCGTATTGCTCGGCGTTCATCAGGCCGTCCAAGTCAGCAGGGTTGGCCGGCTTGATGCGGAAGATCCAGCCATCGCCGTAGGGATCGCTGTTTACAGTTTCGGGCGCATCGGGCAGGCCTTCGTTTACGGCCACAACTTCGCCGGCAATCGGGGAGTACACGTCGGAAGCGGCTTTCACCGATTCCACTACACCGGCTTGGTCTTCAGCGGCGAGCGAGGCGCCAACTTCGGGCAGTTCAACGAATACGATATCGCCCAAAAGCTCTTGTGCGTGGTGGGTTACGCCCACGGTTACGCTACCGTCGGCTTCGGCGCGCAGCCATTCGTGGCTGGAAACATATTTGAGTTCGGCGGGAATGTTGTTGCTCATGGTTTTTCTCCGTAATTAGAAGGTGGGCTGACGTAAGGTCATTCACATTATACAGGTTTTGCCTGTATCTGGTTTGCGCTGACGCAAGGCTACCTGAAACGATATCTTGTGCAGGGCAGATTCGTGGTGTGTGTTCGGGTGGGTTCGCAGTGTTTGTTTCGACTTCGCACAACCTGGAAATCCCGTTTTCAGGTAGCCTATGTGCTCACTTGGACAGGCTACCTGAAAAACCTAACCGCGTTTAATCAAACTGCTTCTGGCCGTTGCGCACGAAGGGCAGTTTCAATACGCGCACATCCACTTCTTTGCCGCGAATCAACACTTTGGCGGTATCGCCTTCAAAGTCTTTGGGCACGCGAGCGATGGCGATGGATTGCTTGAGGCTGGGCGAGAACACGCCACTGGTGGTTTCCCCTTTGCCTTGCGGAGTGATCACTTCCATGTGCTCGCGCAGTATGCCGCCTTTGGCCAAGAGCAAGCCAACCTGTTTCACGCTCACGCCTTTTTCTTTCAGAGCCACCAGCGGGGCTTTGCCGACGAAATCGCGGGCTTCGTCTTTCAAATCCACCGTCCAGGCCATGCCGGCTTCGAGCGGACTGGTGTTGTCGTCCATGTCGTTGCCGTAGAGGTTCATGCCGGCTTCCATGCGCAGGGTGTCGCGTGCGCCGAGGCCGCAGGGTTTCACGCCGGCTTGTTGCAATGCTTTGAAGAAAGCCTCGGCTTCGCTGCCAGGCAGAATCACTTCCACGCCATCTTCGCCGGTGTAGCCGGTGCGGGCGACAAACCAATCATTGCCCAAATCAGCGCCTTGGAAGGGCTTGAGGCCGTTTATGGTGTCGGCCCATTCAGGCTTCACGGTGAGCAGCTTGGCCACGGCTTTGGGGCCTTGCACAGCGAGCATGGCCAAATCGTAGCGCGGGGTGAGCTTGATGCCAAATTCGGCACCGATTTTTTGGAACTGAGCGGAGTCTTTTTCGCGGGTGGCACCGTTAGATACGATGCGGTATTGCGTTTCGGCTTCGTTGCCGCGATAAACGATGAGATCGTCGATGACGCCGCCTTGGTCGTTGAGCATGGCAGAATAGAGGGCCTTGCCCACAAAGCCGAGTTTGGCCACGTCGTTGGCCAAGAGCTTGCGGAAGAAGGCTTTGGCTTTTTCGCCGGTTACGTCGGTAACGAGCATATGTGACACGTCGAACATACCGGCGTCGGTGCGCACGGCTTCGTGTTCGGCAATCTGCGAGCCGTAGTGGATGGGTAGCTCCCAGCCGGCGAAATCAACCAGCTTGGCACCTGCGTCTTTGTGTGCTTGATGGAAAGGGGTGGTTTTGATGTCGGACATAAGGGTCTCCTGTGGGGCAAAAATGGGGGAAGCCTCCCTATCTCTCCCAAAGTACCTGCGCTGGGGCATAGGGGCTCTATTAAATAACTCCCAGTTATCTAGAGATGGCTTCTTGAATGAGAGCAGGTCGTAATATTAATTGCAGACAATCTTGATTGCCAAGCCGCCTCGTGAGGTTTCGCGGTATTTGGCATCCATATCTTTACCAGTTTCATACATGGTGTCAATCACTTCATCCAAATCGACACATGGTGTGCTGGCACGGCGCAGAGCCATACGTGCGGCATTGATGGCTTTTACCGAGCTGATGGCATTACGTTCAATACAAGGAACCTGCACTTGGCCGCCTACTGGGTCGCAGGTAAGACCAAGGCTATGCTCCATGGCGACTTCTGCTGCACTGCAAACGCGCTCCGGGGTACCGCCTAAAATTTCCGCCAGCCCTGCCGCTGCCATTGAACAGGCTACACCAACTTCGCCTTGGCAGCCTACTTCCGCTCCCGAAATAGAGGCATTCATTTTATAGAGCGAGCCAATAATGCCTGCAGTGAGCAAGTATCGGTTGATGATTTCGGGAGTGAGCGGTTCGACAAATTTGTCGTAATACATCAAGACAGCAGGCACGACACCGCACGCACCGTTGGTCGGGGCAGTTACTACGCGCCCACCGGCGGCATTTTCTTCGCTTACCGCGAGAGCATACATATTTACCCAATCTATAATCTGCATCGGATCATTGCTAAGGCTTTTATTAGCAGAAAGCCAGCGGTGAAGCCCTGCAGCACGACGGACAACTTTTAGCGGGCCTGGCAACACGCCTTCAGTTATTAAGCCATGCTGCATACAATCAGACATGGTTTGCCAGATATATTGCAGGTACTCTTCAACTGCTTCTTTACCATGCAATGCCACTTCATTTTGATACATCAGCTTGGAAATGGACAGACCATTATTGTTACAGTATTTGATAATGTCTTTGGCGTTTTTATAAGGGAAGGGGACTTCAATGGTTTGTTTTTCTTCAACACCAAAATGTGCTTCATCAACAATAAAACCGCCGCCGATGGAATAATAAGTTTGGCGGTAGCTTTCTTTTCCTTCTTTATCAAAGGCTGTGATGATCATGCCGTTTTCATGCAGAGGCAAAAAATCGTTATGAAACACCATATCTTCGGCATATTGGAAGCGTACTTCGTGTTTGTTTAATGCCACAGCCAATTTGTCGCTGGCTTTAACCGTCTCAACAAAAGTCGGAATCGAATCGATATCGACATTATGCGGCAAATAACCAGCCAACCCCATAATGATAGCGGTATCTGTCCCATGACCCAAACCAGTCATAGATAATGAACCATATACATCGATGCGGATATGCTCTATCTGCTCTAATTTGCCTTGAGCACACAAGTCATCAATAAATTGTTTATCTGCTTTCATCGGGCCAACAGTATGCGAGCTCGAAGGACCAACCCCAACTTTAAAAATATCGAATACACTAATCATGGCTCTGCTCCCTTCTCTTTCAATACTGGCTCTACAAACAGAATGATATTTATCTAAAAGGCCATCTGAAAACCTCTTACTTCGCATGTTCTCAAACATTTGAACTGATGGTTTCAGATGGCCTGAATATGGTTACAACTTAATTTAAGCAATTAGGTTATAGATAATATTGGATATTGCTATCAGACCCATTACCACCACAAAAATATTGCTGAATTTGCCTTGGAACCGTTTCATTGCCGGTACTTTTCTAATAGCGTACATCGGCATAATAAACAGGATCATCGCAATAATAGGACCACCAAGCGATTCAATCAAACCCAAGATGCTCGGATTGATGATGGCAACAACCCACAACGTAATCAGGAAGAACAGGGCGGAATAGAGGTTCAATTTTTTATGATTGATGGCTACATCCGAGCCAGAGTCACGTTTGAGTTTGATAAATAGGCCTTCCAAACCCTCGCGCGCACCCATATAGTGGCCGAAAAAAGAACTGGTAATGGCTAAAAATGCAACCAACGGGCCTAAATAGGAAATGTAGGGATTGTCAAATTTATTGGCAAGAAACGACAGAATCGAAATATTTTGCTCTTTTGCCAAGGCCAGTTCGGACGGAGTTAATGTCAATACACAACTGAATACGAACATCATCACAAAAACCAATAACGCGGCGGAAGTACTGCGTAGGGTTCTGCTGGCATGCTGGTCTGTTAATTCGCCATCTTGGTATTCTCGCTGTTGGGACAAAACGAAAGAAGAGATGGCCGGTGAATGGTTGAAGGAGAAAACCAACACGGGTATCGTAATCCATAAGGTGCTTAAAAACGCGCTTGCGCTCGGAATAGTGGCAAGCGAAGAAGTATTCCATTCAGGAATCAGGTATACCGATAAGACAAACAAAATAAGTATCAGCGGATATACCAGCCATTCGGTTACTTTCAAAACGAAACGTTCCCCCAGCAGCAACACACCGATTAACGAAGCAATCAAAATGAGCGACAACAAGGCCCTTGGAGGAGAAGCCATACCTAGCTGGTTGACGAGAAAGGAGTCTACGGTATTGGTGATGCCGTTACCATAAATCAGCAAAATGGGGAAAATGGCAAAGAAGTAGAGCAGGGTAATTAATTTACCAGCAGTTTTACCGAAGTGCTCTTCCACTACTTCGGTAATATCACTACCGGGCTTGGCAGAAGAAAGCACAAAACGCGCCAATCCTCGATGGGAAAAATAAGTCATCGGGCCAACAATAACAGCCATGGCAACGAGCGGCCAGAATCCACTCATGCCAGCATTAATCGGAAGGAACAATACGCCCGCGCCCACGGCAGTGCCGAACAGATTTAGCACCCAAGCTAAGTCAAATTTATTTAACTTTGAGGAGACCGCTTGCTGGTGGTTGGTATGTTGTGACTGCATTGTGAAACTCTCCAGATTATTTACCAGAATTTTATGAGCCCCAGGGTCTGTTTTATCAGTAATACCTGAAGCCCGTCATTAAAGGTTGATAATTGATCCTCCAAGTCAATTAATAAGCTTAATGGTTAGAAGGTAGACTGACATAAAATCATTCATATTGTACAGGTTTGGCCTGTCCTGGGTTTGCGCTAGCGCAAGGTTACTTGAAAAACAGCAGCTTTTTACAGGGTAAACTCGATATGCGAAACGGGCTTGATTCTTTTGTTTTGGCCTCCTTTTCACAATAAACGATGAGATCGCCTCAGAAATCATTCTAGTAGTTAATAATAATGAAACAGACCCAAAATCCTTCCATTTTAGTAATTTCAGGAAATTCTCATCTTCACGATGTTGTTGTATTAATGGTCTCTCTTACAAAAGCCTTAACTAGAGCCTGAAAGCAAGCACTCCAACAGGATTTCTTGGCATTTTCAATCACTTTTCTATGATTGGAATAGCAATTCTAGCTAAATTGTGCTTACACTATAGTCGGATAGAAACACGAATGTTTTTGAAGTTTGGCTTGACAACCTTTTCATGGCTAGGCTTGAAAGTGTCCGGCAAAGCTGGCGGACAGGCGGTATATTCCGCTATTGGTGAAAAATATGGCGGACTATTTCAAGGTGTTTCACATATAATACCGCCCGGAGATATACAGTGTAGTTAATGGTTGGCCACAAGCCTCCCTGAAACACCGTTTTGGCTGCCAGCTCACCGGCGTGCAGCACAATCTCTAACCCAGTAGTATGATTGGATACCGAATCATGACAACCACTGTTTCGCTTGACAAAATCGACCTGAAAATCCTTCAGGCCCTGCAACACAACGGACGACTGAGCAACGTTGAGCTGTCCGAACGTGTTGCCCTTTCCCCTTCCCCCTGCCTGCGACGGCTCAAGCAGTTGGAGTCCACCGGCATTATCCGTGGCTATGCCGCCTTGGTACACCCTTCCACTGTGGCACTCGGCTTACAGGTGTTTATCCGCGTATCCGTAGATAAGAGCACCCACCTGCGCGATGGCTTTGCCGACTCCGTACGCGATTGGCCGCAGGTGCTGCGCTGCTTCGCGCTCACCGGCGAAACCGACTATATGCTGCACGCTTTTTTCGCAGATATGGAAAGCTTCTCCCAATTTATCCTCGACACCCTCTTGGCACATCCGGGCGTGGTGGACGCGCGTTCCAGCTTTGTGCTGCAGGAAGTGAAAAACTCCACCGTATTACCTTTGGATCATTTGCAAGCAGAGTAGGATTTTATTGCTAGATTATTGAGTAATTAGGAAAAGCAAAATTTCAGGTAGCCTTTTGCAGGGGGGCACCTGATTTTTTTACATTTGCAGTTTTGTTTCAGGTAGCCTGGCTATTGCAGGCTACCTGAAACTTTGTAGAGCGGGCTTTATCCCTGCCCGTTGCGTCAACAAACAACCCAAGCCCTTCAAACCGCTGTTTTGCCTTGCATCAAAAAACCAAGTCCTAAGCATACTAGCTGTGAATAAGTCGTATTCCCTTCTCCAAATGATACAATCACGTCAAATTGTGCGAGAGACTTAGAAATAATGGGCAAAACGGAATGGATAATTGTGGTGTTAGTGGTCGGGCTGGTGGCGGGGGTGGCATGGATCCGGCATCGCCGGCAAACCGGCCGCGACTCTTACTTGCCGCTGTGGCGGCCTTTTGTGTGGCTGGCAGGTTGGCTGGCTCTGCTCCTGGGCATTATCGGCATTTTCTTGCCGGGCTTACCAACTGTACCGTTTGTGCTGTTGGCGGCAGGCTGTTGGTCACGCACATCGCCGCGTTTCCACCGTTGGCTCAGCGAGCACCGCTATTTCGGTCCGATGGTGCGCAACTGGGAGCGCAAACGGGCAATTCCGCTTAAAGGCAAGATCTTGTCGGCACTGATGATGTCCTGCTCGTGCGTGTGGATGCTGTATCGCTTTCCCGAACGCTGGTGGGCAGGCGTGGGGATGGTGATCGTGTGCTTGGCAGTAACAGTATGGATGTGGCGGCTGCCAAGTGAGTGAATGTTATCGGGCCATAAAAAATCACAAGCTTGTCCAACACACATAAAAAGGCTACCTGAAACCTTTCAGGTAGCCTTTAATCATACTTACTACAGCAGCCTACTGATGCCGGCGCAGCTCTTGACGCAACGACTGCAGGCCAGAGCGGCGGTCGGCGATTTGCAATTGCAGGTTGCCGGCGCGATCAGACTGGTTGTTGCGGCGGGCGGTGGCCAGCTCACGTTCGGCCTGCGCTAAGGCGCGCTCTTCACGGCGGATGTCGCGGGTGATGATTTCCTTGGGCGTGAGCGGCTTGGCGGCAGCAATCACCGGTGCAGGGCGCACAATGGGGGTGCTGCGGCGTTCCGGCTCGGGCTGGTGGCGCAGGGTAACGCGCATGGGCACGGGTTTGCTGATTTCCACATCGCTGGCAGCAGCCACAGCTTCTTGCCACACATCAGGCAATTCGCTGCTGCCGTTATCGGCTTTATCGGCAGTCTGTTTAACTGGCTCGGAGGCAGCAGCCACAGGAGAGGAAGCGGCATCGGCCTGTTTAGGCAAATCAGCTTCTTCCTCGGCCAAAGATTTGGCCACGGGGCGGCAACGGCCTTGCGGCAAGGCAGTACGCACGCTACGCCCGTCGGCGAGCTGGCAGAGATAGGAAATTTCGGCCGGAGCGGTTTCGCTGCGGGCGGCGGGAGTTTCGGTAGCGGCACTGATGCCGAAAGCCAGCAGCAAAAAGCCGGGCAGAACAATATAAGCTAATTTTTCAAACATGATTTGGTGTGTATTGCTAAAGCGTTTAATTCCCCATATGGCATTGGCTTGCTATGGCGAATTAATCTGCTGTGTTATGAATAGATACAGCATTATATCAAGCAGCAGGCACACAGGCTGTTGGCTTAGGTTTAAACAGGTAAACAGGCTACCTGAAAAACGCAATGGGCTTTAAGCGGCGTGAATTCAATTTAATTCAGGACAAGGCACGGCATAAAGGCTTAAAATATTCATTTTTTTCCAGCAGGAGAGAGCCATGGCACAATTCTTCGCCATCCACCCCGAAAATCCACAAGAGCGGCTGGTGAAACAAGCCGCCGAAATCGTGCGCCAGGGCGGCGTGATCGTGTATCCCACCGACTCCTGCTACGCCCTCGGCTGCCAGATGGGCAACAAGGAGGCCATGGAACGCATCCTCGCCATCCGCCAAATCGATTTGAAACACCACCTCACCCTGATGTGCGCCGATTTGAGCGAGTTGGGCACTTATGCCAAAGTGGACAACAGCCAATTCCGCCAGCTTAAGGCTGCCACCCCCGGCGCCTACACCTTTATCCTGCCCGCCACCAAAGAAGTGCCCAACCGCACGCTGCACCCCAAACGCAAAACCATCGGTCTGCGCGTACCCGACAATAAAATCGCCCTCGCCCTTTTGGCCGAGCTGGGCGAACCCATGCTCTCCTGCACCCTGATGCTGCCCGAAGAAACCGAGCCGCAAACCGACCCCTACGAAATCCGCAACCTGCTCGAACACGCCGTGGATTTAATCATCGACGGCGGCTGGTGCGGCACCGAGCCGACCACGGTAATCGATATGACCAACGGCACCGAGCTTATCCGCCAAGGTGCGGGCGATACATCGGTATTTGGGTTGTAACTGTCAGACTGTTTGTAAGCTGATTGTCCTTAAAGGCTACCTGAAAGTTTCAGGTAGCCTTTTAATCTGGCAGCAGATTAGCTTAAAAACTGCCGCTGTAAGCTTTCAGTTAGCCCCTACCCTACCCAAAACAAAACCGCCTGCATCCGTTGTGTGCAGGCGGTTTCGCTTTGGCTTGGCTAAGCCGGGTTACAGCACGGCCAGGGCAGCTTCGTAGTTGGGCTCTTGGCCGATTTCGGGCACGAGTTCGGCGTGCAGAACTTTGTTGTTTTCATCCAGCACCACCACGGCACGGGCGGTGAGGCCGCGCAGCGGGGTGTCGGCCAGGGTGATGCCGTAGTCGGCGCCGAAACTGCTGCGGAAGCTGGAGAGCGTTACCACGTTTTCAATGCCTTCCGCGCCGCAGAAGCGGGAAAGGGCGAAGGGCAGGTCGGCAGAAACGCACAGCACCACGGCATTTTGCAGCGCGGCGGCGCGTTGGTTGAAGGTGCGCACGGATTGGGCACACACGCCGGTGTCGATGCTGGGGAAAATGTTGAGCACTTTGCGTTTGCCGGCGAAGTCGGCCAAGGTTTTGTCGGACAAATCGGCGGCGGTGAGGGTGAAGGCGGGAGCGGCGGCGCCAACGGCGGGCAGGTTGCCTACGGTGTTGGCGGGCGTGCCGCGGAAGGTGATGTTTGCCATTTTACTATCCTTTTCTTGATGTTGATGAAGATTGCTGTTACGCGGCGGCAAGGATAGAGGTTTTTCTACGGATTGCCAAGCAATGGCTACCTGAAAGCGCAGCTTCAACGAGGTTAAAACGCAGCGAAGCAAAGTTTCTGCAAAGCTAAAGCCCAGCTTCAACGGAGTTAAAACGACGCGCAGCAGCGTTTTGCAAGGCAATACAAAGCGGCGAGCAGCAGGCAATACAAAAATACAGCCAAGCAACCCAACACCATATCGGCCATTCAGCCGGCTCACTATCCAACTTTGCAGGTAGCCTCACCCATCCAACGCATCCAATAAAGCAATCCGCGCGCGCAAGCCCCAATAGCTGGCCAGGCCGGTGGTGCTGTGGCGCACGCGGCCGTTTTTCACCAGCACGATGGTGGGCGTTACCTGCACCTGCCATTGCCGCGCCCAACCGCCATCTGCATCGTTTACCGTGTCGAACTGCCAGCCGTGCGTTTTCAGGTAGCCCCTCACTTCTTCATCGCTGCCCGATTGCAAAGCCACGCCCACCACAGGCACGCCGTTGCGCGCGAGTTTGTCCACCGCCGGAGACGTATGCCGGCAGATGCCGCACCACGAGCCCCAAAAATACAACACGGTGGTGCGGCTGCCGCCTAATTCGGACAAGGTGGTTTGCCGCCCTTGCAGGGTGTGCAGCGGCAGTGCGGCAACCTGCGGCGGCACGGCGGGTGCACGATACCAGTCGAGCAGCAGGCTGATCACGATAAAGGCAGCTACCATGGCGACGGCTTGGCGCAGGAAGGAGAAAAGACGTTGGCGGATAGGTGGCATAGCTTGGTTTGGATGGTGTGTGGAAGGCTTAGGTTTTAACTTTATTGCAGCTCGGCTTTAGCTTCGCAGAAACTTTGCTTCGCTCCGCTTTAACTTCGTTGAAGCGGCGTTTTCAGGTAGCCTCAATCCCTAAAAAGGCTACCTGAAAAACAATGCGGAGCAGATTCTCAGCAACTGATGCCGGGCCTTATTTCTCGTGCAGCTGGCGGATTTCGTTTTTCAGCCATTCATCAAAATCGAGACGATGTCGGCAGAGGGTTTCGCTCCAATACAGGCAGCAGAAGGCGGTGTAGCGGGCGTTTTCGGTGTTTCGGGCAATCATTCTGGCAACGAAAGGTTCAAGCGTTGTCGCGCTGTGTCGCATCCCGCCGTGTTCGCCGTATTCGCCGCAGGTTTCGGGGTGGAGTGCGTCGATTAGGGTTTCGATTTCGGGCTGGAGGGCGAGCCATGAGCCGTTGCCCTCGTCCGAATAAAGCACTTCTTTCAACCACAATTTGATGTTTTCCAGCCCCTGAATACGCGGGTCGTGCCAGAGCAGGCGCAGGGTGGCGAGCTGGGCTTCGCTTTCCGGAACACCTTGCGGATTATCGTGGTCGAATTGCCAGACGAGCTCATAAAGGGCGCGGTTGCGCTTGGTTTCGGGCAGCTCGAGCAGGATGTCGCGGACTTGCTCGGGGGTGTGCCATTGTGGAAGGCTGAGTTTGGGCATGATGTGTTTGGTGTGGGCGGTAGATTTCAGGTAGCCTTCCTTGACAAAATAGGCTACCTGAAAGCTTATTCAACGTTTCGCGCAGCATTCTACCGTATCTTCGCTCGTTTGCCCTGCGTTGCGGTCGGCGCTTTAGCTTCGCAGAAACTTCGCTTCGCTCCGTTTTAACTGCGTTGAAGCTGCGCTTTCAGGTAGCCTTTTCTTCGGCCTCTCCCACAAAAGCGGCTGCTTGCGGTACACTTGCGCCCGTTTTATCTATAGGTAATAAAGCATGAACCTTCTTAGCGCGTTGGCGAAAATCGGCAGCATGACCATGCTGTCGCGGGTGCTCGGTTTTGTGCGCGATGCGGTGCTGGCGCGGATTTTCGGCGCGGGCATTGCGATGGACGCATTCGTGGTGGCCTTCCGCCTGCCCAACCTGCTGCGCCGTATTTTTGCTGAAGGGGCGTTTTCGCAGGCTTTTGTGCCGATTTTGGCGGAATACCGGCAGAAGAAATCGCCGGCAGAGACGCAGGAATTTGTGCAGCATGTGGCGGGGATGCTGATGTTTGCGCTGCTCATCGTTACCGCCATCGGCGTGCTGGCGGCGCCGGCGGTGATTTGGGCCACGGCCAGCGGCTGGGGCGGCAAGCCGGAGAAGTTTGTGCTGGCTTCGCAGCTTTTGCGGATTATTTTCCCGTATATCCTGCTGATTTCGCTATCGTCTTTAGTGGGCAGCATTCTCAACACTTACGGCAAGTTTTCCGTGCCGGCATTCACGCCGGTGTTGCTGAATGTGTCGCTCATCGGCTTTGCGCTGCTGGGGGCGAAGCATTTCGAGCAACCGGTGATGGCTTTGGGCTGGGGCGTGTTTTGCGGCGGAGTGCTGCAACTGAGTTTCCAGCTGCCTTGGCTGTTTAGGTTGGGCTTTTTGAAAATACCGAAGCTGCGTTTTGGCGATCCGGCGGTAAACCGCGTAATCAAACAGATGGCGCCGGCCATTTTGGGCACGTCGGTGGCGCAGGTGTCGTTGGTGATCAACACGAATATCGCGTCGTACTTGCAAAGCGGCAGCGTATCGTGGATGTATTTTGCCGACCGACTAATGGAGCTGCCCACCGGCGTGTTGGGCGTGGCGCTGGGCACGATTCTGCTGCCGGGGCTGTCCAAACACGCCGCCACGGGCGACAAACGGGAATTTTCCGCGCTGTTGGATTGGGGCTTGCGCCTGTGCCTGCTGCTCACGGCGCCGGCGGCGGTGGGCATGGCGGTGTTGGCCTTCCCGCTGGTGGCCACGCTGTTTATGTATAACAAAATCGGCATGCACGACGCGCTGATGACGCAACAGGCGCTGATTGCCTATGCGGTGGGGCTCTTGGGGCTGATTCTGATTAAGGTGCTGGCGCCGGGATTTTACGCGCAGAAAAACATCAAAACGCCGGTGAAGGTGGCGATTGTAACGCTGGTGTGCACGCAGCTGATGAACCTGATATTTGTGTGGAAGCTGCAGCATGCGGGGCTGGCGTTATCCATCAGCTTGGGCGCATGTATCAATGCGGCGTTCCTGTTTTTATTGTTGCGGATTAAAGAGATGTATCAGCCCAAGGCGGGCTGGCGCGCGTTTTTGCTGAAGCTGGCGATTGCGCTGACCGTGATGGCCGGCGGGCTTTGGGCGGTGCAGCATTATGTGGCGCTGGAGTGGGTGCACGTGGGCGGCTTGCAGCGCACGGGACAGTTGTTTGCGCTGATCGGCTTCGGCATGGTGCTGTATTTTTCCACACTGGGGCTGCTGGGCTTCCGGCCGCACCACTTTAAGCGACGGGAGATGTAGCTTTGGAGATTTCAGGTAGCCTTTTGACCAGCCGTTGGAGGTTACCTGAAAATTGAAAAACACAACTGCAACGAAGTTAAAACCACAATCCAAACAAAATAATCCGCCGGCAAGCCACATGCTTGTCGGCGGATTTTTATCGTTGCAGGGGAGGATTATTCGTCGTCTTCCTCTGCCAAGGCAGGATGCGCCGCTTCCTGATTGCGGCCGATCAGCCACAACGCGCCGCCCACCACAACGAATGCAATCTTAATGCCCCAGGCCACGCCGTCGCCCCAGTTGTAAATCCAAGCCAATACTTTCGGCACACGGTTGAAGAAATCTAGAAAAATCGCCAGGATGCCCAAAATGGCCAAAGTGCTACCTATGTTTTGCATAATTGTCCCCTTGTTTGTGGTTGAGAAAGAGGCGAAATTTTACACAAAGCATACATTTTTTCAAGCCACAAGCGAAAATGGTATGATACTGCCTTCGCAATCCCAACACACCAAAGGAACCGCCATGCCCCTGCTCGACAGCTTCACCGTAGACCACACCCGTATGCACGCCCCCGCCGTGCGCGTGGCCAAAAACATGCGTACCCCCAAAGGCGACGACATCACCGTGTTCGACCTGCGCTTCTGCGTGCCCAACCAAGAAATCCTGCCCGAAAAAGGCATCCACACGCTGGAACACCTGTTTGCCGGCTTCATGCGCGAGCATCTCAACGGCGCCAACGTAGAAATCATCGACATTTCCCCCATGGGCTGCCGCACCGGCTTCTACATGAGCCTCATCGGCACCCCCAGCGAAGAAGCCGTAGCCGCCGCCTGGCAAGCCGCCATGCAGGATATTTTAAACGTACAAGACCAAAGCCAAATCCCCGAGCTGAACGAATACCAATGCGGCACCTACCGCATGCACTCCCTCGAAGAAGCGCAGCAAATCGCCCGCAACATCCTCGCCCGCCAAATCGGCATCAATAAAAATGCCGACCTCGCCCTGAGCGAAGATATCCTCGGCAAGCTGTAAACCGCCAAACAAAGAGGCTACCTGAAACATATTTTTCAGGTAACCTCTATCGCCCGCCAAACCAAATATTCGAAACGAAAGCCATGCAAACCTTCTCCCTCAACGGCCACGAATACATCGCCCTGTGTGACCTCCTCAAACTCACCGGCCTGGCCGACAGCGGCGGCCAAGCCAAAACCTGGATCGCCGAAGGCCGCGTACGCCGCAACGGCGCAACTGAAACCCGCAAAACCGCCAAAATCCTCGCCGGCGAAATCATCGAGTTGGATAACGGCAGCGCGATTGAAGTACAGGAATAACTCAGCCAAGGCTGGCGTAACCACCGATAAAAAGGCTACCTGAAAGTGCAATGCAGCAAAATTTCTGCATTACGCTTTCAGGTAGAATATAAAAGCGCGAAACTTTGCATAGAAAGGCGGAAAACTTTGCATAGCTTACCCGTGGCGGAAAACTTTGCATAGCCTATTTTTAACCCCCGTTTAACGACCTGTTAAGTGGGGGTTTCGCATGCCTGTTTGAGCCCGCCGTCAGAACTTATAAATCAGGTGGTCGTCATACCGTGAGCTGTGGTTGATGGTGCTGCCCACAGTGACGGTTTGGCAGCCTGAAAAACGCTCCCAACCGGGCAGGCGCAGCTCGGCTACAAGGTCGAGATAGGCGGGCAGCTCGCTGCGCGTGCTCGAAAAGAATATGAAGGGCGGCCTTACCATTGCCATCAGGCGCAGGAACTCGACCATGCCGAAGTAGGCTGCCTTACGGTAGTTTCCCTGCTGGGTGCATACGTAGGGCGGGTCGAGCACCAATAACGTGCGCGGGTTGCCGATATGCTGCGGTAGCAGCTCGCGGTAGGATTGGCTGACTATCTCCACGCCTTGCAGGTAGCCTTGTGCCTCGGGGTAGTCGCTGAGGCTGATGCAGTTGTACATGGTTTTGCGGCATAGCTCGTCCAAGTCGGCGGCGGTGTTGCCGCTGAATAGCAACCATGAAACCAAGCAGTCGAGGTCGATATAGCCGCCGAAGCTGCGGATGGCGGCCACGATGGCAGCCTTAATTGCTGGCGGTACCAGTTTGCTGCGTGGAACGGGTGCCAGCAGCCCGGCAAGCTGGCGGCGCAAACGGTTGATGTCGGGAATGTGTTGTAGGCGCTCGCCGGTGATGCTCTCGTCGGCCTGTGAAGTGCCGGTGCGGGTGTGGCCGGCAGCCTCGGCGTACACGGTAAAGCTCTGCGGTTTGACCGGGGCGGCGGGGGTGCGGCCGTAATACTGCTTGAGCCGCATATCGGCCAGGCTGTACACCCCCGCCTCGATAACCACATCGCCGGAAGCACCGGCATCCTTAAATACCAACTCGCCGCTTAGGGCATCCAAGTAACCCACCGCCTCGCCGTTGCCGGTTTTGGGATCGATGTTTTTGTACAGGGTGCCGTCGCGCTCGATTAAGCGGGTGCTGCCCAGGCGGAATACCCATGAGTTGAGCAGGCACTGGCGCGGCCACGGCTTGTTTTGCAGCACATTGGCTGCCTGGCTGTTGTTGGACAAGGTCAGGGTCAGACGCCGGGTGGCCGCACCGGCGGCGATATAGGACACGGTGGCGGCAGAAACCGATGCGCTGTATTTGCGCTGCGGCCCGCCGTCGTCCACTACGCTGATACTGATGGGTGTGGCCTTGTTGTCGATTTGGTGGTCTTGGTAGCGGATATGCCGCGCATCGCGTGCCAGCGCGGCCAGTGGAATGCTAAACGTACCGGAAACGTAGTTGATGGTAGCGCCGGGCAGCTTTTTGCCGTAGAGCACCAGGCCGCCGTTACCGTCATCGGAGATGGCGTGGGCGTAGGCACGGCGGCTGGAATGGGTGCGCGTACCACGGCGGGCGGACTGGCCGAAGCCGTTTACTGCCGACCAGTCCCAATAAGACTTGCTCTCGCTCTCGGAAAACGTGGCGGTTACCTCAATCAGTACTGTGCCGGCCTGACAGGGGCCGATGGTACCGCCGACCAAATCGGCATTGGTGGTGAGCGCCATCTGCTTGACCGTACGCTGCTCGGTGTAAACATCGGCGGTTACGCTGTAGGCGGCATTGGGGGCGTTTTGCAGGGTGATGATGCCCTGCGCATAATCCACCGCGCCCTGCACGTCGCCGCTCAATGCGCCGTTGCTGTCGGTAGCGCTCTTACTGCCGTTATGGCTCCAACCTAGGCGCAGGGTGCCGGGCTTGATGTTTTGCAGGCTGTTGTCGGTGAGGCGGCTGGTGGGCTGCACCGGCGGCAGGGTAACGGTGTTGCCGGGCTCCTGCCCGTCAATGGCTTTAAAAGCATCCAAAGGCGACCAGGCGACTACAATTTTGCTGTCCACATCAGGCTGAGCCGGCAGCGAAATCAGCACCGAACCGCTGCGCTCGACCCGGCCGCGCACGGTGCCGTCGGCATCGCGCAGCACATAATCGCCGTTATCGGTCAGGGTGTACCAGTTGCCGCCGCTGATAAAGGACACGGCAGTTGCGCCGGGGGCGGGTTTGGGACGCAGCAATGGAGCCCACTCCGTACCCTGATTGGTGTCGTCCACGTTGATGATGGCGGTATAGTTGGCGGCGCTGTAGCGGGCGGCCGGCACGGCCAATACCTCCAAATCAAAACCGCTGGCGGCGCGGATCACACCTTTTTCGTAGTCCACCGCCAACACGTCGCCGCTGTTGTCTTTTTTCAGGTGGCCTTGGCCGTCGTCGGTGTAACCGGGCAGCTCCACCGTGCCTGGCTGCACGGATGACTCCAGATAGATGTCGCCGCTGTAGCTGCCGGCAATCTGCGCCATACGGCGGCGCGGGGCGGTCGGAATCCACACCCCCGCCCCGGTGGGGAACTGGTCGGCAAAAGCGGTCTCGATGATGGAGGTCGGCACCAGCTTTTCGTAGATTTGGTCTACCTGAATCATGCCGGATTGGGCGGTAATCGGTGCGGCCAGCGGGCGCACGCCGTAATAGCTGGCGGTATCGGCCACCTGCGTTTCCAGCAGCTGGGAGGGCGGGTTGGCGTAGGTGGGCGAGGGATAGGCCACGCCCGGGAAGGCGATATTGACGCTGTTGATTAGGCCTTTGATAAAGTCGAAATCCTCGGCACTGTTCCCGGCCAAGGTAGAGATACCGCCGCCGATGCTGTTGATGACATCCAGCACGGTGTCTAATAAATCATAGACGGCGACCGCGCCCTCTTTGATGGCATCGTAGGCGGAAACAAAGGTGTCTTTCAGGCCGCCTGAAACCGTGGCATCCATGCCGTTGATGCGCTCTTCAAGCCAATCCAGCATCCCGCCGATGTCCTGCAACACCGAAATCGCCGCCTCGGCCACACCGCCTTCGCCGAAGCCGTTGAGCAGCTCGGCGAAGCGGTTTTTAAGCAGGTTGATTTGGCCGTTGAGCGTTTCCACATTGCGGGCGGCATCAGCGGCAAACGCCTGCTCCAAGGCCGCGCCGAATTTGGGCAGGAACTCTTCGGCACTGATGCCGGATTCGACCATTTTTTCCAGCTCGGCGGTGGTGACGCCCATTGATTTGGCGGCAATCGCCATTGCCGGAGAGAGCCGCTCGCCCAACTGGCCGCGCAGCTCTTCCATGCTGACTTTGCCCTTACCTGCAATCTGGGAGAGTGCCAAGAACACGCCGTTGGCCTCATCGGCGGACAGGTTCATGGCGGCCACGGCATTGGCCACGCCGCTGAAAATCTGCTGGGTTTGCACGTGGCTGATGTTGAGGTCTTTGGTAGCGGCGGCCAGTTGGGCGTAGCCGTTGGCGGCGCTGACCATATCCAAGCCCAGGCGCTCGACCACGCCGCGCACAAAGTCCAGCTGCTTGCCGCCCTCTTCGGCACCGCCGAAAGCGTAATCCAGGCGCTTGCGGATTTGTTGGAACTCTTGGGTCTTATCCAAAATCGCCTGTACGCCCTCTTTGACTGCGTACAGCCCGCCACCAACCCCGGCGGCGGCCAGCCCGGCCGTGCCCAGGCCTTTGAGCGAGGAGGCAATCGGGGTCATCTTGCCCGGCACGCCGTCCAGCTCGGCCTTGAGTTCGCGCAGCCGGGCCTTGTACAGCTCGGTGGCGCGGGCGAGCTGCTGCTTGGTCAGGGTGCCGCTGCTGCGCAGGGTGCGGTAGGCGGCGGTGGTGGCGGTAATCTCACGTCGTACCCGGTCGTCTACATCCAAGCCCAGCCGTACGCGGGCGGCAGCCGTCGCCTTGAGGCGCTGCGCCTCGACGGTTAATCCGTGCAGTTTGGCTTCGGCGGCTTTGGCAGCCTCACCCAAGCGCGCCTGCTCTTGGTGCAGGTTACGGGTTGGCAGCTCGGCGGCGCGCATCTCGTTGCGCACCCTTTGCAAACTCTGCTGCAACTCCGATTGTTTATCCTTGAGCCGCGCGGCCTTTTGCGTGGCCGCATCAAACTGTCGGCGTAATGCCGCCGACGGGTCGGCCTGCATCCGCTGCGCCAGCGTATTGATGTTTGCCTGCGTAGCGGCCAGCTCGTCAGCCAAACCGCGCGATTCGGTTTTGAGCTCGCGGAAACGGGCAATCAATGCCTGTTGCGCCGCCACCCGCTGCCACGCCTCGCCCAAAGATTTACTCTGTTCGCGCAGCTGGGCGGTGTCGCCGCCCATCGCTTCGATTTCATCGGCCAATTGGCGCAGGGTTTCCGCACCTTCCACGCCAGCCTTGATTTTTAAGCCCGCTTCGATCTGTTTTGCCATTTTTTGCTCGCACTTGTCGCCATGATGGCGCAGTATGGGTTTCAGGTAGCCTACGGGTGGCGGTAAGCGCTTCAGCACCTATGCCGTGTTACATAACCTCCACCGGCCCTTGGTGTAAAAAAAGGCGGCCGGGAAGGCCGCCGAAGTCTCGGAGTTTGCAGAGTGAGGAATTAGTTAAATTCGCTGTAGCTGTAGGATGAGGGATAACCGGCCACCAATACTGTGTTGCCGCTGAAACTGGCGCTGTTGAAGTCGTCAGCAAACCAATCCAGCTCGGAATCAGAGGCAATCACGGCAGACGGGATGTGCAGCTTGCCCTCTTTGCCGTTCACGCGGTTGGTGGTGTCCACGAGGATTTCCAAATCCCAGTCGCTCACCTTGTCTGCGTCGATATGGAAACCGCCGCCCGCCTTGGTGGTATGGGTGATTTTGACCTCTTCGCCGTCCTGCACGGTGGTGCAAGACTCTTTGACCAGTACCAGGCCGATATTGGCGTTGAGTTCGTAGTCGGCTTCGTCCACCTTGGTGCCGGCGGCGTTTTTGACAATAACCTTGGTCGGGTCGAGGTTGGCGTGGCCGAGGCTGATCCAAATGCCTTTTTTGGCAACCGTAACCGGCTGGTCGGTGGTTTTGACCGCAGAGGCATCCACTACGCTGTCTGCACCCATCAGCACCATTGCCAGATTAGTTTTGTCAAAGGTATCCAGGGTAAAGGACACGGTGGTCGGTTTTTTAATGGTGATGGTATCCAGTGCCTGGCCGTAGCTGCCTTTCTGCTTGCTGGTACGGGTTTTCTTTTCGCTCTCGGTCTTGAGTTTGAGGGCGGTAACGTTGCCGATGGGCAAAAAGCCGGTATCGGGCAGGCGGCGGTTGCGCGCCATCACGGTGCCTTCGACAATCAGGCCGTCGTCTTGTAAACGGGACATTTATTGCTCCTTTACCCGCCATCCCCTGCCGCTGTGTCGGCAAGCGTTTCAGTGCGCAAAAAAACAGGCTGCCTTTTCAGGTAGCCTGTTTTGTCTTGCTGTCCCTTATTGCACCAAGTCCTTAATAACAGTGTCCAAAGGCAAGCCGGCTTGGGATGGGCGCAGAACAGCTGGCTTAGATTGCTTTTTCTCCTGCACAGGGGGCTTGGCCGTGGACTTGGCCAACATCCCCATCAGGTGTTTTTCAGCGATGGCGTCTTGGATTTCCTGCGGCAGGGCGGCTATTTGGTACTCAAAACCACCACCAGTTTTCCCTCGCCTACGGCCAACCCAATGTTCTCGCTTAGCTTTATCAGCAATTCCTTTATGTGTTTTCGGCAGAAAAGATATTTGGAGCATGGCTAAGTCACCTGCACTTAGATATTCACTCATCATCATCTCCAAACCCTAGCTCTGGTGTCTCTGCCTTTTTGACGTTTTCGCGGTGGTAGGCGAGCAAGGCCAGTACACCGGTCAAGGCTTCGATGGTCTCATCCACACCGCTGCCGTCTTCGTGCCATTTAGCCAATAGGGCAATGGCTTCCGCTGTTTGGCTCTGTACTTTGGCAATATCAGCGGTAGAGCCTTTGCGGCCACGTGGGATTTCAATGACTACACGGTCGCCATGCAGCACGCTCAAATACTCGCTGATGTATCGGCTGCCAGTTAAAGCCTCAAACTGGGCTATCCGGTTAAGTGGCATGGTGTTTTCGAGCAGCCAGCGGTAATACGTTTTGAGCTCCACGCCCATCAGGTCGGCCATTACCTTGGATGGCAGCCTGCGCTCTTTAGCATGGTGCTTGGCCAGCTCGATGGCATGGTCGAGCGAGGTGGCTTTGGGCTGTTTTTTGCTGTTTCTCATAGTAAAAATCTACTAGACGGGATTTTAAGAGCGTGATTTTTTCGTTTTTATTCCGTACAATGCGCCTAAGCATTAACTGTTTTGTGAAGCGTTGGGCGGAAATTCCTAGCTGCATACCGTTGCGGCCAAATCTCCTCCGGCTTCATGCCTAGAGCGTCCGCGATAATGCGTTCAGCCTTGGGATACGGTTGGGAAAGGGCATTCTTTAAGGTGTTCGGCCCCAAGCCGCTGGCGATAGATAAAGCTCTTACTGACCAGCCTACTTTTTTAAGCGCAGCAACCACATCCGCGCGATGCCAGTCTGCTGTATTTTTTTGCATTTTGATTCACTCCTTTTGCTTAACGTTATGTCCATGCTTGTTTGCTTAGCGTGTCGGCATATTAAACGTAAATCTTAAAAGATTCAAGGTTAATCTTGAATATTTGGCTATTTTTTAGCTACTCCTTTGAATATTTTGTATATTTAGGTTTAGTTTAACGTTAAACTTATTTTTATAAAAAGGTTAAACTTAGACATGAGCAACTCAAACCTACAATTTGCCGACAGAATGGCGAAAATTTTAGAGCTTTTTAACGGAAACGTTTCAGAGCTTGCCAGGCAGGCAGGTATTGCCCCACCTTCCGCACAGAGATGGATTGACGGAGAGTCTGACCCGAAAATGAGCAATCTATTACGGCTTGCTGATGCGACCAATGTAAATCTGCTGTGGCTGGCAACTGGACAAGGGCCTATGTTTGCCTCAGGTGCTAACCGCTTAAAAGAACCTCAGGCATCCTATAACGTTTCCGAGCAAGACGAAGGCCGCCGGCTGCTGCAACAGCGGCTGGCTGAAACGAAAAATACATTGAACAATATTAGAAAAGCCGAACGTGGAGAGTCGACCGGAGAAGGTTGTGCCTTTGACGTACAAGGCAGGCCTGTTGATATAGATGAGTTTGTATTTATCCCGTTATATGACGTGGCTTTATCAGCCGGGCATGGTGCATGGGCAGATGATATACCGCCAAAATCTACCTTGGCTTTCCGGCGCGACTGGTTGGAAGCATTTGTTACAACAGATTTTAATAACTTATCTGTAGTTATGGTTAAGGGCGACAGCATGGCCGGTGTCCTCAACGACAAAGATGCCATCCTCGTCGACCACAGCCGCACTGAGGCTAGTGACGGCCTGTATGCCCTCCGGATCGGTAACGAAATCTTTGTAAAACGGGTACAACGCTTGCCTCATGCTCTGCTGGTTACCAGCGAGAACCCACAATACAAGCCCTTTGAGGTGCCCCTGCAAAACGGTGACAATAGCGATAGCAGCGTGAGCATCATCGGCAAGGTGGTATGGCTAGGTCGTGCCCTTTAACCGGCGTTTAACACCCGGTTAAATCCAGCCCATTTTTTCCGCTTTTTTACCCACTCCCATCCATTCCCTGACCATTCTGCACCAAAATTCTGCCCATTTTTGACCAGTTTTTGGAAAAATAAAGCGCCACGGTTTCCGGATAAGAAAATGGCCGTAATCCCCGTCATTAAAGGATTGCGGCCATTTTTTTGTTCCCGGTCTTCCGATGCAAAATATATCACTCCCCCAGTGTAGCCTTTATTTCAAACTGAGCTTATTGCCTCACCATTTCGGCAATGCTAATCCTCCGAAACCTCATCGGTTGCTGCAGGCTCTTCCGCATGGTCATCTGCCTCCTGCGCAGCCTCTTCAGCTTCAATCAGCGCGGAGGGTGGCGGAGCGGCTGTTGCCGCTGCGGCTTCTTGGGCTTGTTTGTAGGCCAGGGCGGCTTCGCGGTCGCGTTTGTTTACGCGGCGCATCATGAGGTAGTTGCCGGTGATGACGAGGGTGCCGATGATGGTGATCAGGAAGGTGGCCAGCACGTTCATCTGCGGGTTCACGCCGCGTTTTACTTTGGCAAAAATCAGCTGCGGCAGGGTGGTGTAGTTGGGGCCGCTGAGGAAGGAGGTGATTACCAGGTCGTCCATGGAAAGGGTCATGGCGAGCAGGAAACCGGAAGCGATGGCGGGAGCGATCAGCGGCAGGGTGATCACCCAAAAAATCTTCCACGGCTTGGCGCCCAAATCCTGTGCAGCTTCTTCCAAGGATTGGTCGAGCTCGCCCAGGCGAGTGCGGATCACCACGGTAACGTAGGCCATGCACAGGGTGGTATGACCAAGCCAAATGGTGAACCAGCCGCGCTCAAATTGCAGCCAGCTCAGGCTGGAACCGCGCAGCAAGGCCTGCACCTGCAAAATCAGCATCACCAGCGAGATGCCGGTGATGATGTCGGGCATCACCATAGGGGCAGACACCATGCCGGTAAACAAGGTGCTGCCGCGGAAGCGTTTGATGCGCGCCAGGGCATAGGCGGCCATGGTGCCGAGCACCACGGCGGCGGCGGAGGAAATAAGGGCGATGCGGATGGAGAGCCAGGTGGCTTCCAAAATCTCGCTGTTATTCAGCAGCGCGCCGTACCATTTGGTGGAGAAGCCGCCCCATACGGTAACCAGCTCGGAGCGGTTGAAGGAATACACCACCAGCACCAGCAGCGGGATATAGAGGAAGGCCAGCCCCAAAAACAGGCAGATGCGCAGAAACCAGGTGGACGATGTAGATTTTCTAGCCACGGCGCGCTCCTTCCAGCTGTTTGGCTTCATGACGGTGGAACAGGCCGATAGGCACCACCAAAAGCAGCACCATCACCACGGCCATGGCCGAGGCGAGCGGCCAGTCGTTTTGGGTGAAGAAGGCCTGCCACAGGGCTTTACCGATCATCAGGTGTTCGGGCCCGCCCACCAAATCGGGAATCACAAATTCGCCCACCGCCGGGATAAACACCAGCATGGAGCCGGCGATGATGCCGCTTTTGGAGAGCGGCAGGGTGATGGAGAAAAACGATTTCACCGGCCCGGCGCCCAAATCGGCAGAGGCTTCAAGCAGGCGGTTATCCAGCTTTAATAGCTGGGTGTACAGCGGCAGCACCATAAAGGGCAGATAGGTGTACACCATCACAATATTGAGCGAGAAACTGTTGTAGAACATGTCCAGCGGCTGGTTAATCCAACCCCAACGCAACAGCAGGTTGTTGATGATGCCGTTTTGCGAAAGCAGGCCCATCCAGGCGTACACGCGCAGCAGCAGTGAAGTCCAAAACGGCAGCATAATGGCCAAGAGCAGCGGGTTGCGCCATTTTTCGCGGCTGCGCGAGATGGCGTAGGCGATGGGGTAGCCGGCCAGCAGGCAAATCAGCGTGGTGGTGATGGCGGTTTTGATAGAAAGCAGGTAGATGTGCACATACAGGTTGCTGCCGGATTTATCGGCAAACGGGTTGAGTCCGAGCCACAGCGACGACCAGAAATTCTCGAAAATGCCGGTGTAGTTCAGGTAGCTCAGGGAAATATTCACACGTCCGGCCGCTTCGTCCACCGTGTAGAGCGGGGTGTAGGGCGGAATCGAGGTGGCTTGCTCGGCCAGGCTGATTTTCAACACGAAGAAGAAGGGGATCAGGAAGAGCACCAGCAGCCACAAATAAGGTATGCCGATAACCAGCCCCTGCCCGGGGCTGAGTTTGCGTTTTAAAGCCTGCCATTTCATTTTTCAGGTAGCCTCTCTTGCTTACCCTGGCCTGAAAGTGCGGTTTCAGGTTTCAGGTAGCCTTTTTATGTTCGGCTGCCTTGCCGAACCGGTATGTTGGTCTTAACTGTGTTGCAACCGCGTTTTGGCTTTGCGGGAACTCGATCCGCTCCGCAGAAACTTCGCTTCGCTACGTTTTATAGTGAATTAAAATAAAAATGAGACAAGGCGGCAACGCCCGCCGTGTACGGGTAGTACATAAGGGCGTTGGCAACGCCGTATCATTGCAATTTTAATCCACTATAACTGCGTTGAAGCTTCGCTTTCAGGTAGCCTTTAGCGGGTGAGCGGCACGGGCTGGTTGGCCGGCCAGCTCAGATACACGGTTTCGTCCCAAGTGGGCGGCTCCAGGTTGGCCAAATACCAATAAGACGACAGCACCTGGCTTTTCACCATGCGCCCGCTGGGCAGCTGCACATGATAAATAGCGAAGCTGCCCAAATAGGCGATTTCCTTCACCGTGCCGATGGTCCAGTTGTGTTCGCCCACATTGGCCGGCTTTTCCTTGTGCATATTGATGTCTTCCGGGCGGATGCTGACCCACATGGTCTGCTCTTCCGGTCCAGCCACGCTGTGGTCGATGAGGATATTCTGCGCCAGCTCGGGGCAGTCGATTTCGGCATGGTCGGCCTCATCCACCACCAAATGTCCCTCAAAGATATTGGTTTCGCCAATGAATTCGGCGGTGAAGCGGCTGTTGGGGAAGTCGTACACCTCGCGCGGCGTACCCACTTGTTGCAACTGCCCTTCCGACATAATGGCGATGCGCGTGGCCATGGTCATGGCTTCTTCTTGGTCGTGCGTTACCATGATGCAGGTTACGCCCACTTTCTCCAGCGTATCCACCAATTCCAGCTGGGTTTGCTGGCGCAGGTTTTTATCCAGCGCACCCAGAGGCTCGTCCAGCAGCAAAAGTTTGGGCTGTTTGGCCAGCGCGCGGGCCAGCGCGATACGTTGCTGCTGCCCGCCGGAAAGCTGGTGCGGCTTGCGTTTGGCGTATTTGCTCATCTGTACCAGGCGCAGCATTTCCTCCACCCGTTCGGCAATCTGGTCTTTGGGCATTTTGTCCTGCTTCAGGCCGAAGGCGATGTTCTGCTCCACCGTCATGTGCGGAAACAGGGCGTAGCTTTGGAACATCATGTTAATCGGCCTGTCGTAGGGCGGCAGGCGGGTGATGTCTTGCCCGTCCAAAATAATCTTGCCCTGATCCGGCGTTTCCATACCCGCCAGCATACGCAGCAATGTGGACTTGCCCGAGCCGGAACTGCCCAACAGGGCGAAGATTTCGTGTCGGTCGATATCCAAATCGATGTGGTCCACCGCATAATTCTCGCCGTAGGTTTTCACCACGTCTTTGATTTGCAGATAGGGCTTTTGGGGAGGAATATATTTTTCAGACATGGGCACAGGGCTCCGCAGCAGTTGCAAACCGGCTTCCGCACGGGAAGCCGCAGGTGGCAGTTTGTGTATGCTTGTTCAAAATAGCAACGAGGTAAAAATGGTGGCATTGAAGCGGCAAGGCGCTTCGCCCCGTATCGTCTTTCTATTTCAAGCGATATAGTGGATTAACAAAAATCAGGACAAGGCGGCGAGCCGCAGACAGTACAAATAGTACGGCAAGGCGAGCCAACACTGTACTGGTTTAAATTTAATTCACTATAAATCACAGACTGCAAAGCGTAATTGTAGGATAGAGCACCGGCAGGGGCAATGAAAAAAACCGAATGCGCCCGCTTTTCGCCGATTCGGCAGGGAAAGTGTTGCCGACTGAAGGCATGCCGGTGCTGTAAAAGGCTACCTGAAAGCTGCCCGGCCAAGTCAACAAGCCATCATTCCCTTTTTCAGGTAGCCTCAACTCATACCCAAGATTTCAAACAATCCAATACCTTGGTTTAACCAGAGAAAAGGCTACCTGAAATTTCAGCTTCGCGGCAATTCCGCTCTGCTGCGTTTCAGGTAGCCTCGATTCCAACTGGCTGAACTACTATTGCGCTGCTGTGCCGGAAATATCCACAGTAACGCGGCGGTCAGGCTGCAGGCAGGCTTTCAGAGCCGCAGTAGCACGGGTGCCGGTACAAGCCGTAGTAACTGGCTGGCTTTCGCCGGCGCTGGCTACGCTGATGGGGGCTTGCACGCCTTTGTCCTGCAGATAGTTTTTCACTGTTTGAGCACGCCGCAGGCCGAGATTGTAGTTGTATTGCTCGCTGCCGAGGCGGTCGGTGTGGCCGGTGAGGGCAATGCTGTCGATATGAGCTTGACGGCTAACGAGGTTTTCGGCTAAGCGGTCGAGGGTGGCTTTGCCTTCGGGCAACATATCGGCGGCATCCGATTGGTTGAAGCGGAACAGGGCATCAGCCGAGAGGTTGATGCGCTCAACTTGCGGCGCTGCCACAACGGGTTGCGCAACAGGCGCTTCTTCGGCACACCAGCGGTGGTGCACGTCGCGGGCGGCGGCTTGGCTGCTCAAACCGGTGGCCAAGGCGGTGAGGAGGAGGGTTTTTGTAATCTGATTCATTGTATTCAATCCTTGTTGGGGCTACCTGAAAACTGTTCGTTCAAACTTTTTCAGGTAGCCTTTGCTGCATCAAACGCTTACTTCCAAGTGTATTTGAAACCTACGCTGCCACGATAACCATGGCGGCTGGTGCTGCCAAAGTTGTGTTGGTAGCGGGCATCGCCATACACATAGGCGTTGCGGGATACGGGCAGCTGGGCGCCGAGGCCAACTTCGCCCCAAGTGGCGTTGCGTTTCTCGCGCACATTGTCTTCACCAATATCTACGCCATGCGGCTTGATAAAGTCGTGCCATACGTTGGCCACGGCATAGAAGGTGTTGGTACGCAGGCTGCGGCTGGGGCCGTTGTAGGCCAAGCGGGCGCCGAGGCGGCCGCGCAAGCTGTGCTGCTTGTCTTGGCTAACTTGTCGGATACCGTCGTTGAAATCTTTGAGACCAACGTATTGGTATACCAGTTGTGCCTGCGGCTCAATCAGCCAGCCACCTTGGTTATTGGCATGGCTGCCTAAGGCAAACGGACGGCCAATTTCGGCAGAAAGGGCAGCGCCCCAGCCGTTTTGTTTCACGCTGGCACTGTCGCGATCTTGGTATTTATTACGCAACCAGCTCAGCTGGCCAACCAAGTCGAAGTAGCTGCCGTTGGCGGCATAGTAGGTGTTGCTCAGGCCCAAGCTAACCGCATCGGAGGTGCCTTTGCCGCTGTAGTGGTCAGGGCTGATGCTGCCGTTTACAGCACGATAGCGGTCAAAGAAATCGGTACTGGCTCGGGTGTAGGCCAGGTAGCCGCCGGTGAGACGGTGGCCGCCTTTATCATTGTGGTGAACAGCGAAGTCGTGGCCAATCTGGAAGCCGCCCATTTTGGTTTCAAAATTGAAGCGTTCTTTGCCATCACTATCGAGGCGGCTGCCCAGGAGGCGGGTCCAAGTTTGGCCTTTGGCTTGCTCTCCGCAACGGGCGCAATCATCCCAAGCCAGGGTTTGGTTCTCGCCACGGCGCTCGTGCAGGGTGCCGATGGTGTGGTGGCCAATTTCTTGGTTCACTTGCGGCATCAACACATAACCGGCTACGGCAGGGGCGTAAATGTAGGTCGACGGACCGGCGTTGGGGTCGGCAAACAGCGTCCAGGCATACACGTTTTTACCACCAGCAGTGCTCTTCAATACAAGCTGAGCTTGGCCGGCATTGGTGGTATTAGCCGTACCGGTAAAGATAGCATTGCTGTCAGGCTGACCTTCTTGCTGATTAGGGGCGTTAGCACTCGGGGTTTCTACAGTAACCACGTCAGACGAGAATTGCTGGGCGTTGGTTTTGCTGATGTTGCCGATGATGCCGTTCGGCGTGCTAACCACGGTAGTGCCGCTAGCAGTGCCTTTGATGATCAGGTGGTCAGAATCTTTGTCGGCATCGCTGTTCCACAGGGTGTTCACCACCAATTTACCGTTATTGCCGGTGTAGTCGCCGTTTACGGTGATGGTTTTGTAGTTGCCAACAGCAGCGGTAATCGGTGTAGCAAAGGCTACGGTGCCGGCATTATCCAGGCTGGTTACGGTGGAATTGCCGGTATTGTTCCAAGTGGTACCGTTAGCCAGCTCCACGGAAGAAGTACCTGCCGCCAGCGACATAACACCATTCAACACCGCACCATTAGTGGCAACGAGAGAGTTGGTACCAGCAACTGAATTGAATATGTTGGTGGTACCGGTTACCGTACCGCCATTAACGTTGATGGTGTTGTTGCCAGCATTGGCTCGCAAAGCATCACCATTGGCTTTCACCGTTGCGTTGTTCAGGTTGGCTGTACCGTTATTCAGCGTTTGTACGGCAACGCTGTTGGCACCCTTCAGATCAAGGTTACCTGAATAGTCTACTGTACCGCTGTTTTGTGCGGTGTATCCGGTTACGCCAGCTGCGTTGGTAGTGGTGTTCAGCTCAGAAACCAGTTTGGTGGTGTTATCACTGGCGCTACCTGCAATCAGTTGATTCTCCAAACCATAGCTTTTGCCATCTGCCTTACCGATGGTGGCACCAGTGGCGCTGTCAGCAACGGTTGCCGTGCCCTTCAGATTGCCAGTCGCACCGCCGGACACCAGCGCAACAGTTGCGCCGTTTCCAGTGAGGTTGAACGTACCATTATTTACTGTGATGGTGGATGCTTTGTTGGCATTGGCATCTTTGCCGTTGCTGGCCAAGATGACTGCATCTTTACCGGAAGCGGTTACGTTCAAACTTGCCGCATTAATGGTACCGCCTGCTTCCGCACGGAATAGAGTGGAGTTTTCAGTAGTAATATCGGTATTATTAGCCAAAGCCGCTACATTGGCGGTGGCTGAACCACCGTGAATATAGTAAGCGATTTGGTTTTTTGCGTTGTTGGCGTCATCGAACACGGTTGTCATGTTCGAATTCACTTCCATCACTGAGTTGCCGCGCGCATGGGCACCGATTACGTTATCGCCTTTCAGCGTCAGCGTACCATCCACCACCACATCAGCCTTACCTGTGCCTCGTCCTTCAGCATAGATGCCGTAGTTACGGGTAGCAGTGTTGGCGCTGGTTTCTTCCACGATAATTTTGCTGCTGGCAGTATTGGTAATCTTGGCCGTATGACCAGCTTCGGCCACAATATTCTCACCCACAGCATTGGTGCCGCTCACATTAATTGTGCCGGCATTAGTGATTTGTGCAGCCCCGGAATTTTGTGCTTGAACACCGATATTCTGCTTCGGCTGACCGCCTGCTACCGTAGCATTGCCCAGTACATTAATGACACTGTTCGCACCCAAATTAACCGTAGTCGAGGCATTGCCATTACTTGCCCTAACAGCGGTTGCACCTTGGGTTTCCTTACCGATGGTAATAGTGCCATCGTGATTTACGGTAGCATTGTTGCCTCTCACCAAGATACCAACCTGATCGGAGGTGTTGCCGATTAAGGTAGTGGGCGCGTTCTTGCTATATTGTGCGGTACGACCGATGAAAATTTCGCTGCCGGCTTCGCCCGTAAACGTACCATTATCTTCCACACGTACGCCATGTACAGGATTATTCGGCGTGTGATTCACCGCAACGTTAATAACACCGCCGGCCTGGTTTACAGCTGTGGCATTATTGTTTACCCGAATACCGTAGTTATTGAAATTTAGGTTGGGATAAGTGAAGCCGGCAACGTTGATGATACCGTCGTTTTTGAAAACGCCATTATTAGTAGCATTAACTGTTGTCCCTTCAACATAAACATCGTTTTTATTGGCCTGACCGGCTTTACTGGTATCAAAATTATCAGAAGCGTAATAGCCGCCAGAAATCACACCGTGGTTTTCACCGACACTACCCACACCACGCACAACCAAGCTGCTGAAGACGCCTGACAAATTAGCGCCTTCTTCAATAACGGCCTTACCGCCTTCTTCAGCCAACATACCGCCACCGGTATTTTGCCCGGTACGATGGTCGATTTGACCACCATTCTTCAATGTAGCAGTTGAGCCGCTGCCGGTAGCAGCCAAAACCCAAATTTCTTTGGTCGGCAGCAACGAATCTGGAGTGGGCGTAATGGGGTTAGGTTGTTCAAACTTATAATTTTGAGTTTTGGCAGCCTCATTGAACCAACGGTCATACGCTGCCTGTTGGGTTTCGCCAGGTTTGGCAAAACCTGGCGTGCCGATAGCCGGTTTCAAAACATTGTTGTTGTAATTGATCAGATCTTGTACTGTGTCGAGCCGATGGGAGCTGCCATCCATAAAGGTAACGGTTTTCGGCTGGAACAAAGTCTGGGTAATAGATAATTTATCGGATGCAACCACATTTTGCTCAAACCGGATGCGGTTTTTAGACGTCCATTCCGCCGAAGCGCCGTTTTCAGCCTGCACCATGCGCGTATCTTTTGCAGGCATTGGCGTGGCCGTACGGTTGGTGGCAACTGAATTATCCACCATAGCTGCATTGGGATCGCCCAAAGAGGCAATGATTTTGCTGCCGCTGCCGGTGGCGGTGCCGATGCGCATATCCACATAAACATCATTCCCCGTCGCCACGATGCTATCGATGTCCAACGCAGATATAAAGCCAATATTATTGTATACGTTAACGGTTTGATTGCTGCCGCTGATTGGGTCGGTAACAGTACGGGTTTCGCCTTTTTGGTTGGGGTTCACACGCTGCAAATCACCCAACTGCTGAAGAATCGTTGGATCGGTAAATAAATCACGCAGCTTACCGGCTCGGAACGAGCTGCCTGCTGATGTGATTTTGTTAATATCTGAAGTGGTTACAGTAACGGTATCACCATTATTAGCCAAAGCCTGACCAACCTTGCGGTCATTAACGGTTGCGCTGAATGTGCCCATATCACAGCTGCCACCGCTGGCTACAGTGCTGCCATTGCCACAAGTAGAAGCCGCTGCGGGCAAAGCAGATACGCCAAGACCAATTACCGCGGCAGAAGCCAGCAGCTTGGTGGCAGAGCTACTGGAAGACTTCTTCCGGCTAGCACGCTCCAATTCTGAGCACACCACCCAGGTGCCGCGCTCTTCAGAGTACACGATATTATAAATTTTATTCATTAAATTAACTCCTTAGGTGCAAATACGCTGACGCATTTGAACATGGTTTCAAATGCCCGCATACCGTTCCGCAAAATAAAAACGGCGGATTCTAGCATATGCAAGCAAGAGAACTAACGAAAACTTATCACCAACAACAGCAATTGATGGATAAAAGATACAAAACAGTAATACAACACATCTCATTGAAATAATTGCTCTAAATAGATACTGTTTCTCTGTTATCAGTGTGCAATAACTGGTTTCAGGTAGCCTTCCCTACCCAAAGGCTACCTGAAACACCCTGCCCATCCCTGTGTTACCATAGCGCCCATCTTTTCACATCACGCCATATACCATGCCCACCAAACACATCCTGCTCGGCATCAGCGGCGGCATTGCTGCCTATAAATCCTGCGAACTCGTGCGCCTGCTCAGAAAACAGGGGCATACCGTGAGCGTGGCCATGAGCCGCGCCGCTGCCGGTTTCATTTCTCCGCAAACCTTCCAAGCCCTGAGCGGGCACACTGTGTGGACGGACGATACTACCGACTCCGCCGACGGCATGGCACACATTCACCTCAGCCGTGAGGCCGATGTATTCCTCATCGCTCCCGCCAGCGCCAACACCTTGGCTAAAATCGCCCACGGCATGGCCGACAACCTACTCTCCACCCTGGCCGCCGCCCGCGCCTGCCCGCTGGCCGTTGCCCCCGCCATGAACGTGGAAATGTGGTGCAACCCGGCCAACCTGCGTAACATCGCCCAACTGCAGGCCGACGGCATCACCGTGTTCGGCCCCGCCAGCGGCAGCCAGGCCTGTGGCGAAACCGGCGAAGGCCGCATGCTCGAAGCCGCTGAATTGGCCGAACTGCTGCCCGATTTGTGGACGCCCAAACTGCTGGCCGGCAAACGCGTGTTGCTCACGGCCGGCGCCACCTTTGAAGCCATCGATCCCGTGCGCGGCATCACCAATCTGTCCAGCGGCCGCATGGGTGTGGCGCTGGCGCAGGCCTGCCGTGCCGCCGGGGCGGAAGTGGTGCTGGTGGCCGGGCAGCTTCAGGTAGCCCTGCCCGCCGGGGTGGCCATGCACAATGCCCACAGCGCACGTGAAATGCACGAAGCTGTAATGCGGGAAGTAGGCAGCTGCGACGTATTCATCAGCGTGGCCGCCGTGGCTGACTACCACGTGGCCAACCGCAGCGCCGAAAAGCTGAAAAAAGACGGCAGCGGCACGCCGCCCGTTATCGAATTGGCCGAAAACCCAGACATCCTCGCCGCCGTGGCTCGGCTGCCCAACGCGCCCTTCTGCGTGGGTTTTGCCGCCGAAAGCCATAACGTGCTCGAGCACGCCCGCGCCAAACGGCTGCGCAAAGGCGTGCCGCTGATCGTGGCCAACCACGCCGTCAGCGCCATGGGCAGCGGCAACAACCAAGTAACACTCATCAGCGATTCAGCCGAAACCGCGCTACCGGAAATGGGCAAACGCGATACCGCTGATGCCATCGTGGCCGAAATCGCCCGCCTGCTGGAAAAGGCTACCTGAAAGCCTGCCCTATGGCTGCAGAGCGGTTTTCATACCAAAAGAGCAGGAAGGAGAACCAACGCAGCAGCCCAAAAGCAGGGCTTGAACGATACTATTTTCAGGTAGCCTTACGTGTAGAAACCAGTAGCGTTGTTTACAGTATTTCCAGGAGAATACTGAAACATGAACATGCACAAAAACACCCGTCTCACCCCGCACCACCGCCAAGCCATTTGGCTAGCCTACACGCAGGAGAAGGAAAGCGTCACCTCCCTAGCTCGCCGCTACCAAGTCAGCCGCGTCACCATCTACCGCGCACTTAAAGCCGCAAGGGGCAGGCTGCTCAAACCCCAAACCAGTACCAACAACCGTTTCAAACAGGCAAAGTACGGAATGAAACGCCTGGCCAAGGTAGAACGCAGCATTCAGGAAAAACTTAAAAAGCAGGCCAAACGCTACAATAAATCCTACCCCGGAGAGCTGGTGCATCTCGACACCAAACGGCTGCCGCTGCTCAAAGGGCAGAAAGCTACCGATAAGCGGGATTACCTGTTTGTCGCCATCGACGATTTCTCAAGGGAGCTATACGCTGCCATTTTGCCGGACAAAACCGCAGACAGCGCCGCCAAGTTTCTGGCCGAACAAGTCATCGAACCCTGTCCGTATCTGATCGAGTGTGTATATTCGGACAACGGCAGCGAATACAAAGGAGGGGCAAATCATGCCTTTGGCGTTACCTGTTGGGAAAACGGCATTAATCAAAAGTTTACCCGTCCTGCCCGTCCGCAGACCAACGGTAAGGCGGAGCGGGTTATCCGTACCCTGATGGAGATGTGGCATGAGAAACAGTCGTTTGACAGTCCGGAGCATCGGCAAAAGGAGTTGTGCCGATTTGTTAATTTCTATAATACGGTGAAGCCGCACGGTAGTCTGGGCGGCGATACGCCGTTTGAGGTCTTGCAGGCTTATTTTTCTCAACCTGTGGTGTAAACAACGCGATGATTTACTACAGGCTTCCAAAGGAAGCTAAGTTGCTGCCAAGCTAAAATGCAACTGTAATGCAGCTAAAACAAAAAAACCGTGCCGCCGGAAAGCTCCAGCGGCACGGTTTTTATTGGGCAAAGATTACTTACGCAGATTCAAGCGGGTAATCACATCGCGGTAGGTATCCACATCGGTATTGCGCAGGTAGGCCAACAGGCGGCGGCGGGCGCTCACCATTTTCAACAGGCCGCGGCGGCTGTGGAAATCTTTCGGGTTGGCTTTGAAGTGCGGAGCCAGATCGTTGATGCGGAAAGTCAAGAGAGCGATTTGCACTTCAGAAGAGCCGGTATCGCCTTCTTTGCGCTGGAAATCTTTGATGATTTGCGCTTTTTGTTCTACGGTTAATGCCATAATAAAACTCCAAAAATATAGCCTTGCGGCCGGACAAGCTGGCCGAGCCGGGAAGACCCACGCCAACTCCTAATGCCTGCTAAAACAGGCAGGCGCGAATTATGGCACAAAACCGCTGCCAAAAACAGCCGCATAGGCAAAATCGCACTAAAGATGATGCCGCCATGCAACCAAAAGGCTACCTGAAAACCCAGCTTTCTTTGGAAGCCTCGTTTTCAGGTAGCCTTTTAGCCGAAAACCGAACTTCCGCTACAACCGCTGCCGCATCTGCTCAAACAAGCAAACGGTGGCCGCCATCGCCACGTTCAGCGATTCGGTTTGTACCGCCATCGGAATATGCACGAGGCGGCTGGCGGCAGCCAGCATAGTTTCGCTCACGCCCGCGCCTTCGTTACCAAACAGCCAGGCGGCTGGCGCGCGCAAATCGCAATCGTACAGGCTCACGCTATTGCGGTGCAGCGCGGTGGCCAGCAGCGGCACATGGCATCGCTCCCGCCACGCCGCCAAATCCGGCTCAACAAATAAACGCAGCGCGAAATGTGCCCCCATGCCGGCGCGTAACACCTTGGGCGACCACGCATCGGCACAATCAGCGGAAAGCACCACCTGCCCCACACCCGCTGCTGCCGCGCTGCGCAGAATCGTGCCGATATTGCCCGGGTCTTGAATGCGTTCCAACACCACACAATCGGCCTCAGCATCAAACGGCTCAGTAGGCGGCAGCGCAATCAGCGCGGTGATTTCTTCGGCATCGGAGAGGCTGGTGATTTTCTGCAAGGCCGCACCCGCCGTCTGTACCACCCGTTCGGGTGACAGCTGCGAGAGCAGCCGCGCGGTTTCCGGCTGCTGCATTTTGCTTGCCGGCACATAAACTTGCAACACCTGCCCGCCAGCCTGCAAATAGGCGGAGAGCAAATGCACCCCTTCCAGCACAGCCTGCCCGCTCTCGCGGCGCGCACGGGCACTGCGCAGCAGTTTGGCCAGATGTTTGAGCGTGGGGTTTTGGGCGGATTCGATGGTGTTCATGGCAGCAGATTATATAGCAGGGCAAGGTAATTTTGCTTGTTCAGACAGCCTTTCGGCACACAAACCAAGGCTACCTGAAAACGAGGGTTCCGTAGGAAGACGAGTTTCTGCGAAGCTAAAGCACTGGCTTCAACGAAATTAAAACTGCTTTCCCATTTTTCAGGTAGCCTCTTTTCATGACACATCAATCTTGTAATCTTCCGGCGCAATCCATTTAAGCTTATTCACAAACAGCCAGTCCACTGCAAACGCCCCGGCCACGGGCACAATCACAAACACCAGCAGCGACACCGCCAGCTGCCCCGCACCCCAGCCGGCGAGTTTCAAATGGTTCACCGGGCCGATGAGGCCGCTGATGCCGAAACCCGCGCTAAATTCCGTGCCTTGGATTTGAAACAGCGAAGCCAGCACCCCAGCCAGCGCAGCATTGAGCATAATCGGCAGCAAGAGCTTGGGTTTAGCCACGATATTGGGCATGGAAAGCTTGGGCGAACCCACAAAATGCGCCGCGCAAGTGCCCAACGGGTTCACCCGCCGCCCGGCCACGGCCAGCGAAAACGCACAGGCGCAAATGCCCAAATTGGCTGCACCCGAGCCCACGCCAGCCAAATGAATCGCCGTGGCAATACCCACGGATGACACCGGCGACACAATCAGGCAGGCAAACGCGATGGCAATCAACACCGCCATCAGCGTTTGCTCCAGCGTGAGCAGGTGGGCAATCCACGAGCCCAGCAGCTGCGAAAAGGCGATGAAATACGGAAACGCCAGCCGCCCCAACGCGCCCGCCACAAACAGGCTCACCACAGGTACCACCAAAATCGCATAGCCGCGCACCTTGCCGCGCAGCAGCACAATCAGGCCGACGGCAATACCGGCAGTGAACACCATGGTGAAAATATCGCCCGTACCCTTGAGCTGGATGATGCCGTCGGCAAAACGCACCGCTCCGCCGGCGGCCATGGTAGCCAGCCCCACCGAAATCGATTCAATCGGCGTGAATTTAAACATATAGCCGATGGCCACGCCCACGGCGATGCCGACCATGGCGTTGGTGGCGCCGATCATTTGCGTAAGCATGCCCAGCGGCTCGCAATACGGCGTGAGCGCCTTAAACAATTCGCCCAACAGCGCGCCCGGCACGAGGGCAACCACAATGCCTAAGGCCGATCCGTTGAGCAGGTGCATCATGAAGGATTTTGGGGTGAGCTTTTCCACGATTTTGCTCCTGTTGGTTGTATTGAGATAGTTGGCTTGACTATAGACCTGCTGCCAAAAGATCGTCAATTTGGTGGAGAATATTTTCAGGTAGCCTTTGATTAGGGTAAAAGAAAGGGGTTACTCAATATTAAGATTCGGCCCAGTTGATTGGCAACAGCATAGCTTGTTTGGTGCCAGTTAGCCTGCAGCGTCATTACTGCGGAGCCTACCCTGCCCTACTAGCAAGACAGATGACCAACACATAAAAAGGCACACCGCAAAGGCGGTGTGCTTGAAGTTTTCAGGTAGCCCGGAGATGGGGGAAAGGCTACCTGAAAATGGCAGGCTTCATTGCAAACGGCTTAGGCTACTTGCCGCCATTTTTGCTGTTGCTGCTCGCGGTGGTAGTGCCGCAGTGCGTGTTCTTTACGCCGTCCGCTACTGAATGCGGATACGCGTTTCAGGTAGCCGATGACGCGGGTACCGTAGTCGATGTCGTGGCTGCCACAGGCGGAACAGGCGTGCAGGGTGCGTTTGTCGATGTGGCCGCATTCGTTGCAGATGGTGATACGCACGTTCACGCAGAAGTAGTTGCAGCCGGTTTGCGCGGCAATGTCCAATAACGAGCGGTAGCCGGATTCGGGTAGTGCTTCGTCAAGGTTCAGGTGCAGCGCAGAGCCGCCGTCGAGCCAGTCCACCAGTTCTTTGCCGTGCAGCAGGAATTTGTCGAGCGCGTTGATTTCTTCGTCTTCAACGACGTAGAAATAGGAGTTGTAGCATTCGCGGTTGACTTTGTAGCCGTCGGCTTTGTCCCATTTGGCGTTTTTCACGCCGAGGTTTTCGGCGGGGACGAACTCGGTGTTGAACTTCACGCCGTAGTGTTTGCTGGCGGCTTGGTTGGCTTCGAATATGGTTTTCAGACGACCTTGGACGAAGTTGATGTAGTCGTCGTTGTAGCCGACTTTGATACCTTGCGATTCGGCGGCCTCTGCCATGCCGTTGATGCCGATGGTGAGGAACTGTTTATCCAGCGTGATGAAGCCTGCATCGTAAACGGGCAGCATGCCGGCGGCTTGGTATTCTTCCATCAGTTTGCGGTAAGCGTATTGGTATTTGTGGATTTTGGCGACTTCTGCGGCAAGGTCGCGCCCGTCTTGTTCCAGCCGGTTCATGTTGATGGTGATGACGTTGATGGAACCGGTCGCCACGCCGCCCGCACCAAGTGTGTAGCTGAAGGTGCGGTCTTCAATGGCGTTGCGTAAACGGCAGCAGGAAGCCAAGGAGTCGGGGTTATCGGAAAGATAGACGAAGAAGGAATTGCCTTCCGCCAACTCTTTCGCCATTTCGTCGGCGAACACGGTGTCTTTGCATTTGCCGCCGTCGGTCAGCATCGCAGCGGTAACGACGGGGAAGGTCAAAACGGCTTTGGTGCGCTCCTGATTGAACCATTTGAGGAAGAAGTTTTGCAGCTTCGCCACGCTCGCCCACACCGGTTTGCTGAAATCGGGGAAGACGAAATCGCCGAACATCGCGTCGAAATAGTATTGATCGTAAACGGAAATATTCCAGAATACGCTCTGATAGCCGCGCGCGGCGGCGGGCTGGTTGATGCTGTACACCACCTGCTGCATATGGTTGGCGATTTCTTTGCCGTGGGTTTCCAAATAATCGTCGCCGTAGTCTTTGCGGGCAAAGTAGTCGAAATAGGTCAGAAACTCCACCGTCGCCACCGCGCCGGCAAACTGCGCGCTGATGGCAAACACCAGGTTGATAAACGAACCGCAAAACGAAGCCAGATGCTGCGGCGCCTTGGATTCGCCACCGAGTTTGCTTAAGCCGTCAAGCAGGAAGGGATACAGCGTGGCCGACACGCAATAGGGTTTCAGGCTGGTTTCGTCGTGCACATAGATTTCATGTGCTTCAATTTGGCGCAGATATTCGTTTGCCACAGATTGGTCGAACACTTCGGCAATTTTGCGCGACACCTGGGCACGGTTGATCTGCACGAAAAAGTCTTTCATCAGCTCGGCTTCCATCGTGGCGATGTTCTTCTGCGTTACGTTGGCGTTGGCGTCCATTTTCGAGCCGTCTGCCGCGTTTTGCGCGCTGATGTAGTCGTGCATGAATTGCAGTTTGCCGTTTAACTGTTCGGGATGCAGCCGAATCATGTGTACTCTCCTAGTTTGATGTGAAGTTTAGCGTGGGATGTTGCGATTGGGGGAAGCCTGCGTTCAGGCAGGTTGGAAAAGCGCACCCTCGGCAACCGGTTGCGGGGCGTGCACCAAGGGGATGATTTTGGGGCGGGAGGCGAGCGTGTCTTTCACAAACAGATGGTTCAGCACTTCTCCGCTGCGCAGGTCGATAAAGCGCTGGTTGGTGTGCGGGCTGTCGAGACCGCCAAGCTCCATCTTCCAGCGGCCGGTTTTGAGATAGGTCAGCTGCGGGATGATGGCGATGGAAGTGCGCTCCAGTTCATCTTGCTCCAAGCCGGTATAGAGGCAGGAGTTCAGCCCAGCTTCTCGCACTTGCGCCAGCAGCGGCAGCAGTTTTTCAGGTAGCCACTCGCCGCCCATAAACAGCACGCAGCTAATCAGCCCGCGATAACGTTCCAAGCGGCTTTGCAAGTATTCGGCAGTCAGTTCGCTGCCCAAACCGCCCTTCCAGCTGTCGGCGCTATGGCAACCTTTGCAGCGTAACGGGCAGCCGGAAAACAGAAACGCCAGCGACACTTCGCCCGGCACTTCCTGCCAAACGATTTGCTCTCGGGTAAAATTCAGCGTTTCCATAGCCCTATCCTTAAAAATACAACATATAGTGCGCGAAATATTCTCAAACACTATATGTTGTGGTGGATTGTCGTGCTTTACCGGGAAAAACGCAAGCAGCTTTGCCGTTAAATCGGGTTAATTGCGAATGATTATTAAATGAAACGGGCTTTACCGCACGGGAAGATTTTTGTACGGACAAGGGATTGCATCAGCTCATCACTTCGGGAAAACCAAATTTTTCCGCTCCTGCCACAAACACACAGTTTGACTTAACGCAAAGTGCGCGTGATTTGCTGCAGGCAAGAAAAAGGCTACCTGAAAGTGAAGCTTCTATCTCAGCAAAACGATGCCAAGCAGCGTTGCTGCGAAACCAAACTTTCAGGTAGCCTTTGATGTATTCGCCAAAACACACATACCCGAGCAAATTAGTTGGAAAATTTAACGCAATTAGGCATAATGCCGCAAAATTTTGCATATAACGGATGAGCACGCTGCTACAGCGTTAACACGCCTTGTAGCGAAAGCGCAGTCCTTCGTTATCAGCCGTTTAGCAAAATTTCTTTCTCCTCCAACAAAAGGAAACAACCCATGAAAAAACTCGCCCTGCTGCCAATTTTGGCCGCCCTCTCCCTACCCGCTTTTGCTGCCGACAGTTATCTCACCGGCCAAGCATCCAGCCACACCGAAACCATCAAAAATGAAGACCCTGCCGCACAGCAGCTGTTTCAGCGCAGCATTCGCCTAGAAGAAGGACAAAGCAACTCCACCACGCTGGATGTGAAAGCCGGCCAGGTATATACCGTGTTTGCCGACTGCTCCGTAAACTGCTCTAACATCAAATTCAGCGTTACCCAAGGCCGCACCACCCTATTCCGTAAAAACCGCGGCGACGGCTCCCGCTTCACCTGGCAAGCCGAGCGCGATGGCCGTGTAGAACTCAATACTGAAATGAAAGACTGCTCACGCAGCCGCTGCCGCTCCATGCTGCAAGTATTTAGCGGCGGCAAAGTAGGCAACAGCGACAACACAGGCCCGTCCTTGGCAGCCTTACAAAAAATCATCCGAGAAGAGCAACAAGGTATCGATAAAAACGTCCGCGAACTGCCCCTGATTAGCGGCCAGCTCGCCGACAGCCAAAGCCGCAGCGTGGACATTGAGCTCACTGCCGGTAAATACTACAACGTATTCGGCCGCTGCGACCAAGCCTGCGAAGACTTCGACCTCACCCTCAGCGCCAACGGCAAAACCATCGCCTCCGACACCGATGGCGACAGCGAACCCCTGCTGAACTTCAGAGCAGAGCAAGGCGGCCGCCATCAGCTCAACATCAGCATGGAAGACTGCGACAACGACTCCTGCGCCTACTCCGTACAAGTGTTTGAAAGCAGTACCGACACCGATCCCTCCCTGCTGCGCGCACAACGAAGCAATGTGGAGATCGTAGAAAGCCACGACCCGGCCGCCCGCGTACTCCTCCTGCGCCAGCAACGCCTTGCCGCCGGCCAGAGCCACACCGAGCAAGTTAACCTCACCGCCGGCAAAGCCTACACCTTCTACGGCGACTGCGACGACAACTGCTCCGACATCGACCTCACCGTACGCCTCAATGGCCGCGTGGTGAAACAAGACGTATTGGGTGACAGCGTGCCCCTGTTCAGCTACCGCCCCGCCCGCAGCGGCCGCTACAGCGTAACCCTGCCGATGAAAGCATGTTCAACCGACACCTGCGCCGCCAGCATCCATATCTTTGAAGGCACCAGAATGGTGTACGACAACAACGGCCGCAGCCGTTAACAAACTGAACCGTCAGTAATCACAAGCAAAGGCTACCTGAAAGCGCAACGCAGCGAAGTTTCTGCGCAGCCAAACTTTCAGGTAGCCTTCCTGCCGTGCAAACAACAAACAAAATAAAGCGCATACTGCTTCCAATATGCGCTTCCTCCTGCCTAACCAAACTTATTTCAAACTGCCTACCATATCGGCAGGACGTACCCAGTCGTCAAACTGCTCGGCGGTCAAGAGGCCGGATTTCACGGCTTCTTCGCGCAGGGTGGTGCCGTTTTTGTGGGCGGCTTTGGCGATTTTGGCAGCGTTTTCGTAGCCGATTTTGGTGTTCAACGCGGTAACCAGCATCAATGAATTGTCGAGCTGCTGCTTGATGCGCGGCAGGTTGGGCTCAATGCCGGCTGCACAATGTTCGTCAAACGAGATGCAAGCATCGGCCAAAAGCTGCGCAGATTGCAGGAAGTTGGCAGCCATCACAGGTTTGAACACGTTGAGCTGGAACTGGCCCTGCGTGCCGGAGAATGAAATGGCGGTGTCGTTACCCAACACTTGGGCACACACCATGGTGAGGGCTTCGCATTGGGTGGGGTTCACTTTGCCGGGCATAATGGAGGAGCCGGGCTCATTCTCGGGAATCAGGATTTCGCCGATGCCGGAACGCGGGCCTGAAGCCAACAGGCGGATATCGTTGGCGATTTTATACAGCGACACAGCCAGCTGCTTCAATGCGCCGTGGGTTTCTACAATCGCGTCGTGCGTGGCCAATGCTTCGAATTTGTTCGGTGCGGTAACGAAAGGCAGACCGGTGAATTTGGCGATATAGGAGACTACCTGGACATCGTAGCCTTTGGGCGTGTTCAAGCCGGTGCCCACGGCAGTGCCGCCTAAGGCAAGTTCGGCCAAGTGCGGCAGGGTGTTTTCCAAGGCACGGATGCCGTAGGCAAGCTGAGCGGCATAGGCAGAAAATTCTTGACCGAGGGTGAGCGGGGTAGCATCCATCAGATGGGTACGGCCGATTTTCACCACGTCGGCAAATGCCTCGGCTTTGGCAGCCAAGGTTTTTTGCAGGCGCTTAACGGCGGGCAGGGTATGCTGCACTACTTTTTGGTAAGCAGCAATGTGCATGGCGGTGGGATAGGTGTCGTTGGAGGACTGGGATTTGTTTACGTCGTCATTGGGGTGGATAACACTTTTCTCGCCCAGTTTGCCACCGTTCAACACGTGGGCGCGGTTGGAAATGACTTCGTTCAAATTCATGTTGGACTGCGTGCCGGAACCGGTTTGCCAAATCACCAGCGGAAACTCTTCATCCAGCTTGTGCGCCAAAATTTCGTCGCAGGCGGCGGCAATCAGATCGCGCTTCTCAGCAGGCAATACGCCCAAGTCGGCATTGGCAAAAGCGGCTGCTTTTTTCAAATAGGCAAAGGCTTCAATGATTTCATGCGGCATAGAAGCAGCCGGGCCGATTTTGAAGTTGTTACGCGAGCGCTCGGTTTGTGCGCCCCAATACCGGTTGGCCGGCACCTTTACTTCTCCCATGGTATCTTTTTCAATGCGAAATTCCATCATGCAACTCCTGAAGTTTGTTAAATGTCTAAATTAAAACCAACTGGCTATAGCTGCTTCCAATAGCAGCGCAACCAAGCGGGCAGCCTTTGCATCATATTAATTTGAAAATACTATATAAAAAGTAATCCAACCTGTTATCGGCCACAGCGAATATACCATAAAACCAAGCAGTTTTTCACGGCGACAATATACGGAATATTACAATCAGAAATGCTAAAACCCCTCTGCCTTTCAGCAGAGGGGTTTTGATTATAAATGGCGCGGTGGACGGGACTCGAACCCGCGACCACCGGCGTGACAGGCCGGTACTCTAACCAACTGAGCTACCACCGCGCGCAAAAAAATGGTGGGTGATGACGGAGTCGAACCGCCGACATTCTGCTTGTAAGGCAGACGCTCTACCAACTGAGCTAATCACCCATGTCTTCGTGCACAGCACTAGAAGATGCGCATTAAACCAAACTCTCCACATCATTGCAAGCATTATCTTGCAAAAAACTTACGTTAAAATATCAACACGCTGTTATAAAAGTGAAAAAACTTTTATAAATTTCTCTCTCAAACCGTCAGAAATCTCTTAGCATGCCAGTTTGCGCTATAATAAATAGTTTATTTTATTATTCACCATGGCTTTATGAACGCCGTTATCCGTACCCGCCAAGCCGACCCCGAAGCCGAACAAGCCCTGCTGGCCGCCGGCACCCCGCCCTTGCTGGCACGTTTGTTTGCAGCCCGCAATGTCCGTTCCCCCGCCGAACTACATAACCATTTAGCCAGCTTGCTGCCCTATCAATCGCTGAAAAATATTGATGCTGCCGCCGAACGGTTGGCTCGCGCCATCCAGGAGCAAGAGCGAATTTTAATTGTAGCCGACTACGATGCCGATGGCGCCACAGCCTGCGCAGTAGGCATTTGGGGGTTGCGCCATATGGGCGCACAGGTGGAGTTTTTAGTACCGGATCGTTTCAAACACGGCTACGGCCTCACCCCGCAACTGGCCGACCTGGCTGCCGAACGAGGCACTCAGCTGCTGTTAACCGTAGATAACGGCATTTCCAGCACTGCCGGTGTGGCACGCGCCCAAGCATTGGGTATGGACGTAATCATCACCGACCATCACTTACCGGGCGACACGCTACCTGAATGTATCATCGTTAATCCCAATCAACCGGGATGCGCGTTTGCCAGCAAGAATCTGGCCGGCGTAGGCGTAATCTTCTATGTATTAACCGCCCTACGAGCCCTACTGCGCACCCAACAATGGTTCAACCCACAAAGGCTACCTGAACCCAATTTGGCTGAGCTTTTAGATTTGGTGGCCTTGGGCACCGTGGCCGATGTGGTGACATTGGATTACAACAATCGAATCTTGGTTAGCCAAGGGCTCAAACGAATGCAAATTGGCAAAACCCGTCCTGGCATTCAGGCGCTTTTTCAGGTAGCCCAGCGCGATATGCGACAAGCCAAGCCGTTTGATTTGGGCTTTGCCATCGGCCCGCGCATCAATGCTGCCGGCCGTTTGGAAAACATGGAAATTGGTATTGCCTGCCTACTGGCCGAAGATCCGGACACCGCCGCCGAACTGGCCGAACAGCTAAATGAACTGAACCGTGCACGGCAGGAAATCGAGCAAACCATGCTGCAGGAAGCCCTTGCCCTGGCCGATCAAATTATCGTTGGCAACGGCCTGAGCATTACCGCCTTTCATCCCGATTGGCACCAGGGCGTGGTTGGTATCGTGGCCGGCCGGCTCAAAGACCGTTTCCATAGGCCCACCATCGTGTTTGCCCCCACAGGCAATAGCGAACTGCGCGGCTCCGGCCGTTCCATTCCCTCATTACATCTGCGCGATGCCATCGACTTGGTGGCCAAACGCCATCCCGAATTAATTCTAAAATTTGGCGGCCACGCCATGGCTGCCGGCCTCAGCATTCGTGAACAGGATTTCCCCCGCTTCCAACAAGCTTTCGAAAGTGTACTAACCGAACTGCTGGATCAAGACGCACTCACCCGCACCTTCCTCACTGACGGTAGCCTGAGCCCTGAAGAAATCTCTCTGCATACTGCCGAAACACTATCCAACCAAGTATGGGGACAAGGCTTTCAACCCCCGTGTTTCTACAACCAATTTGAAGTATTGTGGCAGCGGGTAGTAGGCAACGGCCATAAAAAAGCCGGCCTAAATTGTGGCGGACACACTGTGGAAGCCATGTTTTTCCGCTGCGCCGAAGAACTTCCAGCCAAAATCCACACGGTATACCGCCCCATTGCCAACCAATGGCGCAACCAATATGAATTGCAACTACACATCGACCATTGGGAAGCAGGCTAAATACACACCACACAGCCAAAACTCTTAATCTATTTTCTCACTCACACCAACATATCCAGCTCGCCACAGGAAATAACCACTTTTTCCATAAACAATGCATTCTTACCATGATTTAACTTATAATCACATCTTAACTATAATAGTGTAAAAGCATTCTTACTAAATGCGGGCTTTGCGGGCGACATCCTAAAAGCAAATATCCGCCCAGAATTTTAAAATCCGTTCTACTTTACTCAGGCAAATATATGAGCGTCGGACTATTACGCATCCTGTTTCAAAACAAACTGATTGAGCAGGATCAGGTTGAAAAATACCGCGAAAAAGTTAATCAAAACAAAAATATCATTCCCATGCTAGCTGAGGCTGGCATTATCAAGCAGGCAGATTTGGCACTGCTTCTAGCCAAGCTGTTCCACTATCCGATTTTGGATTTGTCCCTCTACTCCCGCAGCATGATGGTGCAAGATGTACTCAACGACAGCCAGATGACGGAGTACCGCTGCGTACCTTTGTTCAAGCGTGGGCAAAAACTGTTTTTGGGTGTCTCCGACCCCACTTTGTTGCAAACATACCAAAAGCTTGTTTTCCCTAGCGGCTTGATTGTTGACCTGATCCTAGTCAATGATGAACAGCTAGACCGCCTGTTGGAGTTCGCCAGCCAAACATCCACCGCCATTTTGGATGAAATTTCTGCTGACTCAACCACCCTGGCCACACCAGCTTCGCTCAAAGTGGATGACGAAGAAGAAGACGGCCCGATTGCTAAATTCATCCACAAGGTGCTGTCTGATGCCCTTAACACCGGCGCATCCGATATCCACTTCGAATTCTACGAAGAAATGGCGCGTATCCGCTTCCGTACCGATGGCCAGCTGCGCGAAGTGGTACAGCCTCCGCTAAATATCCGCGGACAGATTGCCTCACGTATCAAAGTAATGTCCAAAATGGATATTTCCGAAAAACGCGTCCCACAAGACGGCCGAATCCAGATTCAGTTCAACAAAAACCAAAAGCCCATCGACTTCCGTGTGAATACGCTGCCCACGCTATTCGGCGAAAAAATTGTAATGCGTATTTTGAACTCGGATGCCGCCACGCTGAATATCAACCAGCTTGGTTTCGAACCTTTCCAAAAAGAATTGCTGCTGGAAGCCATCCACCGCCCGTACGGCATGGTGCTGGTAACTGGTCCGACCGGTTCGGGTAAAACTGTGTCGCTGTACACCTGCCTAAACATTTTGAATACCGATAGCGTAAACATCTCCACCGCCGAAGACCCGGCCGAGATTAACTTGCCCGGTATCAATCAGGTAAACGTAAACGACAAACAGGGCATGACATTTGCTGCGGCACTGAAAGCATTCCTGCGCCAAGACCCGGACATCATCATGGTGGGTGAAATTCGCGACTTGGAAACTGCCGATATCGCCATTAAAGCTGCGCAAACCGGTCACATGGTATTCTCTACCCTGCACACCAATAACGCTCCAGCCACACTATCCCGTATGCTGAACATGGGGGTAGCACCGTTCAATATTGCCAGCTCGGTTAATCTGATTATGGCTCAGCGTTTGGTGCGTCGACTGTGTACCTGCAAACAACCGATCGAGCGTCCGCCAGCCGAGGCTTTACTGAAAGTTGGCTTCACCGAGGAAGACTTGGCCAAGGACGACTGGCAGCTATACCGTCAGGTGGGTTGCGACCGTTGCAAAGGCAAAGGTTTCAAAGGCCGAGCCGGTGTATATGAAATCATGCCGGTTACCGATGCCATACAAAAAATCATTATCAATAACGGCACCGAGGTGGATATTGCCGAACAGGCCTATGCCGACGGGCTGGTAGACTTACGCCGAGCTGGTATTTTGAAAGCAATGCAAGGCATTACTACCTTAGAAGAAATCCTTGCCAGCACCAACGACTAAGAAAGCTCGTTTCATTTAAAAGGGAATTATCATGGCTATAAACAAAAGAACCCAATCCAATAAAAAAGTGGCAGGAGTCAGCTACGAATTTGAAGGCCGGCACATGGAGTCTGAGCAAATCGTCCGTGGCGAAGTAGTCGCCAAAGACGAACAGGACGCCCGTGCCAAACTCGCCCGTCGTCGTGTCAAGGTTATTAGCCTGCACAAGAAAAAGAAAGTTCGCGAAAAGAGAATTACCCAGGGCGACATTACTGTATTTACCCGCCAGCTAGCCACCATGATGAAAGCCGGTCTGCCGGTAATGCAGGCATTTGATATTGTAGCAAAAGGCCACTCTAATGCCTCCATGACCAAGCTCTTGATGGAAGTGCGTAACGACATCGAGCAGGGTACTTCTATGGCCAATGCCTTCCGCAAACACCCAAAATATTTTGATGATTTCTATTGTAACCTGGTGGATGCTGGTGAGGCAGGTGGTGTACTGGAAAGTTTACTCGACAAACTGGCTGTATATAAAGAGAAAACCCTTGCTATTAAGAAGAAAATTAAAAGTGCATTAACCTATCCGATTGCCGTGGTAGTAGTAGCCATTGTTTTGGTCATCATCATGATGATGTTTGTGCTACCTGAGTTTAAAAAAGTGTATGACGGCATGAATGCAGAAATGCCTGCACTTACTCAATTTATGATGGGTATCTCTGACTTTATGGTGGCATGGGGATGGATGGTTATTATTGCAATGGTAGCTGCTGTTGCTGGCTTTATCCAATGGCATAAACGTTCACCTGCACTGCAAAAACGAGTAGATGCTATGCTGTTGAAATTGCCTATCTTTGGTAATATCGTAGAAAAAGGTACGATTGCCCGCTGGGCTCGCACCACTGCCACCCTATTTACCGCTGGTGTGCCACTGGTGGAAGCGCTAGACTCCGTAGGTGGCGCATCAGGCAATATCATTTATGAAGAAGCCACCAGAAGCATTCGAAACCAAGTCAACCAAGGTACTTCTTTAACCACTGCAATGAGCTCTACTGACCTATTCCCCAACATGGTCTTGCAGATGGCCTCTATCGGTGAGGAATCAGGCTCTTTGGATGACATGCTGAATAAGGCGGCAGAATTTTATGAAGAAGAAGTAGATACTGCTGTAGCTACTCTATCATCTCTAATGGAACCAATCATTATGGTAGTATTAGGCAGTATCATTGGTGTCATCTTGGTTGCCATGTATCTGCCGCTGTTCAACTTAGGTAATGCTATCGGCTAAATTACTGGATCTCCATGAATAACCTTTCAGGTAGCCTGCCACAGGCTACCTGAAAACATACCTACACCACGCCTATGACCAATCTTGATCCCGAAATCTACATCCCCTTCGCCGTCCTGCTCGGCCTGCTGGTGGGCAGCTTTCTTAACGTGGTTATCTACCGCCTGCCGGTCATGCTCGAGAAACAATGGCGCATTGCTGCCAAACAGCATCTCGAACTGCCGCTGGACGAAGAAGACCAAAAACCGTTCAATATCAGCACCCCGCCCTCACGCTGCCCCAAATGCGGCAGCCCGGTAAAACCGTGGCAGAACATCCCCATCATCAGCTACTTGCTGCTGCGCGGCCGCTGCCATAGCTGTCGCACCCCCATCGGCTGGCGTTACCCCGCCGTCGAGCTGCTCACCGGCATCCTATTTGGCATCGTCGCTTGGCGATACGGCTACACTTGGCTCACCCTTGGCGGCCTCGTATTCACCGCCGTACTGGTTGCCCTCACCTTTATCGACGCCGACACCCAGCTCTTGCCCGACCAGCTCACCCTGCCCCTGATTTGGCTCGGCCTGCTGTTTAACTGGCAAGTCGGCTTCGTCAGCCTGCCTTCAGCCCTGCTCGGCGCCGTGGTCGGCTATTTGAGCCTTTGGCTGCTGTTCCACCTGTTCAAACTCATCACCGGCAAGGAGGGCATGGGTTATGGCGACTTCAAACTACTCGCCGCACTGGGCGCCTGGCTTGGCGTCAGCACCCTGCCCGTTATTGTTTTCGTGGCCGCCTTGGTTGGCCTAGTTGCCGCCCTAGTAATGCGTGCCGCTAAAGGCCAACCTATCGCCTTCGGCCCCGCGCTCGCCATTGCCGGCTGGCTGGTTTTCGCTGCCAACAGCTATATCCTGCAAGGCATCCAATGGTGGCTGCACAAATCCGGATTCATCTGATATGACCGCCTGGGTCGGCCTCACCGGCGGCATCGGCAGCGGCAAATCCACCGCTGCCCGCCTGTTTGCCCAACACGGCGTGCCGCTGATTGATGCCGATGCCGTCTCCCGCACCCTTACCGCAAACGGCGGAGCTGCCCTCCCCGCCATCCATGCTGCCTTCGGTGAGGCCGTATTCGATTTTTCAGGTAGCCTCAAGCGCGATGCTCTGCGCCAACTCGTTTTCCAATCCTCCGAAGCCAAAGCCAAGCTCGAAAATATCCTCCATCCGCTGATTCTCGCCGAAATCCGGGTACAACAGCAGCAATACCCCCAAACCGCCTACGGCATCATCGAAATTCCCCTGCTTGCCGAGCAACCTGTTTTTCAAAGCATTCTCCAGCGCATTCTCGTTATCGATTGCAGTGAAGAAACGCAAATCCGCCGTACCATTGAACGCAGCGGCCTTACCCGTGATATGATTAACGGCATTCTCGCCGCCCAGGCCAGCCGCCAACAGCGCCGCAGCATTGCCGACGATATCATCAGCAACGAAGCCGGCCTGCCCGAGCTTGCTGCCGCAGTGGAGCGGCAACACCTTATTTACCAACAATTATTCGGTAGTTGAACCATGTCCGCCATCATCACCTTCGAACATCCCCTGTCCGAACGCATCCGCAACTTCCTGCGCCTCGAGCATCTCTTTTCCCGCTTCAACGCCACCGTCAGCCACCCAGAGCCTTGGGCACACCACGCCGCCCTCGGCACCCTGTTTGAAATCATGGATTGCGCCTCCCGCGCCGAACTCAAGCTCGACATCCTGCAAGAGCTCGAACGCCAACGTCAGCAAATTTCCCAAGCCGAACGCGAGCAATACGACTCCACTCCCGAACAGGACGACCTCTACCAGGCCACTCAAAACCTGCAAGAAGTCCAGCAAAAATTCGGCCAACACCTGCGTGAAAACGAATGGCTCATGGGCGTAAAGCAGCGCATGCTCGTGTCCGGCGGCACCAGCCCCTTCGACCTTCCCTCCTATCACTACTGGCTGCAACTGCCCTTCGAGCAGCGCGTGGCCGACCTCGGCTGCTGGATTCGCTCCCTCACCCCCACCGGCGACGCCATTTCCCTGCTGCTGCGCATTCTGCGCCGCAACAGCATCCGCCTCGAATGCCTCGCCCGCCAAGGCAACTATCAAAACACCAAGCTTGGCAACAACATCCACATGCTCACCGTAGATGTAGCCCAATCCCATCACACCCTGCCCGAGATTTCCGCCAACAAATACTTCACCCACATCCGCTTCACCCAAGCCACCCAAGACAGCCCGCGCGGAAAGCAGATCGACACCGACATCCCCTTCCAGCTCAAAATGTGCAGCTTCGACCCCATCGCCGACAAACCATGACCCAGCCCACCGTATCCTGCCCCACCTGCCAGAAGCCCGTACTCTGGAACGAAAACAGCCCCTACCGCCCCTTCTGCAGCCAACGCTGCAAAATGATCGACCTGGGCACCTGGGCAGACGAAAGCTACCGCATCCCCAGCCAGGAAGAAGCTCCGCCCCAGATGGGCGACCACGAATAGTCGACAGAGGCTACCTGAAACCCCAATCCCGCTTTCAGGTAGCCTCAATCTATCCCCACCCCACACCATGAACACCGCCACCATCCACAGCATCGACCACGAAGGCCGCGGCGTAGCCCGCATCCACGGCAAAACCACCTTCATCACCGGCGCCCTGCCCCAAGAAACCGTTGCCTACCAAATCACCCGCAGCAAGAAACACCACGACGAAGCCCAAGCCACCCGCATCCTCACCCCCTCCCCCTACCGCATCGCCCCCGCCTGCCCCCACTACAGCCAATGCGGCGGCTGCACCCTCCAACACGTCCACAGCAACGTTCAGGTAGCCTACAAACAACGCATCCTCGAAGACCAACTCCAACGCCTCGGCAAAGTCCGCCCCCAATACCTCCTGCCCCCCATCTACGGCCAAGCCTGGGGCTACCGCTACCGCGCCCGCCTCAGCGCCCACCACAGCCAAGGCCGCACCACCCTCGGTTTCCAAAGCCGCAGCAGCCACCGCATTGTCGACATCCGACAATGCCCCATCCTCGCCCCCCAGCTTGCCAACCAACTGAGCAACACCCGCGCCCTGCTCCAGCAGCTCAACCGCCTGCATACCCCCGTCCGTACCATCGAACTGCACCACAGCCCCGCCGCCAACAGCCTCACCCTACACACCGAACACCTCCCAAAAGCCGCCCGCGCCCACCTCATCCAACACGCCCAAAGCCTGCCCGCCAACTGGCACATCTGGCTGCAAACCCCACACCGGCCCGCCCAACCCCTCCTGCCCGACAGCCCCCAACTCAGCTACAGCCTGCCCGAATACGCCCTCACCCTCCCCTACCGCCCCGGCGATTTCACCCAAGTCAATCCCACCGCCAACATCCTGCTCGTTGCCCGCGCCATACAGCTGTTGCAGCCCCAACCCGGCGAACGCATCGCCGACCTTTTCTGCGGCCTCGGCAACTTCAGCCTCCCCATAGCCGCCGCCGGCGCACAAGTTATCGGTATCGAAGGCTCACCCGAACTCACCGAGCGCGCCAGCCAAAACGCCCGCCTCAACCACCTCGCCGAACGCGCCCAGTTCCACAGCGCCGACCTCTTCCAAACCACCGAACACACCGTCGCCGGCTGGGGCTATTTCGACAAAATCCTGCTCGACCCGCCCCGCAGCGGCGCCTACGCCCTCGTCCAAGCCCTGCACGCCCCCTATCTACCCCGCCGCATCGTATACGTTTCCTGCAACCCCGCCACCTTCGCCCGCGATGCCGCCGTACTCGTGAGCAAAGGCTACCGCTTCCGCAATGCCGGCATCGTCAACATGTTCCCCCAAACCGCCCACGTCGAAACCGTCGGCTGCTTCGACTTGGAATAGCCTCCGTGCACGTTGTAGCGGCTTGAAATGCGAATAGAGCAGGGCAGCAAGCCAACGCACCAGCATTCTGATCATTCCCATAAAAAGGCTACCTGAGACCTTTGCAAAAAAGCCCTTCCCCCGACAGCCAGAACCCAAACACAGGTTTTCGGCTGTTTCCCTCCCCCAATACCTCCTGTTTTACCCAAATACCCCCTTAATCCTCCCCGGATACCCGATAATCAGGCATCCGGGCCGCCTTTTAGGCGGCAACAGGCACACTTAGCCTGTTAGCCGCTTTCAACAGGTTCAAACACATCGCCTTCAGATGGCTTTGCGCACTCACTTTAATCAGTCCGAAATAGGCTGCCCGCGCGTAGCGGAATTTACGGTGCAGCGTACCGAAGCTTTGTTCGACCACATAACGGGTCTTCGACAAATATCGGTTGCGTTTGGTTTGCGCTTCCGTCAGCGGGCGGTTGCGGTGGGCTTTGCGCATAATGCCATCCTGCAGTCGACGCTCTTCCAGATGTTGCCGGTTTTCCGCACTGTCGTAGCCTTTATCGGCATAGACGGTTGTGTCTTTGGCTATTCCTTCCAGCAAAGGCAACAGGTGGTTGCACTCATGGGTATTGGCGGGGGTGATGTGCAGTTTCTCGATATAGCCTTCCTCATCGGTGCGGGTATGTTGTTTGTAACCGAGTTTGTAGAGGCCGTTTTTCTTTGTCCAACGGGCATCTTTATCTTTACTCGGTGTGGTTTGGCCGCTGACTTGTCCTTCTTCATCGACTTCTATGGCCTGACGCTGTTTGCTGCCGGCGGTCTGAATAATGGTGGCGTCAATGACGGCGGCGGATGCTTTCTCTACTTTTAGGTTTTTTTCGGTCAGTTGGCGGTTAATCAGTTCCAGCAATTCGGACAGGGTGTCGTCTTGCGCCAGCCAGTTGCGGTAGCGGCATAAGGTGCTGTAATCGGGGATGCTCAACTCGTCAAAACGGCAAAATAGGTTGAAATCGATGCGGGTGATGAGGCTGTGTTCGAGTTCGGGATCGGAGAGGCTGTGCCATTGTCCGAGCAGGACGGCTTTGAACATGGATAACAGGGAATAGGCGGGACGGCCGCGGTGGTCTCGAAGGTAACGGGTTCTTTGACGATTCAGGTACTGTTCGATCGGTTGCCAATCAATCACTTGATCCAACTTCAATAGTGGGAAGCGGTCGATGTGTTTGGCAATCATGGCTTGTGCGGTTTGCTGGAAGAAGGTGCTCATGAGAAATCCCCTAAATGTCTTGGGTGGAAATTTAGGGGATTTTGGGGAATTTTGCAAAGGTCTCTACCTGAAACTTTAACTGCGCAGAAACTTCGCTGCACTACGTTTTCAGGTAGCCTTTCCCTTTCCTCCCCACACCCTCAAACGTGTACAATACACCCCATTTCGACGCCCAAACCAATCACACCATGCAACCCTATCTCCACCTCATGCAGCACATCCTCAGCCACGGCACCGACAAATCCGACCGCACCGGCACCGGCACCCGTTCCGTGTTCGGCCACCAAATGCGTTTCGACCTCGCCCAAGGCTTCCCCCTGCTCACCACCAAAAAGCTCCACCTGCGCTCCATCATCCACGAGCTGCTTTGGTTTCTCAAAGGCGACACCAACATCCGCTACCTGAAAGAAAATAACGTATCCATCTGGGACGAATGGGCCGACGAAAACGGCGACCTCGGCCCCGTATACGGCTACCAATGGCGCTCCTGGCCAGCCCCCGACGGCCGGCATATCGACCAAATCGCCAACGTTGTCGAGCAAATCAAACGCAATCCCGACAGCCGCCGCCTCATCGTATCCGCCTGGAACCCCGCCCTTGTCGACGAAATGGCGCTGCCCCCGTGCCACGCCCTGTTTCAATTTTACGTGGCCGAAGGCCGCCTCTCCTGCCAGCTCTACCAGCGCAGCGCCGACGTCTTCCTCGGCGTGCCCTTCAACATCGCCAGCTACGCCCTGCTCACCATGATGATGGCGCAAGTGTGCGGCCTCGCACCCGGCGAATTCATCCACACCTTCGGCGACGCCCACCTCTACAGCAACCACTTCGAGCAAGCCCGCCTCCAGCTCACCCGCGAGCCGCGAGCCCTGCCGCAAATGCAGCTCAACCCCGAAGTGCAAAACCTGTTCGACTTCCGCTTTGAAGACTTCGAACTGCAAAACTACGACCCGCACCCGCACATCAAAGCGCAAGTGGCGGTGTGATACTGGCGGCAATCAAAAAAGGCTACCTGAAATTTTCAGGTAGCCTTTCATGTTGTGGGGAGTATAGAGTTTGTACGGTATGCATACACAGCTTGGGATAATGGGCAACTCATATCAGTTCTTGCTAATTCCGATAGATAAGCGCCAAAAAGATAGATCCCAAAGGGATGGCGATTAGTATATATTTAAAAAGGTAGGATTATCAAAGAAGCTTAGAATATATGCTGTTGTATCGGAACCAAGCCTACCTTGATAAGCGTGTGTAGCAATAATTGCAACAGTATCAATTATAAAGATGACAAATATACTTGCAAATAGCGATATAACGGACATAAAAAATATAATTAATTTAGGGGCTGTCCTAGATAACTAGGTTAGACTATCTTTTACCATTTGTTTTAACATGGCAATTTGAGATTTCATTTCATTGTTGTTAAATCGCCATTCGCACTCTTTCAAATACAGTTCGAAATGCTTTTTCGGAATGCCGTTGAATTTACGCAAATGGCGTTTGGCCTGACTCCAGAAGTTCTCAATCCCGTTAATGTGGTTTTGCCTGTCTGCAAAACAGGTGCGGTGATTGATGCGCAAGTGGTTAAACTCGCTAACATCCAATACATTGTAGGCACTGTGGCAATCAGTATAGACCACACTGTCCGGCCTTACCTTCTCCCGGATAATCGGCAGCAGGGTAGCCGACTGAGTATTGGCCACGGTAACGGTGTAAACCTTACCGTTACGCTTCAACAGTCCGAATACCACCACTTTTCCGGCTGCTCCGCGACCGCGTTTGCCTTTGCGGCAGCCGCCAAAATAGCTTTCATCTGCTTCTACTTCGCCATCAAACATTTCCAAGTGTTCGCAACGATTAAAGATAAGCAAGCGTAAACGGTGAAAGTAGTAGGCAGCGGTGTTTTTATTGACTCCGGCCAATTCGGCGGCAGTACGGGCGGTTGCTCCTGCAACGAACAATTCGATCAGTTTGTTTTGAACGGGCTGGCTGAGGCGACTTTTTCTCATAGGAATATTTTAATCAATTTTGAATATTCCTGGTTATCTAGGACAGCCCCTTAATTTATCCCTCATTGTATTTTTCCGACCTTGTGCTGATTATTGAGCAAGAGTAGGTTGTGTCAGCCGCAGGCATAACCCAACAAATTTAAAAGTGTGGAACGTTGGATTTCCCAACCCAACCTGCGCGCTTATTCAACCAAAGGCTACCTGAAACTTTAGCTACGCAGAAACTTCGCTGCGCTACGTTTTCAGGTAGCCTTATATATTTCGCGCCGTCGGGGGCTAGTCCTGACGGTATCTTTGCCAGACAGGCATTATTCACATCATAAGGCTGGACTAGCTCTCTTTGATCAAGCTAACTCAAAGGAGCTTTTCTTATGTCTTATCAATTACCTACTTATCCAAATATCACCGCCTATCTAGGCCAGCAGCCAGGCGATCTCTTCTGTGAACTCGCCATCAAACTGAACATCGAATCAGATCGCAGTTTCATTCTTTTCGAAGACATCATTGAATTAGATAATCTTTCAGTCGATTTCGTGCGCTGGTTGCTCGACACCTACGTTAGATTCGTCATTGACGCCATCCAATTACAAATTCCCTTTTTCCGCAACGTATCAGAAATCGAGTTCGAGCAAGTTGTTCCCGGATTCGAAATGGTGGCGTAAATGGCTAAGAAGCATAAAAAACGCGTACCGGATTACTCCGAAATTCGGCAGTTCGAAGAAGCGGCGAAGATGAAGCCGGCTGCGGCGGCGGATACCCGCCCGGCCAAGTCCGACAGTACCGCAGAAAAGCCCGATATTTGCGCGCAAAATCCCAATAGCATGATGTGTGCTCCAATGGGGAATATGGACTATCAAGATATCGTATTACCACAGCAAAACATCAATATTGCCCTTTCCCCGCTCCATATCTTCAACACAGATGCAGCCTGTCCCGCTCCCACCTCTTTCAGTATAGCGGGAACGCAGCAAAGCCTGAGCTACGAACCCATGTGCGACACCGCCCGCAAAGCACGCCCATTTGTCATCATGATGGCTATGACTGCCGCATTTTTGATGGTATTTAGCGCCCTTAATCGCCGTTAGGCTGCCTTAAGAAACGAAAGGAAGCAAAGATGGGTAAAACCCTAGCCGGTATGTTTACCGCCGTTCTGACTACCCTAGCAGGCAAAATCATCATGGCGCTTGGCATTTCCGCCATTTCCTACACCGGACTAAACCTGCTCCAAACCCAATTGATTGATGCCCTGACTAGCCAGCTGTCCGCTGCTCCGCTCTCTGCTGTCCAGATCATGTATATAGGCGGCCTAGGGGTGGCTCTAAACTGGATACTGGGTGCAGTAGCCTTTCTCGTTTCCTTTAATTCGGTGGCCAAGCTCGGCAGCATATTCCGGCAGAAGTAAACAGCATAGAATATATATTCTAATTGGCTCAAAACTTGCTTAAAGCATAAAGCCGCATCACGCCTACATTTAGCCTTGTCATTTAGACAATGGGAAAGATTGGCGGATGTGGCTTTACTTATGTCAAAAATCAATACGGTATCTTTGTCCACAGACACAATATAAGGATTGCAACATGCAAAAAATCGCCCTTGGTTTGGATATTTCTAAGCAAACCATAGACGCATATTTCAGCGGTCAAGAAGATTTTATGCGCGTTATGAACAATCAGGCAGGAATAGAAAAATTGATAGAACGCATAAAAAGCCATCAACAACAAGGTAAGGAAATTCATGCTTGCTGCGAATACACCGGCGTTTATTACTTGCCGCTGGCCAGCGCATTGCATGAATCAGGAATCAAGATTAGCGTAATCAATCCGCTTTCTATCAAGCTGTACGCAGAATACAGATTAAGACGAACAAAAACCGACAAACAAGATGCGAAACTAATTGCCGATTATTGCGAAAAAGAAAATCCGCCGTTATGGAAACCCATATCAGAAAAGCGTAATACTTTAAAGGTGTTAAATAGGCGGATTGAGCAATTAAACGTTTTACTGAATATAGAAAGCAATAGACAAGAAGTATCAGATACAGTAATAAAATCAGGAATAGAAAGAATATTAGAAGCAATAAAAAACGAGATAGAAAGTTGTAAGAAAGCCATTCAAAATTTGATAGATTCCGATAAAGAATTAAGCCATAACCAAAAGCTATTGCAAACAATCAGCGGCGTAGGAAAATCTACAGCCGCATGGCTTTTGTCTGTACTGGTTGATATAGATAAATTTGAGAACTCAAAGAAGCTAATCAGCTATTTAGGACTATCGCCCGTAATCAAAGATTCAGGCACAAGCGTTAGACAAGCCAAAATATCCAAGATGGGCGATAAGAAAGTAAGAAAAGCACTTTACTATCCGGCTCGGGCAGCTTGCCTAAGATCCAAACTGTGGCGGCCTTGGTTTGAGCAAAAGATAAAACAAGGTAAGCACCCTAAACAGGTTTATATCCTGATGATGTGCAAAATCGTCAAATACGCCTATGCCGTGATTAAAACAGGCCAGCCGTTTGACGAGAATCGGCACAAACCAGCGTAAAACAGCAGTTTGAAGTGTTGCAAAAAAGCGGCAGCCTATGGCTATCGCTGCCTTACTGTTGCTTGCGTTTTTAAAAAGTTCTTGACTTTTGATTACGGTATCTTTCCCTATCCCTCCCGACTTACGGCGCACACTCCTCCCACACCGCTTCGCCGTCTTCGCCGAACAAATGCAGGCGCAGGCGGCTGTCGGGCAGGGTTTCGATGCGCAGGCGGCCGCTGCTGCTGTGGGCGGCTCCGGCGAGGGTGAGGTGTTGGCGGGTGTAGGCGATGCTGCTGTGCTCGGTGTAGCGGCCGAGCAGGAAACCTTTGCGGATGCCGCCGCCTTGGTATTCCGCCCACACGGTGTCGTCGTCTTGGCGGAAGCGGCAACGTTCGGGCGTTTTGCCTGCATGGCCTGCTTCGGCGGGTTGGAACACTTTGCCTTCGAGGCTGAACGGGGCTTGGTCGGTTGCGGCGGGGGCGGGGCTTTGGCGGAAATAGAGCAGCAGGTCGCGGAAAACGTCGGGGTCTTTCACGAAGGTCATTTCGCCGCCCTGCGGGAAATGGTAGTCGAGCAGGCGGGACACCCAGAAACGGATACAGCCGGCGCGGTGGGCGATGGGCAGGTAGGCCTGTTCGGCAGGGGTGAGGGGGCGCACGCTTTGATAGCCGCGCATAAAGGCTTGCTGCAACTGCGGGTCGATACGGTTGTCGGCCAGGCGCGCCCAGTCGTTTACGGCGATGGCGAGGTCGTACATGAAGCTGCCGTTGCAGGCGTAGTAGAAATCGATGAAGCCGGCTACCTGAATGCCGTCGAGCAACACGTTGTCTTTAAACAGGTCGGCATGGATGATGCCGTGAGGCAGGTGGCTGTCGGGGTGGGCGGCGAGAAAGGCGATTTCGTCTTGCAGCAGCGCGGCATCTTCGCTGCTCAGGCAGGGCAGCAGGCGACGGCTTTCAGCTTCCCACCAGGCGGCATGGCGCGGGTTGGGCATGCTTTGACCGAAACCCTGCCCGGCGATGTGCATCTTGGCGAGCATGGCGCCAGTGTGGAAGCATTGGGCGGTATCGGGCACGGCGGTGTCGCGGCCATTAAGGAAAGTAGCAAGGCAGGCGGGTTTGCCAGCGAGCGTGCTCTCGAAGCGCCCGTCGCGGCGGGGAATGGGCGCGGGGCAGGCCACGCCGTTGCGGCTGAGGTGCTGGCTCAGGTCCATGAAAAATGGCAGCTCTTCGCGGGTGAGTACCTCGAAGATGGTGAGCACATAGCGGCCGCGGTCGGTGTCGAGGAAGTAGTTGCTGTTGGTTACGCCTTGGGCAATGCCTTGCAGCGACACGAAGCTGCCTAAGTCGTAGTCTTCTAAAAACTGGCGGATTTCTTGATCGGAAACGCTGGTGTAAACAGACATGGCGGGCATCGCGGCAAAGTGGTTGAGGAATGGGCATTCTAGCAAATGAAACAGCAGGCAGGCCAATCCAAGTGAGAGTTATAATATAACATGATTTAAATCAATAAGTTATTTTGCTTTTAAGCCTTGACTGCCGGCTTGGGAAAAGTGCATACTCACGATTGAGTAGTCCCCCTAATCAACTAATCAGCACAAGGATCATAGCCATGAAAATGAAAGCAGCAGTTGTTACCCCCCAATGCGATGGTAACGTAGAAATCGTTGAGCGCGACATCCCTGCCGTGGGTGCGGGCGAAGCGCTGGTGGAAGTGGAATACTGCGGCGTGTGCCACACCGACTTGCACGTGGCTGCCGGCGACTACGGTAAAAAACCCGGCCGCGTGCTCGGCCACGAAGGCATCGGCATCGTGAAGCAGATTGCCCCTGATGTAACCACCCTGAAAGTAGGCGACCGCGTGAGCATTGCCTGGCTGTTTGCCAGCTGCGGCCACTGCGAATACTGCATCACCGGCCGCGAAACCTTCTGCCGCAGCGTGCTGAACGCCGGCTACACCGCCGACGGCGGCATGGCCACCCACTGCGTGGTGAAAGCCGATTATGCGGTGAAAGTGCCGGAAGGCCTCGATCCCGCTCAGGCCAGCAGCATCACCTGCGCCGGCGTAACCACCTATAAAGCCATCAAAGTGGCCGGCGCTGCGCCCGGTCAGTGGATTGCCATCTACGGCGCCGGCGGCTTGGGCAACCTGGCCGTGCAATACGCCAAGAAAGTGTTCGGCGCACACGTGATCGCCGTAGACATCAACGACGACAAACTGGCTCTGGCCAAAGAGTCCGGCGCTGATTTGATTGTGAACCCGGCCAAACAAGACGCTGCCAAGTTCATTCAAGAGAAAACCGGCGGCGCACACTCCGCCGTGGTAACCGCCGTGTCTCGTGCTGCATTCAATTCCGCCGTGGATTGCGTGCGCGCTTGCGGCCGCGTGGTAGCCGTTGGCCTGCCGCCAGAAACCATGGATTTGTCGATTCCGCGCCTGGTGCTGGACGGCATCGAAGTGGTGGGCTCTCTGGTGGGCACACGCAAAGACTTGGAAGAAGCCTTCCAATTCGGCGCCGAAGGCATCGTGGTACCCGTGGTGCAGCTGCGCCAGCTGGACGAAGCCAACACCATTTTCCAAGAAATGCGCGACGGCAAAATCCAAGGCCGTATGGTTATCGACATGAAAGCCTGCGGTTGCCATCACTAAACCTTAGGCTGTAAACAAACAGGCCGCTCCAAAAATGGGGCGGCCTGTTTTGCGGATGAGGCTACCTGAAACCTTGGAGCTTGCTGTGCTGCGTTTAAACTTCGTTGCCGCACACGTTTTCAGGTAGCCTTTCCCTTTATCTATTTATTCCACATAACGAACCCCTTGCGCCACTTCCCTACGCCTCAACCATTTCGGCACAAACACCGCCGCCAAAGTAGCCGCCACCACCAACACAATCCCCAGCCACGACAGTACCGAAATCTGCTCACCCAAAATCAACACCGCCAGCCACGCCCCAAAAATCGGCCCCAGCGCCGATAAAATGCCCGAAAAATTCGCCGACACCGTTTTCATCCCGATATTCCATAAATTGTAGGCCAGCCAGCTGCAACACACCCCCAAATACACCAGCCCCAGCGTGCCGCGCCAATTCCAATCGATATGCAGGCTGTCGGCCAGCGTCAAACTTGCCGGCAGGCACAGCAGCGGCGCTACCGCCATCGTTATCGAAGTAAACGCCTGCACCCCCACCTTTTCAATCATCTTCTGCGAAGGGCGCAATACCGCACAAAACACCGTATTGCCCAACATCACCAACGTGCAGCCCCAAAGGCTGATTTCCCCGCTGCTCTTGCCGCCCGCAATCAGCAGCGCCACCCCGGCAAACGCCGCCACACCGCACAGCCACACAAACCAATGCGCCCGGTCGTGGAAAAAGAAGTGGCCGATAAACACCGTTAAAATCGGGCTCAAGCCGATAATCGTAGTGGCGCTGGCCGCCGACGTATATTTCGCCCCCACAAATTCCGGCATCATTACCATCACATAATTCAAAAACGACAGCCACAGCAAACCCCGCCAATACCGCGCATCAATCTGCCGCCAATAGCGCAAACACAGCGGCAAGGCCAGAACAGAAGCAATCATCAGCCGAAACAACAACATAAGCTCCGGCTCCATCATCGTGTAGGTATATTTGGCCGCAATAAAAGCGCTGCTCCATAAAAGCAGCGCAACAATTTGGTAAAACACAGCTCCCCCTCAGGCACATCCTGCCGAAAAACTATAGTGTAAACAGTATACTACACCCATATAACTGCCAGCAAGGGCAGAAACAGGCTTCCCGCACAAACCCTGCGCTAAAGCAAACAAACCCTGCCTCGCAGTCGCTTTTTTGCACACATTATTTCATTCAGGCTACCTGAAATGTGGGCTAGGTATCGATGCCTAATCTACGATAGGCTCTTTTCCAAACAGCATGGAATAAGGCTACCTGAAACTTTCAAGTAGCCTTCTCATGACTATACTGGCATACACTACCTACTGTTTATTTCAACTCGAATGGCAAGCCTTGTTCAAAATAGCTATTGATGCTGTTTAAAAACGGCTGCCACGATTGGAAAATTGCTTCAGCAAGTTTACCTGTACTCACATCTTGCCATGTTTTAGGTGTCCAATTTTCCAAATGGGGCTCGCGATAGTATTTCCAAGCCAACCACCATTTGTTACGCTTAGTGCCCTCTAGTTGGGCAATTTCAGTTAAGTAATTGCCTAAAGATTGATATGTAGCTTCAGTTACTCCATCTTTATAACACCGAATACCATAGTAGATCTTTTTAAACACTGGCTCCTGACTTTCCAGCGTAATACTGATAGCATCTGTTTCATGAAAAAAACCAATCATTGCATACCTAGCATAAATAGAATTTGACCTGCCTATTTTCCATCCGTTATTAGCTAATTCAGGGTAGGCTTCTATACATTTTTCTTGTAACTGCTGGACTAGTGTTTCAGTCAAGTAATCATAAATTGCCTCTTTTTGATTCATGAGTGTTAATGCACTAATAAGCAGATTCTTATCTTTGATAATTTGTTTGATCAATTCATCAGATCGTTCTATTTTCCCCATAATCTCTTCTTTCAAAAAACGTTGGAAATAAACGGTAAATTCTTTCAAGGCAGGAGCAACTATCGGTGTATCTGCCAACCATTCTATGATTTGTCCGGCAGACAGTACGCTGGCTTGGCGATTGTTTAATAAGTCTTGCCATTCTTCCTCGCTAACAGACTCTTGACTTGGGTTATCTCCCCAGACAGGCAAATAAACAATATGGCAGTTTTCCGCGGAAGCATAGCATTGGAGATCTTGCCAATAGTCGGCTATTTGTTCGTTTTGGTCGCCTGCACCTCGTAGTTTGTTTTCAATAGAAACTACCCATTTCCTTTTTCCTTTTAGGCTACCTGAAAGCCAAATATCGTGGCGGCGCATACTGTCCTGAAGCATTTTTTCACAAACAACTTCCACCTTATCGTAGGCCAGGAAATCGCTACGCCCGATGGCCTTGAGAAAGCTATTGAGAAATAAATCGCGCTGGCCGTGTGTTTCCTCAGGGTTCAGCAGAAAAGCGAGAATATCAGATACGCCTGTTTCATCTGTTTTCAGAAAACGCAGCGGATTAAAGCGGTTGGCATCTTGTAGTTCGGCGCGCAAGCTTTGCACACGTTGCTGCTCCAGCTCGTTGGCAAACCAGCGCAGCAAATGGAGGATTTTTTCTTGAGACATGGTTCTCCTTTGGATTTCAGTAGTTACAAAATTTTGTTTTGAATAAAGTAAAAGGCTACCTGAAAACGGTAATGCGGCAGGTTCAATTCGTTGCAGCCCACGTTTTCAGGTAGCCTTTTTTACCACATCCGGCACACGCCCGCTCAATGCCCGGCCACGGTCATCTGTTCGAGCAGCAGGGAGCCGGTTTTGTGGGCGCTGCGTTTGAGGGCGTCGTTGGCGGCGCCGGCGATGTTGGGCAGCATGTCTTGCAGGCGGCTGGCGATGGTGATTTCCTGCACGGGGTAGGCGATTTGGCCGTTTTCCACCCAAAAGCCGGCGGCGCCGCGCGAGTAGTCGCCGGTGAGGGTGTTGACGCCTTGGCCCATGAGTTCGGTAACGAGCAGGCCGCTGCCCATTTCACGCAGGAGCTCGGCTTGGCTTGGGTGGGTGTGGCTGAGGATGAGGTTGTGGGCACCGCCGGCGTTGGCGGTGGTGGGCAGGCCGAGCTTGCGGGCGCTGTAGCTGCTGAGGAAGTAGCCTTGGATGATGCCATTTTCAATCACGAAGCGGGGGCGGGTGGCGACGCCTTCGGCATCGAAGGCGGTGCTGGCCAAGGCTTTGGGCAGGTGCGGCTCTTCGCGCAGGCTGAGGGCGGCGGGAAGGATTTGGCGGCCAATGCTGTCTTGCAGGAAGCTGGTTTGGCGATAGAGCGCGCCGCCGCTGAGTGCGCCGGCGAGGTGGCCGATAAGGCTGCCTGAAACGGTGGCATCGAACAGCACGGGGTAGCTACCGGTGGGCAGGCTTTGGGCGCCGAGGCGCTGCACGGCGCGGCGGGCGGCGGTTTGGCCGATGTGTTCGGGCGTATCCAAATCGGCGCTGCTGCGGGCGAGGTCGTACCAATAATCGCGCTGCATGCCGCTGCCGCTGCCGGCCACCACGCTGCAAGACAGGCTGTGGCGGCTGCTGCGCTGGTGTTGCATAAAGCCATGGCTGTTGCCGTATACGTATTGGTAGTGGCCGGTTTGGATGTAGGCGCCTTCGGAATTGCTGATGCGGGAATCGGCGGCGCGGGCGGCGGCTTCGCTGCGGCGGGCGAGCTCGGCGGCTTCGGCGGTGCTCAGCGGCCATTCGTAGTAGCTTTGCAAATCGGGAAATTCGGTGGCCATCAGGGCGGCTTCGGCCAGGCCGGCGCAGGGGTCTTCGGCGGTGTAGCGGGCGATGTCGAGCGCGGCGCGCACGGTGTCGGCAATGGCGGCGGGGGAAAAATCGGCGGTGCTGGCGCGGCCTTTACGACGGCCTACATACACGGTGAGGTCGAGCGATTTGTCTTGCTGGTATTCGATGTGCTCGATTTCCTGCAGCCGCACCTGCACGGATTGGCCGATGGATTCGCTCACGTCGGCTTCGGCTGCAGTGGCGCCGCCGGCTTTGGCCAGCTCGAGGGCTTGGGCGCAAACGTCGCGCAGGGTTTGTTCGCTGTGGTTGAACATGGTGGTGTGCCCGTATCAAATGAAAACGCCGTATTGTACCTGAGCCGATGCTAAATTTTCAGGTAGCCTGACGGCGGGGCTATAATGCGCCTGTTTTTTCTTAACGGCCTATCCAACCATGCCTACCCCTTTCGATATCGTCTTCTTCGGCGGCACCGGCGACCTCGTGATGCGTAAGCTGCTGCCCGCCCTCTATCAAGCCCATGCCGCCGGCACGCTGCACCCGGGCGGCCGCATCATCGGCCTTGGCCGCCGCGATTTAGGGCGCGAAGGCTACCTGAAAAAAGTGGAGGAATCCGCCCGGCCGCATATTCCCAACCTCGAAGCCAAAACGTGGCATACCTTCTGCCAACGCATCAACTATCTGCCCGTAGACGCCGAAAACGCCGAACAATTCCACCACCTCGCCGCGCTGCTCGGCGCCGAAGCCGGGCAAAACAGCCGCGCCCTGGTGATTTACCTTTCCACCGCGCCGCACTATTTCATGCCCATCTGCCGCCATCTGGCTGCCGCCGGGCTGAACCGCCCCGCAACCCGCATCGTGCTGGAAAAACCGCTCGGCCACGACCTTGCCTCCGCACAAAGCATCAACACCGCCGTGGCCGCCTTCTTCCGCGAAGAGCAGATCTACCGTATCGACCATTATCTCGGCAAAGAGCCCGTGCAAAACCTGCTCGCCCTGCGCTTTGCCAACCGCCTGTTCGAGCCATTGTGGTGTGCCGCCCAAATCCGCGCCGTGGAAATCACCATTGCCGAAGAGCTCGGCGTGGAAAAACGCGGCGAGTTCTACGACCAAACCGGGGCCCTGCGCGATATGCTGCAAAACCACCTGTTGCAGCTTTTGTGTTTCACCGCGATGGAGCCGCCGCTCTCACTCGGCGACAGCGACGTGCGCAATGCCAAGCTCAACGTCTTACGCGCACTCAAGCCCTTCAACGCCTACAGCGTGCGCGCCGACGTGGTGCGCGGCCAATATACCGCCGGCCAAATCCGGGGCGAAAACGTATGCGGCTACCGCGAAGAAGCCAATGTCTCCCCGCAAAGCCTTACCGAAACCTTTATCGCCCTGCGTGCCGAAATCGACAACCCGCGCTGGCGCGGCGTGCCCTTCCTGCTGCGCAGCGGCAAGCGCATGGCCGGGCGGCTGGCCGAAATCGTGCTTCACTTCTGGCCGGAGGCCCACCCCGTATTCGGCTGCGGCGGCTCGCCCAACCGCATCAGCGTGCGCCTGCAGCCGCAAGAATCCGTGAAGCTGTTCCTGCAAATGAAAGCCCCCGGCACCAGCCTGTGCGTACACGAAGCCGCGCTGGATTTGGACTTACTCAAAATATTCCCCGAACGCCGTGCCGACGCTTACGAGCGCCTGCTGCTCGACGCGATAGACGGCAAGCTCGCCCTCTTCATGCGCAGCGACGAACTCGAAGCAGCCTGGCGCTGGCTCCAGCCCGTGCTCGACGACTGGGTGGCACGCCAACCCGAACCCCAGCCCTACCCTGCCGGCAGCCACGCCCCCGAAGCCGCCATCGAAATGGCCGCCGCCTGCGGCGTGGATTGGCGCAATCGCTAGGGCCAAAGGCTACCTGAAAACTCAATATCGCAAATAGACGGTTTTCAGGTAGCCTCAAGTATGCGGATGTGGTGTTTATGACACGTTGCGATAACTGGGTTCGGTAGCTCAAAATCTCGCGCAAAGCTAGGTATCATGCCGCTCTCAGGCGAATCAGAAGCCCTTGTTTCGAGTAATGTTTCTATTAAAAATGGCAGCATATGCCGTTTATTTGATTTAACTTCGGGTTTAAGCAGTTTTAGCGGGTGGTAATTGCTCCTATAATGCCCCCAAAGTTAAGGAGGGAATCTTTGCTAATTTGCAGTTTTGCCAAGGGGCTGTACTATATTAGCAGATATGTTACCCTCGAAACATGAAGATAACGCACTGCAAATTAAGGAAAAAAGTACAGAAAGAACTGCTCCGTTTTTTTTGTGCTGGAAGTTACCGCCCGTTCTGCCGCCGATATTTTGGGTATCCATCCCAATTCGGCAGCCCTGTTCTACCGCAAAATCCGTATGGTCATCAGCCATCATTTGGCCTTGGCTGCCGATGAGGTTTTCGATGGCTCTGTCGAATTGGACGAAAGCTATTTCGGCGGACGGCGTAAAGGCAGACGTGGTCGCGGTGCGGCAGGAAAAGTGGTTGTCTTTGGCATTCTGAAACGCAACGGACGGGTCTATACCGTTGTGGTGGATAATGCCAAGTCCGATACTTTGATGCCTGTTATCAAACAGAAAATCATGCCGGACAGTATTGTTTATACCGATAGTCTGAGCAGTTACGACAAGTTGGACGTGAGCGGTTTTATCCATTACCGCATCAACTATTCCAAGGAATTTGCAGACCGTCAGAACCACATTAACGGCATTGAGAACTTTTGGAATCAGGCAAAACGCGTCTTACGGAAATACAACGGAATCGACCGCAAATCTTTCCCGCTGTTCTTGAAAGAATGTGAGTTTCGATTTAACTTTGGCACACCGTCCCGGCAGCTTAAAATCCTGCGGGAGTGGTGTGGAATTTAGGGCTAATCTACGTCAGCCCCTTTGCCAAAGTTTCCGTTTCGGTTTGGTTGCCATTAGGCAGCCTGGTTAGGAGAAATAGAGCATGAGTACACCGAACCCAAACCCTTCAACCGCGGCCAACCCTGCTGCCACGCAGGCCAACAAAAACAAAATCCGCCGCAACCTGAAAACCCGCCATCTCTCGATGATCGCCATCGGCGGCAGCATCGGCACCGGCCTGTTTATGGCCAGCGGCAGCGCCATTCATATGGCGGGCCCGGGCGGCGCATTGGTGGCCTATGCCGCCATCGGCCTGATGGTGTATTTCCTGATGACTTCCTTGGGCGAAATGGCCACCCATCTGCCGGTGTCCGGCTCGTTCTCCACTTATGCCGCCAAGTTTGTCGATCCCTCGCTGGGTTATGCCTTGGGCTGGAATTATTGGTTTAGCTGGGTCATCACCGTAGCAGTAGACATTTCTATTGCCGCCTTGGTAATCACGTATTGGGAACCGATGCGCTTTATGCCGCCCTGGGGCTGGAGCCTGCTGTTTTTCGGGCTGATTGTGCTGCTAAATTTATTATCGGTAGAAGCTTTCGGCGAATCGGAATATTGGTTTTCGCTGGTTAAAGTGGTTACGGTAGTCGCCTTCCTCGGCGTGGGCATGCTGACGATTTTCGGTATTCTCGGCGGCGACTATGTGGGTCTGGCTAATTTTACCGTGGGCGACGCGCCATTTTTAGGCAACGGTTTTTCAGGTAGCTTCTTAACCATGCTGGGCGTATTCCTGATTGCCGGCTTCTCTTTCCAAGGCACAGAACTCATCGGCATTACCGCCGGCGAATCGGAAAACCCGAAAGAGAGTATCCCGAAAGCCGTGAAACAGGTGTTTTGGCGCATTCTGATTTTCTATATTTTGTCGATTTTTGTGATCGGCCTGCTGATTCCCTATACCAGCCCGGAATTGCTGGGGGCGGAAAACGTGTCTGAGATTGCCAAATCGCCGTTTACGTTGGTGTTTGAGCGCGCCGGTTTGGCTATGGCGGCGGCAGTGATGAATGCGGTCATCCTCACTTCCATTCTCTCCGCCGGCAATTCGGGTATGTATGCTTCGGTGCGCATGTTGTATGCCATGGGCAAAAGCGGCATGGCTTATAAGAGCTTCCGCAAGGTAAACCGCTTCGGCGTACCGGTACGTTCGGTGCTGGCCACGGCAGTGGTGGTGCTGTTGCTGTTTTTAATCGAGATTTTCAACGACCACGCTTATGAATATATTCTGGCCGCTTCAAGCTTAACCGGCTTCATCTCTTGGCTGGGTATCGCCATCAGCCACTACCGCTTCCGCCGTGCCTATATCGCCCAGGGCTTCGATTTGAAAGACTTGGATTACCGTGCCAAATGGTTCCCCTTCGGCCCGCTGGTTGCGCTGGTGTTGTGCGTGTTGGTGATTCTGGGGCAGGATACACAGCTGGTAATGCATGGCGACGTGGACTGGGAACGAATTGTGGTGACCTATATGGGCCTGCCCGTATTCTTCGGTTTCTACCTCTACCACAAGCTGCGTTATCGCACTCACCTGATTCCGCTGGAAGAAGTGGATTTGGGGGATGAAGAAGACGAGGATGATGAAGACGAATAGTTTGTCTGCTTAGATACGGAAGGCTACCTGAAAATATTTTTCAGGTAGCCTTTGACATTTCATCAGCAAGTAACACGGCAAGGCAAGCCAAGATAGCAGAAAGAAATAGTTGCTCTAACTCTAACAGCTTGCCTCGGCTACATCTTTCACTCCCCACCACCACGAATATCTTGCAAAATCCGCCTTGCTTCATCATCTCCTTGGGCCATAGCTTTTTCAAACCATCCAATAGCCACCGCACGATTAGGTAACACACCCTCCATTCCCCGATAATAAATCTTGCCTAACATCACTTGTGCATCTTGGTTCCCCTGTGCCGCCGATTGCTCGAACCAGCGCATGGCTGTATGGATATCCGACATCACACCCAATCCTTCGAGGTACATTCTGCCGAGATTAAACGCCCCTGCACTTTCACCCTGTGCCTCCGCCCGCTCAAACCATTGTTTGGCCAGTGCATAATTTTGAGGCTTCCCCACTCCCTCCAAATACATCAAACCTAAACTATTTTGTGACACCGGATAACCTCGTAGTGCCGCCTGTTCATCCAGCTCTACCAAACGCCGATCATCCCGTTCTCCCCCCAACCCATGCCGGTACATACCTGCCAGAAACATCATAGCTGGCGGCATCCAGCGCATGGCAGCCTTTTCAAACCACTGCCTAGCCCGAACATAATCCGGCCTGCCAGATTCAGGCTGGTAATACATTACCCCCAAATGATATGGCGCAACTATATGCCCCTGAGATGATGCTGCCTCATACCATTTCCGCGCCAACGCAGCATTCCGCTCCACACCCAACCCATGCTCATAAGCCACACCCAAAGTAAATTGGGCATTCATATCGCTTCGCTCAGCCTGTTGCTGCAACATAACCACGCCCGAGTTTCCGCTTGCTGTGGAAACCTCCCCACTTATCCATCCATCCGCCCAAGCAAAACCATTTACTACCAATAACGCCACCATACAAACTACCCTCTTCATTATGCCTCCTTAAAATGAAATTCACACGATCACTGCACAGCCCACAAATCAGCACCTCTAATTTTTCAGGTAGCCTCCATCCCCATCTGCAAGCAAGCGACATACCATACACCGGCTACCTGAAAGCCAAGCGGCAACGACGTTGAAGCGTAACAAGGCAGGGCTGGCCAAATATACAATGCGGACTCAACCATAATCCATGCAAAGCCCAAACACTATCCAATAAAAAAGCTGCCCTTTCGGGCAGCCTTCATTCATCTGTACAAGCAGCTTACTCTTCACTCATAAAGCCACGCAATTTTTGAATGGCTTTGGCTTCAATCTGGCGGATACGCTCAGCGGAAACGCCGTATTCGGCAGCCAGTTCGTGCAGGGTGAGGCCGCCGTCGTCTTGCAGCCAGCGGCTTTCCACGATACGCCGGCTACGGTCATCCAGCTGGGCAAGCGCGTTTTGCAGGCCTTCGGTCTGCATGGCGTAGCGGGCTTTTTGGGCAATTTGCTGGGTGGGCTCGCTGCGGGTATCGGCCAACCAGTCGATGGGAGCGTAGCTGTCTTCATCGCTATCGCTGTTGTCCGGCAGCAAAGCAATATCTTTGCCAGTCATGCGCTGTTCCATTTCCAGCACTTCGTCCATTTTCACACCCAAATCGTCGGCGATGGTTTGCGCTTCTTCGGGCGAGAGGGCGTTCATGCTTTTACGCATGCTGCGCAGGTTGAAGAAAAGTTTGCGCTGCGGCTTGGTGGTGGCCACGCGCACCATGCGCCAGTTGCGCAGGATAAATTCGTGGATTTCAGCCTTAATCCAATGTACGGCAAAGGAAAACAGGCGGGCGCCGCGATTGGGTTCATAACGTTTTACGGCTTTCATCAAGCCGATGTTGCCTTCTTGAATCAGGTCGGCTTGGTTGAGGCCGTAGCCATCGTAGCCGCGTGCGATGGATACCACTACGCGCAGATGCGACAAAATCAGTTTCTTGGCGGCTTCCAGGTCGCCTTGCAGCTGGCGTACAGCCAAGCTGTGTTCTTCCTCTGCCGTGAGCAGCGGGATGCTGTTTACCGTGTGAATGTATTGCTCCAAGCTGCCGTGGCCGCTGGGGATGGGCAATGCAAATGCGTTATTCATTGTTCTCTGATTCCTTTTGGTATTTTACACCGCCTTCGGCGGCATTTATCTCTTCTGTCTCTTTAGTTACAGGGGTGATTAAACACCTATATTGTGTGATTTTGGTTTACGATAGGTTAAATTTTGTATTTTTTAAATTCTAATTTATTTTCTATATTGCAATAACCAGCAACAACTTCGGGCAACCGTATTTATTTGCCCTCATCTTTCGGCTCGGCACTTGGCTCGCTGCTTTTTTCAGGTAGCCTTTCCTCTATTGCATCGGAAGCAGGTTTGCAACGCGGCAGATAGCCGGCCAGAATCAGCAATACGGCCAAACACAACAAACCGCACACCAATGGCAGCGAGCCGCCCATTTTCATATACGGGGTTTCGCCGCGATAACCTTCAATATTGCCTTCGAGCACGGTGCGGGTGTCGGGCGGGGCGAGTTTCACCACTTGGCCTTGCGGGTTGATGATGGCGGTGGCGCCGGTGTTGGTGGCACGTACCATATAGCGGCCGAGCTCAAGGGCACGGGTTTGCGATATTTGCAAATGCTGGTGGATGGCGTTGGAGCGGACAAACCAGCCCAAATTGCTCACGTTGGCCAGGAGGCTGGCTTGTTTGGCAGAAGCAATTAGTTCGTCGCCAAAGCCGTCTTCGTAGCACACGTTAAACGTCACGCGCTGGTTGGCCAAAAGCAGCGGTGCTTGGGCGCTGCCGCCACGGTCAAAACCAGCCAAGGGCATGTTCATCATGCGGTACAGCGGCTCGGTAATAGCGGGCAGGGGTTTGTATTCGCCAAAGGGCACGAGGTGGTTTTTGGCGTAGAACGGGATGTCGTCTGGGCGGTCGGGATGGTAATTGCTCAAGTTAATCACGGCATTTAGGTAGCCTGTACGCTGCTGATTGTATTGGGCAATACCCATGGCGAGCGCGCTGCCGTTGCGCTGGGCTTCGTAGGCAAATTGGTCGAGGATGCCGGGATTGTATTCCTGCAAGTCCTGCCGCATCACGGGAATGGAGGTTTCGGGCAGGATGGTGATGTCGGCATGGCTGTTGGCTACTTGTTCATAGTAGCTTTGCATGGTTTCGTTCAGATAGTCGGCATCCCATTTCAAAGTTTGCGCGATATTGCCTTGCACCAACGCCACGGTGGCGCTGCTGCCATCGGGCTCGGTGAAACGCACTTGGCGCAGCTGCCAGCCGCCGGCGATAACGCCGACGAGCAACACGAGCGGCAATACCCGCCGCTTCCAACCTTGGTTGTGCAGCACCAGCACCAGCCACGCGCCGCAAAAGGCGCACAGCAGGGTAAGCAAGTGCACCCCGCCCACGGGGGCATAACCGGCTAGTGGGGAAAAGTCGGCCACCTGGCTGTAACCCAACGCACCCCAACCGAAGCCGGTAATCGCCCGCTCGCGGGCAAATTCGGCCAGCGCCCACAACACGGGCAGCAAAAGACCAATACGCCAACCACGGGGTAGGCGCGCTTTTTCCAGCAACCAAAAGCAGGCGGCAGGATAAAGAGCAAGATAAGCGGGCAACAGAATGGTGAGCGGTAAGGCATACAGATTGGGCAGGCCGGATATGTCGTGCAGCGCGGTGTGTATCCAATAGAACTGTGCAGCGTAGCCCACCAACCCGAAACAGTAGGCGCCAAACACGCTGTTTTGCGGCCGTAGCTCGGTGAGCCGAATCAGGGCACCTAACAGCAGCGGCATCAGCCAAAAATGGTAATACGGCGCAAACGCCAGCGGCGTGGCGGCTGCCAGCAGCATTACCAGCGGCCAATACACATAGCGCCGACTACACCAATCCTCAAATTTCGCAACCCAATTCATGTTTTCAGGTAGCCTTGATAAAGAAGCGGCATTATATAGCCAAATTATCGCTGCATGGTGTTTTCAGGTAGCCTTTTCTGGCTGGAGGCTACCTGAAAACGCAATGGCTGAAGATACCGAGTAACAGCCTCAACCTGCACAACCTACCAAAATAAACTTGCACTGCCGCAGCAAGCGGGGTAGGCTTCGCCCGTTTTTAATTTGTCGTATGCAGAACCAACCATGAAACCACACCACCGCCGCGCCGTTTACGCCGGCAGTTTCGACCCCCCCACCAACGGCCACCTATGGATGATCCGCCACGCACAGGCCATGTTTGACGAACTTATCGTGGCCATCGGCACCAATCCCGACAAGCAGGCCACCTACACACTGGAAGAGCGCAAAGCTATGTTGGTGGACATCACCGCCGAATTCCCCAATGTGCGCGTTACTCAGTTCCACAACCGTTTTCTGGTTGATTTTGCCGATAGCATCCAAGCCGATTTCGTGGTGCGTGGCATCCGCAGCGGCTCAGACTATGAATACGAACGTGCCATGCGCTACATCAATGCCGACCTGCAACCAGCCATCACCACCGTTATCCTGATGCCGCCGCGCGAATTTGCCGAAGTATCTTCCACCATGGTCAAAGGCATGGTCGGCCCGCAAAACTGGCAGAAAACCATCCGCCGCTATGTCCCCGATGCTGTGTACCGTAAAATACTGGCTGACCACGGCTGTTTGGCTGAAGATTGATTGCCCACCATCCGCCCCTCAAGGCAGGCTACCTGAAAACGATATTGCTGGCGGAGTAGGTATGTTCCCTTGGCCTCAACTTTTTCAGGTAGCCTTATAGCAAACCAACTTAACACTCACTACAGTGTTGGTTCACCTGGCTGTGCGCCTACCACCTTGTATAGTGAATTAACAAAAACCAGTACAGCGTTGGTTCGCCTTGCCGTACTATTTGTACTGTCTGCGGCTCGCCGCCTTGTCCTGATTTAAATTTAATCCACTATATCGAAAATCAATTTGGCTTGCCATCACCAACAAGAAAAATAAAGCACGATGTGATCGTGCTTTATTTTCGTCCGTCGAACCGATTGGTTTAACGCTTGTGTTTAATGCGCAGGTAATTAAGAGCCTTCAATTCAGCCAGTGCAATCGCCAATGCTGCCTGGGCTTTAGCCATTGACTCATCATCTTTGGCCTGTTTCACACCGGCTTCGGCAGCTTTTCTAGCTTCCTCCGCACGTGCCTGATCCAGCTCGGCACTGCGCACAGCCACGTCGGCCAAAATCATGATTTTGTGTGGCTGCACTTCCAAAATACCGCCGGAAACGGCCACCAACACCTCTTCTTCCTGCTCCGGTACCTGCAAACGCAGCACCCCAGGGCGCACCAAGCTCATAATCGGCTCGTGGCGCGGGTAAATACCGAGCTCGCCGTTTAGGGTCGGCACCACGGCGAAGCTGGCTTCGCCGGAGTAGATACTCTCCTCGTTGCTGACCACATCAACTTGCATGATACTCATGCTGCATTCCTCAGTTCAGGGTTTTGGCTTTTTCCACAGCCTCTTCGATGCCACCTACCATATAGAAGGCCTGCTCCGGCAGGTGGTCGTATTCGCCACTCAGAATAGCTTTGAAGCCGGCCACGGTATCGCGCAGCGAAACGTATTTGCCGGGTGAGCCGGTAAACACTTCTGCCACATGGAAAGGCTGCGACAAGAAACGCTGGATCTTACGGGCACGCATCACAGTCATCTTGTCTTCGTCAGACAACTCGTCCATACCCAAAATGGCGATGATATCGCGCAACTCTTTGTATTTCTGCAAGGTAGATTGCACGCCACGAGCCACATCGTAGTGCTCTTGGCCGAGCACCATCGGATCGAGCTGGCGAGAAGTGGAGTCCAGAGGGTCTACCGCAGGGTAAATACCCAAGGAAGCAATATCACGACTCAATACTACAGTCGCATCCAAGTGGGCAAACGTAGTGGCGGGAGACGGGTCGGTCAAGTCGTCGGCCGGTACATATACGGCTTGGATAGAGGTAATGGAACCAGTTTGGGTGGAGGTAATACGCTCCTGCAAACGACCCATTTCTTCAGCCAAAGTTGGCTGATAACCCACAGCAGAAGGCATACGGCCAAGCAGAGCCGACACTTCGGTACCCGCCAGAGTATAGCGGTAGATATTATCCACAAAGAATAATACGTCACGGCCTTTGCCGTTTTCGTCTTTTTCGTCACGGAAGTATTCAGCCATCGACAAACCAGTTAGAGCAACACGCAAGCGGTTACCAGGCGGCTCGTTCATCTGGCCATACACCATTGCCACTTTATCCAACACGTTGGAGTCTTTCATTTCGTGGTAGAAGTCGTTACCTTCACGAGTACGCTCACCCACACCGGCGAATACGGAAAGACCACTGTGCGCTTTGGCAATGTTGTTAATCAGCTCCATCATGTTCACGGTTTTGCCCACACCGGCACCGCCAAACAGACCCACTTTACCACCTTTAGCAAACGGACAAAGCAAATCGATCACTTTAATGCCTGTTTCCAACAATTCGGTAGTGCTGGAGAGTTCGTCGAACTTAGGTGCAAATTGATGAATAGCACGGGTTTGGTCAGAACCGATCGGACCTTGTTCGTCCACGGGGTTGCCCAGAACGTCCATGATGCGGCCTAGGGTGGCTTTCCCCACCGGCACAGTAATCGGTGCACCAGTATTTTGCACAGCCAAGCCACGTTTCAAACCGTCTGTACTACCCATCGCAATGGTACGGACAACGCCGTCACCAAGCTGCTGCTGTACTTCCAGCGTCAAATCAGTATCAACCAGTTTGAGTGCATCGTAAACACGCGGAATGGCGGTACGCGGAAACTCCACGTCGACTACCGCACCAATAATTTGTACGATTTTGCCTTGGTTCATTTATCTATCCTAAATATTCAAATCTGCCTGCTCTGCCCACCTATACTGCAGCGGCACCGGCTACAATTTCCGACAATTCAGTAGTAATCGCTGCCTGACGGGATTTGTTGTAAATCAGGCGTAATTCCTTAATTGCGTTGCTTGCGTTATCCGTAGCGGCCTTCATTGCTACCATACGGGCAGACTGCTCGGAAGCCATGTTTTCACACAAAGCCTGATACACCACCGATTCCAAATAGCGGCGTACCAAATATTCCAACACCAAAATTGGTGACGGCTCATAAACATATTCTCGGCCGTATTCTTCTGCTTCCGATATTTCGTTCAGCACATTGTGGCCGATAGGCAGCAAGGTCTCCAAATTTGGCTCTTGGCGCATGGTATTGATAAATCTAGAATACACCAAGTGCACAATATCCAAGCCACCATCAGCATAACGCTGAAACACTTCAGTCAGCGAACCAAGCAGCACTTCCATCTTCGGAGTGTCACCCAGATTCACCGCACTGGCCACCACATTGAGGCCTGCACGATTACAGGCAGCTAAGCCTTTACTACCGAAGCAGATAACCTCCACCTCCACTCCCTGCTGCTGATACTCTTGCACCTGCCCCAAAAACTTCTTTAGCAAATTGGCATTCAACCCGCCACACAAGCCCTTGTCGGTAGTGATCAAGATGAAACCAGCACGCCGAATGTTTTCTCGGCTTTCCAAGATTGGCAACTGCTTATGCTCAGTTTCTACCTGCGCCAAGTGGCTCATCACTATGCGCACTTTCTCGGCATAAGGCCGTGCCAAACGCATTCTGTCCTGCGTTTTCCGCATTTTGGAAGTCGATACCATCTGCATGGCTTTGGTAATCTTCTGTGTATTCTGTACACTGCGGATTTTTGTGAGGATTTCTTTCCCTACTGCCATTTCAGACTTTTCCTTTTCTGCGGTTTAAGCCGAGTAGTTGCGGGAGGCTTTAAATGTGTTGATAGCTTCGGTCAAAACTTGCTCGTTCTCATCACTCATCACGCCTTGCTGATTGATTTGATCCAGCACATCGGCGTGTTGCGTGCGCACATAGCCCAAAAAGTCAGCCTCAAACGCTAATGCCTTAGATACCGGTATATCTTCGTAAGAGCCTTTGTTAATTGCCCACAAGGTCAAAGCCATTTCAGCAATACTCATGGTGCTGAATTGTTTTTGCTTCATCAATTCAGTAACCACTTCACCATGTTGCAACTGCTTGCGGGTAGCCTCGTCCAAATCAGAAGCAAATTGAGAGAATGCTGCCAATTCGCGATATTGAGCCAAAGCCAAACGGATACCACCACCCAATTTCTTGATAACCTTGGTTTGAGCGGAACCACCCACGCGTGATACAGAAATACCTGCGTTAATGGCCGGACGAATACCTGAGTTGAACAAATCGGTTTCTAAGAAAATCTGGCCGTCAGTAATAGAAATTACGTTAGTCGGCACGAAAGCAGACACGTCACCAGCTTGGGTTTCGATAATCGGCAACGCGGTCAATGACCCCGTCTTACCTTTTACTTCGCCATTCGTACGTTTTTCCACCTCATCAGCATTGATGCGTGCGGCTCGCTCCAACAGACGACTGTGCAGATAGAAGACATCACCTGGATAAGCTTCGCGACCAGGCGGGCGACGCAACAGCAAAGAAATCTGACGATAGGCAACGGCTTGTTTGGACAAGTCATCATATACAATCAACGCATCTTCACCACGATCACGGAAATACTCGCCCATCGTGCAACCAGAATACGGAGCGATGAATTGCAGAGCTGCTGCTTCAGAAGCAGTTGCCGCCACCACAATGGTATGCTCCATCGCGCCATGCTCTTCCAGTTTGCGTACCACGTTGGCAATAGAAGAGGCTTTTTGCCCGATTGCCACATAAATACAGATAACACCGGTACCTTTTTGATTGACAATCGCATCCAATGCAACAGCTGTCTTACCAGTTTGACGGTCGCCAATAATCAATTCACGCTGGCCACGACCAATCGGTACCATAGAATCCACTGATTTCAAGCCAGTTTGCATTGGCTGATCTACGGATTGGCGTGCAATTACACCCGGAGCGATTTTCTCAATCGGCGCAGTTTCTTTAGCGTTAATAGAGCCTTTGCCATCAATCGGTTGACCCAGGGCGTTCACGACACGGCCAACTAGCTCACGACCAACCGGCACTTCCAAAATACGGCCGGTACATTTAACTTGATCGCCTTCTTTAATGTGCTCGTACTCGCCTAATACAATCGCACCAACCGAGTCACGCTCCAAGTTCATGGCCAAGCCGAACGTGTTGCCGGGGAACTCTAACATCTCACCCTGCATTACATCCGACAATCCGTGTACACGCACGATACCGTCGGTCACAGAAATCACACCCCCATAGGTGTTGGCTTCCTGTTTTACATTCAGGTTTTCAATTTTAGATTTTAACAACTCACTGATTTCAGCAGGATTAAGCTGCATGAAACTCTCCTAATTTATCATGGCCGTATACAGGTTTTTCAACTTCCCCCGCACGGACAAGTCCAAAACTTTATCTCCAACTTCAATTTTGATACCACCAATCAGCTCGGGCACCACCTTTAAGGTAGCCTCCAGCTTGTGGCCAAACTTCTGCTGGCAATCACTTACCACCTTGGCGAACTGTCCTTCACTCATCGGGAAGGCACTGTAAATTATAGCCTTCTGTATATGGTCTTTTGCCAGCACCAATGCTTGATATTGGTTATAGACTTCTGGCAAAACTGTCAATCTACCACCTTCAGCCAGCACATACAGAAAATTTTTGAAATCCGTATATTGCAGCGTCTGGATATCATCCAGCAATCCAATCAAGGCATCTGCCTTCTGGTGAGGAGCGATGCCAGCATCATCCAGTAACGTGATAAGCTTAGGTTGTCCGACAGCCCACGCCAAATCTTTCAGCTTCTCCAACCAAAGTTCGACTTGGCCTTTTTCAGATGCCAATTCAAATAATGCTTTGGCATATGGCCTGGCAATGGTGGCAAGTTCAGCCATAGTTTTACAGCTCCTGCTTCAACATACCCAGCAATTGGGCATGTTTATCGGCATTAATCTCGCTGCACAGAATCTGTTCAGCACCTTTAACTGCCAGCGCAGCCACCTGCTCACGCAGAGCTTCGCGTGCCCGATTAACTTCCTGCTCCACATCGGCCTTAGCCTGTGCAGCAACACGAGCAGCCTCATCAGAGGCCTGCTTTTTGGCATCCTCAACGATTTGAGAGGCTCGCTTCTCTGCATTAGTGATGATTTCGGCAACTTGATCACGACCTTCAGCCATGAGTTCAGCCACACGCTTTTCAGCCTGTTCGAAATCACTTTTTCCACGCTCGGCAGCAGCCAAACCTTCGGCAATTTTGCTGGCACGCTCATCTAAAGCCTTAGCAATGGGTGGCCACACGAATTTCACGGTGAACCACACCAGCAGGCAAAAGACAATTATTTGTATGATTAAAGCTGAATTAATATTCACTTTACTCAACCTTCACAGTTAGGGTTAAAACAAACGTCAAAAGTTTGTGTAATCTTAACCTGCAACTGCCGGGGCAAACGGATTCACGAAGGCGAACAGCAAAGCAACAGCCACGCCGATCAAGAATGCCGCGTCGATCAAACCGGCAATCAGGAATAATTTGGTTTGCAGCGGTTCAATCAGCTCAGGCTGGCGAGCAGAAGCCTCCAGATACTTTGAGCCCACGAACGCGATACTAGCCGCAGCAGCCACAGCACCGAACGCAACAATCAGGCCGCAAGTGATGGCCAATGCACTATTCAAATCCATTTAAAACTCCTTATCTAAAAGTGAAAGTTAAACTACTACAAAAAAAACAACAAACTACTAATGAGAACTATGTGCCTGACCGATATAAACAAAAGCCAAAGCAACGAAAATAAACGCTTGTAACACAATAACCAAAATATGGAATACTGCCCAAATAAACCCAGCCAAGATATGGAAGAACGCCAGCACTGGGTCAATCCAGGTAACTGCTTCACCCGGCATAGCCCAAGCACCACCCAGCATAGCAATCAGCAAAAACACCAACTCACCAGCATACATATTACCGAACAGTCGCATGCCGTGCGAAATGGTTTTGGAAGAAAACTCCACCAGATTCAAAATAAAATTGAACGGAGCCAGCCAAATACCAAAGGGGGCAGCAAACAGCTCATGAATCCAACCACCCAACCCTTTAATTTTGACATTAAACATGAAACAGGTAAGTAGCACACCAATCGACATACCCAGAGTAATATTTAAATCTGCAGTTGGTACCACACGCAGTAGGGCATGATGATTACCAGTTACATGCTGCCAAATCCACGGCAACAAATCCACCGGCAGTAAGTCCATAGTATTCATCAGGACAATCCAAACAAACAGCGCCAAACCCAACGGCGCCACTGTTTTACGCGATTGCTCATTGTGAATAATACCCTTGCACAAATTATCGATAAACTCGAACAAGATTTCTATAGCAGCTTGAAAACGCCCCGGCACCCCTGGCGTCGCCTTGCGAGCGGCATACCACATTGCCAGCGACCCGAGAACCGCCAAAAAAGCCGCAATAAAAAGGGAATCCAAGTTTATAAACGAGAAGTCGGCAATATTTTGCAGACCCTGTCCTTTGCTTACATCCGACAAACTGGTCAAGCTTTGCAAATGGTGCTTGATGTAGTCGGCTGCACTCATGCTTTCACCGGCCATACTTCTTAACCTTCAAAAATATCAGTAACACCGCATGACTCACCGCACCCAGCCCGACAATAAACGGAACGAACACGATGTGTTGGCGATAAAAAACGAACACCAGCGCCATTAACACGAGCGCCAGTACTATTTTTAAACTTTCTCCCAGCCAGAATGCGCTGCCACTCCATTTCGGAAACTTCAGGAAAAACCTTAAAACTAGTACCGCTAAGATGGTGGGTACGGTATAACACAAACAACCCAGCGCTGCCGACTTAGCTGCAACCGTACCGGAAAACACCCAAAAAACAGCAACAAGTATCGCCGTGATTACCAATTGGAGATAAATTGTTGCCGCCATACATCCATCTTCATACACTAAATGTTAGCTTTTTAAATATAAGCAAAAACGCCAACAAAGTCAAGAAAAGTGTTAATTCTTGTCAAACAATATCAATATTCAAAGCCTTAAAGGCTACCTGAAAACCATGCAGACATAACTCCCAAGCACCTAAAACCTCAAGCAAGCCTTTGCTCAATCAGGTAACTTCACATCCAACTGCTGCATCAGCCGCGCAAAAGTTTCCGGGCTGTCGAAATGCAACACCACCTTACCCCGTTTGTGGTTGGCAGTTTGTACTTCCGCGCGCACACCCAGCTTTTCCGTAAGCGCCTCGTTCAGGTAACGTATATCCGGGCTGACGGTTTTCGATTTCTTCTCCTGTGGCGCCTGTTGCACCAGCTGGCTGCGCCGTTCCACCTCGCGCACCGACCAGCCGTTTTTTACCGCCTTCTGCGCCAAGGACAGCTGTTCCATCACCGGCAGCGACAACAAGGCCCGCGCGTGCCCCATTTCCAGCTGGCGTAAAAACAGCATTTCCTGCACCGGTTCGGGCAAAGCCAACAGGCGCAGGCTGTTCGACACCGCACTTCGGCTGCGCCCTACTGCCTTGGCCACGGTTTCATGCGTGAGGCCGAATTCATCCACCAAACGCTTCAAACCCTGAGCCTCTTCAATCGGATTGAGGTTTTCACGCTGGATATTTTCAATCAAGCCTATCGCCAGTGCCGCTTCGTCGCCGATGCTTTTAATCACCACCGGAATTTCGGCCAAACCCGCCAGCTGACTGGCGCGCCAACGGCGCTCGCCGGCAATCAGCTCGTATTGCGACAGGCCGTGCTCGCGCACGATAACTGGCTGAATCACGCCCTGCGCCTTAATCGAATCGGCCAGCTCCTGCAAGCCTTCGTCGTCCATTTGCGAACGAGGCTGATAGCGCCCCGGCTTGATGTCGCGCACCGGCACACTGGTCAGCCTGTCGCCGCTGCTGTCGCCCACCGCACCGGCCAACAAAGAATCCAAGCCCCGGCCGCCGAGGCCGCTTTTCGGTTTTGCCATTTATCTGTTTCCTAATCCAGTTATTTTTTCAGGTAGCCTCTAAGGTAAGAAAGAAGGCTACCTGAAAACTTTCAATTCGCGCATTTTAGCACAGCGCCCATGCCGCTAAAAATCGCCCCACAAGGCCTGCATCGCCGCCAATGCCGCCAGCGCCGCCGTTTCAGTGCGCAACACCCGTGCGCCGAGCTGCACCGCCTGAAAGCCATACGAGCGTGCCAAATCCTCTTCTTCTGCTGTCAACCCGCCTTCCGGCCCAATCAGCAACACCGAGCTTTGTACCGGCGGCAGGCTGCGCAGCGGCACACCGCCGTGCGGGCTCAACAGCAGCCGCGCGCCCGAATCGGCCGGCAGCGCAGCCAGCACCTGCGCTAAATCAACAATCGGTGCCACCGGCGGCACTTCGTTGCGCCCGCATTGCTCACAGGCCGAGATGGCAATTTCCTGCCAGCGCCGCACCTTTTTCTCCGCCCGCTCGCCCGAAAGCCGCACATTCGAACGCATGGAAACCGTCGGCACGATGCGCTTCACCCCCAATTCCGTGCCCTTCTGCACCGCAAAATCCATTTTCTCTGAAGCCGACACTGCCTGAATCAGCGTAACTGCCAGCGGCGATTCGCGCGATTCCGTGAGCAACTTATCCACCCGCGCCATCGCCTGTTTACGCCCGATTTCCAGCAATTCCGCCGCCACCGCCTGCCCCTGCCCGTCAAACAACACCAGCGGTGCACCCGCCTGCAAGCGCAGCACTTGGATATGCCGGCACACATTTTCAGGTAGCCTCAGCACCTCGCCGGCAACAAAAGTTTGCGGAACATAAAAACGCGGCATCTGTTGTTTACCCCGAAAAATGGTTAATATCCCGTTTCTATCAGAAAAGCATCGGGAAGGAAAGATTTTGCTCAACCGTTTAGCAGAACTGGTTCGCGAAGTGGCACAAACTGCCGTGATGCCGCGTTTTCTCAACGCCGCCGTCAGTACCAAAAGCGACGGTACCCGCCTCACCGAAGCCGACCTGCACGCCCAGGCCATGTTTGCCGAACGCCTGCCGCAAATCATCAACTGCCCGATGTTGGGCGAAGAAATGAGTGCCGACGAACAACACGCCATGTGGCGGCATGCCGAAACTGGGCTGTGGGTAGTCGACCCCATCGACGGTACCAACAACTTCATCAACGGCCTGCCACACTTCGCCCTCTCCGTGGCCTATATCCGCCACGGCCGCGCCCAGCTGGGTGCCATTTTCCACCCCATGATGCAGGAAATGTTCACTGCCGAACGCGGTCACGGCGCCCACCTCAACGGCCACCCTCTGCCCTTACGTAACACACCGAAAAAACTGCATGAGTCTATTGCCGGCGTGGAAGTGAAATATCTGCGCTCCGGCAAACTCGCTAGCCGCATGCAAACCCTCCACCCCTTCGGCTCGCAGCGCAGTATGGGCTCCAGCACGCTCGACTGGTGCTACCTCGCCGCCGGCCGCTACGACCTATACCTGCACGGCGGCCAAAAACTGTGGGACTACGCCGCCGGCGCCCTGATTTACGAAGAAGCCGGCGGCCGCCTGGCCACGCTGGAAGGCGACGACTTCTGGAGCGGCGAACACGTTTTCAAACGCTCCGTCATCGCCGGCCTGCAGCCCGACCTGTTTGAGCGCTGGTTGGCCTGGATTCGGGCGAATCAGTAGGCAGAAAGGCTACCTGAAACATGCTGCATACCCACACCCTCTTCCGTAATTCCAACCTATATAAAATCGAGTTCTCCCCTAGCGGACGAGATGTCGATTTACACTTCACTGATACCATCACAGGCAAAAACATCGGCCGTATCCATTGCAGTGGCATCTTGGGCATCATCTTGGAAACCAATCAGTATTTCGATTACTGCGATCCTGAAGATGGCCTGTTTCCCTATTTCGTGCCCGAACTAACCCTGACTCAATACGCAGAACACGCCGAGATCATGCTCAATGCCGGCATGTTCCTAAAAATCACCGCCGCCCAAATCACCTGTATTGAACAAGCTATGGCGGATTAAATTAGGGGCTGTCCTAGATAACCAGGAATATTCAAAATTGATTAAAATATTCCTATGAGAAAAAGTCGCCTCAGCCAGCCCGTTCAAAACAAACTGATCGAATTGTTCGTTGCAGGAGCAACCGCCCGTACTGCCGCCGAATTGGCCGGAGTCAATAAAAACACCGCTGCCTACTACTTTCACCGTTTACGCTTGCTTATCTTTAATCGTTGCGAACACTTGGAAATGTTTGATGGCGAAGTAGAAGCAGATGAAAGCTATTTTGGCGGCTGCCGCAAAGGCAAACGCGGTCGCGGAGCAGCCGGAAAAGTGGTGGTATTCGGACTGTTGAAGCGTAACGGTAAGGTTTACACCATTACCGTGGCCAATACTCAGTCGGCTACCCTGCTGCCGATTATCCGGGAGAAGGTAAGGCCGGACAGTGTGGTCTATACTGATTGCCACAGTGCCTACAATGTATTGGATGTTAGCGAGTTTAACCACTTGCGCATCAATCACCGCACCTGTTTTGCAGACAGGCAAAACCACATTAACGGGATTGAGAACTTCTGGAGTCAGGCCAAACGCCATTTGCGTAAATTCAACGGCATTCCGAAAAAGCATTTCGAACTGTATTTGAAAGAGTGCGAATGGCGATTTAACAACAATGAAATGAAATCTCAAATTGCCATGTTAAAACAAATGGTAAAAGATAGTCTAACCTAGTTATCTAGGACAGCCCCTTAAATTATTTTTCGATACAAGATGACGAGCGACGAGCATCAATCGAAGCCAACTCACCATAACCACAGGCTACCTGAAACCATCCATACCCTTTCAGGTAGCCTGTTCTCCCACAAAAAAAGCTGCCCATTAAGGCAGCTTTTCCATTTCCATCACACCGGCTTAGCGGCGGCGTTGCTGGCGGTTGCCATGAGCCGGAGTGGCTTGGCGGCTCACTTGGCAGTTTTCCAGCACAGTTGTAAGGTTTACCGGGTTGCCGGCATCATCCACACTCTGTGCCTGCAGCAGGCCGATGGCATTGGTGCGGGCCACGGTAGCGGGGGTGGCTTTGCCGGTTACCCAAATCACGCCGTTGCTGTAGTAGCTGTTTTGCTGTTGACCATTGCTGTCGTTGAGCACACGCCACAGGCCGGGGGAAACTTTATCGTTGATTTTCAGCTGCGTTACCACCAAGGTATCGCTCTTGATGCCATACATGGCGCTCACTTTTTGCTGCTGGCCGTTACCGGCTTGGCAGGTGTAGTGCACTTCTACGGTTTTGTCGATGCTGTCCACTTGGGCTACCTGAATCTTGCCAATGGCAGCAGTAGCTTCACCGTTGCCTTGCTGCGCTTGCTGACCCTGCTGGGTTTGCGGCTGATTGCCCTCAGGGGCTTTGCTGCTGGAGCAGGCGCTCAGTGCCAATACGGCGATGGCGGCGGGGATGACTAATTTGCTGTTCATAGGAACTCCTTCAATTGGTTGGGAACCGCGCTGCGATAAACTTTCAGGCAGGCACGAACAGGCCGCATTGTAACAAAAGCCCGCCATGCTTGCCCGCCTGTTCGTGTTAATAAACATTAAATCATGTGTCAACAATGCTTTAGCCGAACTTCTTGGGCTGCTTGGAGGCTACCTGAAAAATCTGCTGCGTGTCTAAATCCAGTGCGGTGAGCTGGCCGCCCCACAGCGCGCCAGTATCGATGCCGCATACCTGCTCGCCGCGATACAGGCCGAGTGCCGACCAGTGGCCGAATATAGTTTGACAGCCAAGGGTTTGCCGGTTGGGTGCGCGGAACCAGGGCATGAGGTCGGATGGCATTTCGGGCAAGGTGGCTTTATAGTCGAAATCCATGCGGCCGTCGCGGTGCAGGGCGCGCATGCGGGTGAACACATTGGTGGCAAAGCGCAGGCGTTCGGTTTCGTTATCGGCGCAGTCGCTATCGGGCTTGTTGCCATACATATGGGCAAAAAACCAATCGGGGCGGCTTTGCAGGGCGGCGGCCACTTCGGCGGCACGCTGCTGCGCGGTTTCGGCCGCCCATTGCGGCCAAATGCCGGCATGCACGATCAGGTTGTTGCCGTGTTGCAGCATCAGGGGCTGGTGCCGCAGCCAATCGAGCAGCACTTGGCGGTCGGGAGCATCGAGAATGTCGCCCACGGTATCGCTGCGCTTGAGCTTGCCGTGGCCATAGGCGATGGCTAAAAGATGTAGGTCGTGGTTGCCGAGCACGGTTCGGATGCTGCTTTCGTGCTGTTTGATGTAGCGCAGGCAGTCGAGGGATTGGGGGCCGCGGTTAACGATGTCGCCCACCAGCCAAAGGGTGTCGCGGCCATGGTTGAAGCCGATGTGGGCGAGCAGTTCTTGAAATTCGGCGAAACAGCCTTGCAGGTCGCCGATTGCGTAGTGTGCCATGATGTTTGTGTTAGGGGTTATTTATAGTGGATCGGGCAAAGCGAAAGGCTACCTGAAAACGCAAGCTGCAACAGTTTTCAGGTAGCCTCTATATGCTTAGGCGTTCAGCACCACCACGCCTTCCACTTCCACCAGTACGCCTTTAGGCAGGGCAGACACCTGCACGGCAGCGCGGGCGGGGAAGGGTTCGTGGCAGTATTCGCCCATGATTTGGTTGAAGGTGGCGAAGTTGGAAAGGTCGGTGAGGTAGGCGTTGAGTTTCACCACATCAGCAAAGCTGCCACCGGCGGCTTCAATCACGGCTTTGAGGTTTTCAAACACTTGGCGGGTCTGCTCGGCAAAGCCGCCTTCCACCACCTGCATGGTGGAGGGCACCAGCGGAATCTGGCCACTCAAATAAATGGTATCGCCGGCGCGCACGGCTTGGGAATAAGCGCCGATGGCGGCGGGGGCGTGGTCGGTATGGATGATGGTTTTTGCCATGATGAAACTCCTTTGAGTCGGTTGTTGGGAAGAGCTTGATTATATCGCCAACACCAATGACAAACCAAACAGGCAGCCGCAGCACATATAAAAGGCTACCTGAAAGTTTCAGGTAGCCTTTTCCTTTTGCCGCAGCAGCCCTACCGCCGCCGTAGCAACACCCCGCTCTCAATATGCGGCGTAAACGGGAATTGGTCGAACAGCGCGGCGCGTTCGATGCGGTGGGTTTGTGTGAGCGTGGTGAGATTGGCGTGCAGGGTTTCCGGATTACAGGAAACGTAGATGATGTTGTCGAAATTCTGCAGCAGGCGCAAGGTGGCATCGTCTATGCCGGCGCGCGGCGGATCGACAAACACGGTGGAAAACGCATAATCCGCCAGCTCGATGCCCTGCTCCTGCAGGCGGCGGAAGGTGCGCACGCCGTGGTAGGCCTGGGTGAACTCTTCGGCGGAAAGCCGCGCCAGGCGGATGTTGGCCACGCCGTTGGCCTCAATATTCCACTGCGCCGCCTGCACCGAGGTTTTCGACAATTCCGTGGCCAGCACGCGGCGGAAATAACGCGCCAGCGGCAGAGTGAAATTGCCGTTGCCGCAATAGAGCTCCAGCAAATCGCCGCCCAGCCCCGCCGCCGCGCCGCAGGCCCAATCCAGCATTTTTTGGCACACCAGCGCATTGGGCTGGCTGAAGCCGCCTTCGTATTGGCGGTAGAGCCAATCGCGCCCGTCGGCATGCAAGCGTTCGGTAACGAAATCCTGCGCCAACACCAGCTTCTGCCCGCGGCTGCGGCCGATAATCATGATGCCCAATTCGCGCTGCAAACGCGCCGCCGCAGCCTGCCATTGCCCGCACAGCCGCTTGTGGTAAATCATGCCCACCAGCATATCGCCGCTCAGAGTAGACAAAAATTCGCACTGATACCACCGCTCCCGCAACAGCGGATCGGCCTGCACGGCAGCCAGCAGCCGGGGCATCACAGCATTGATCGCGGCAGACGCGGCAGGCAGGGAATCGATCCGGCGCAACGAGGCCGAACCGGCCTTCTGCCCTGGCTCGAACATGGCATAGCTGATGTTGTCGCCATCGTGCCAAACCCGAAATTCGGCACGCATCCGGTAATGCTTTTCAGGCGAAGCAAACACCTGCCATTCCGACGGGGAAAATTCGGCAAAACGCTGTTTCAGGTAGCCTGCTTTTTGTTGCAGCTGGGCGGTATATTCGGGGCTGGGCTGGGTCATGGTGGGCGTCGGGAGTAGAAAGTAAAGGTGGGGATTATAGCGGGAAAGATTAGGCTACCTGAAGGCTAGCCTCTAAGCAACCCGATTGATTTCAGGCAAGATTTAACGCTACAACAGATAGTTATATAACTCAACCTTACAGACATTTCTGACATAGAAAGCACTAGCATCGTTTGGCAGTATTTTTATCTGCAAATCATTATAAAAACACTATTCTCTTTTTCACATATTCTTCAACATAATCGTCATTATTTCTTGCTTTAAAATACTCAGCATCACATTTCCCATAAATCGGTATATATCGCCTATCTGCTCGGGATAAGCTATTTCCATTTTCAGAAATAAACATTTTGAAATCAAACTAATAGCTTACCCCCTCTCCGGCAGCATCCGTGTTGGCATCAATATAGCCATCGACAATATCTTGGATTAGACCTAGTTCTACGTTATTAATGTGACTTAATGAAAAATGGAATTCGATGATTTCCTTTTCTGCATCAATATACACCTCGATTAGATTCACATTGCTGCTAATCAGATTAACAGTAGACAACACCGCATTTATATAGATCTTGTCTCTTAAAGAGCTACCTCTATCCATTACGCCACCTTTTAAACACACCCCTGAATTCCGCTTGCACCAAAATATTGAGAATATGCCTCGTATTTCCGGCGTACTCCCGAGCATAGCTGCTCTTGGCTACCGATTTTCAGCTCTGCAAACACCTTATTTCAGCCAACCTTCCCACTACACCGCTATTCCAACACGCTCAGCCCGGGCAAATCGGCGAAGCCGCGGTCGCGGATGATTTGGCAGAAGTTATCAAGGTAGCTTTTATGCGTGTCGTCGCTGCGCATACCGGCATAGAGCTCGCTGGTGAGCGGGGGGCTGCCGATGGTGCGGGCGACGATGTAGCCTTTTTCCAGATAGGGCATCACCGTCCAATACGGCAGGGCGGCGATGCCGCGGCGGCTGGCCACGAGCTGGATGATGGCGATGGTGAGCTCGCTGTGGCGGCGCGGCGGGTTGATGCCGGCGGGCAGCAGAATTTTGCGCAGCAAATCAAGCATATCGTCGGGCACGGGATAGGTAATCAGGGTTTCGGCGGCGAAATCCTGCGCCTGCCACACGGGTTTAGCCGCCAGGGGATGATCTTGGGCGCAGATGCCCACCATTTCGTAGGCAAACAGCGGCTGGTAGCGGATGCCCGCCTGCGGCACGGCTTCGGACACGATGGCCAAATCGGCGCGGTGTTGCAGCAAGAGCCCGACCGGATCGGCCTGGAAGCCGGACACGATATCGAGCTCCACCTTCGGCCACAGCGGGCGGAAGTCGCCCATGGCGGGCATGAGCCAGTCGAAACAGGTGTGGCACTCCACCGCCAGCCGCAACTCGCCCGCGCCGCCGCCGGCAATCTGCGCCAGGTCGCGCTCGGCGGCAGCCAGGTGCGGCATCACTTCGCGCGCCAGCTGCAACAACCGCTCTCCGGCGGGTGTGAAACGCAGGGGGGTGGTTTTGCGCTCGAACAGCGGCGTGCCGAAGTGGTTTTCCAAGGCGCGGATTTGGTGAGACAAGGCGGATTGGGTGAGGAACACGCGCTTGGCGGCAAGGGAAACGCTGCCGGTTTCGGCCAGGGCGAGCAGGGTTTTGAGGTGGCGCAGTTCGATGATGGATTCCATGTTCCAGGTAGCCTTTGGGGTGTGTCGGCAGGGTGCCGACATTTTATTTTGTCTGCCTTATCGGCTTTCAGGTAGCCCCAGCCAAGGGTGATGCTACCTGAAATTTTAATTTCAATCGGTTTCCGCCATTTCCAGCACCTGTTTGATGTCCACCGCCACGATGCGGGATACGCCTTTTTCCTGCATGGTAACGCCGATAAGCTGCTCGGCCATTTCCATGGTCAGGCGGTTGTGGGAAATATACAGGAACTGGGTTTGGGCGCTCATTTCTTTCACCAGATTGCAAAAGCGGGCGGTGTTGGCATCGTCGAGCGGGGCGTCCACTTCGTCCAACAGGCAGAAGGGGGCGGGGTTGAGGCTGAACAGGGCGAACACGAGGCTCATGGCGGTGAGGGCTTTTTCGCCGCCGGAGAGCAGGTGGATGGTGCTGTTTTTCTTGCCGGGCGGGCGCGCCATAATGGATACGCCGGCGGTGAGCAAATCGTCGCCCACCATGTGCAGGCTGGCTTCGCCGCCGCCGAACAGGGTGGGGAAGAAGGTTTGCACTTTTTGGTTCACGGCATCGAAGGTGGCTTGGAAGCGCTGTTTGGTTTCGCCGTCGATTTGGGCGATGGCTTCTTCCAGCAGCGCGATGGCGGATTGCAGGTCGGCGCGTTGGTTTTGGTAGTAGCCGTCGCGCTCGCGGGCTTCGGCCAGTTCGTCGAGGGCGGCCAGGTTCACCGCACCGAGGGCTTGGATGCGGCGGGAAATGCTGTCGATTTGCTGCGGCCAGTCGGTTTTCAGGTAGCCTGCCTGCTGCTCGGCTTCGAGCGCGGCGATATCGGCTTGGCGCGCCAATAAGTTATCGTGGAAATGTTTGGCGTTGAGCAGGGCTTCCTGCTGTTGCAACAGGGCGGTTTGGGCGGCCTGCTGCCACTGCGGCAGCTCGGCGGCCAGCGCTTGCTGGCGGGCGTATTGCTGCCTGCCCTGCTCTTGGGTTTCGGCCAGCTCGGCGGCGGCGGCTTGGATTTGTTCTTCCAGCGTGAAGGCGGCTTCGGCCAGTTCTTCCAACTGCAGGCGTTGCTCGTCTTCGTTGTCTTCGGCGTAGGTGAGGGCGAGCTCGCTCTGGCGCTGCTGCCAATCGGCTTTTTGCTGCACCAGCGCGGCCATGCGGGCGGCGAGGTTTTGCAGCTGCTGGGTTTGGCGGTGGGCTTCGATTTCGGCGGCGCTGCGGCGGCGGTCGGCTTCGAGCACGGCCTGGCGGGCTTGGCGCAGGGCTTGCTGCGCCTGTTGGCTGTGTTCGGCTTGGGCGCGGCTTTCGGCTTCCAGCTCGGGCAGACTGTCTTCGAGGGAGACGGCTTCTTCGGCCAGAATTTCGGCAGCACACGCCAGCTCTTCCGCCTCCTGCGCCAGCTGTGTCTGTTCTTGGGCAATGTGTTCGCGCCGTTGCCCGGCTTGTGCGGCGCGGGCGGCGAGGGCACCGGCCTGCTGTTGGGCGGCGGACAGCTCGGCGGCGAGGCGGCGTTGTTCGGTTTGGGCTTGGCGCAGCTCGGTTTCGGCTTGGGCTTGCTGCTGCGCCAGTTTTTCGGCTTCGACTCGGGCTACCTGAAACTGCGGCTGCCATTCGGCCAGTGCCGCAACAATTTCGTCGTGGCGGGCTCGGTGGCGTATTTGCCGGTTGCCGCCGTCGGCATGGTGCAGCAGCACGCCGAGGCGGTCGATGCGGTGGCCTTGCGGGGTGAGCCATTCTTGGCCGGGCTCGAGGCGGCTGCGCTGCGCCAGCGCGTAATCCAAATTAGGCGCACACAAAATACCTTCGAGCCAGTGTGCTAAGGCTACCTGAAAAGGCGGCTCGGCCTGGATTTGGTGAATCAGCGCCTGAGCCGGGCTGGCGGCGCGGTGGGCGTGGGCTTCGCGGTCGAACCAGGCGGCGGGGGATTCGGGCAACGGCGACGGCGGCTGGAAATCAGCGGGCAGCGCGCGGGCGTTGAGCCGCTCGCCGAGCACGGCGGCCAGCGCACCCTGCCATTCTTCGGGCACGCGGATGTGCTGCCACAGGGCGGACGCATCGGCTTGTTCGCTGCCCTGCCAGAAGTTGTGGCGGGCGGTGTCGGCCAGCAGGGCGGCGAGGGTTTTCTGCTCGGCTTCGGCGGCGAGGATGCGGCGTTCGTGCTCCTGTTCGCGTTCGCGGGCGGCGGCGAGGGCGGTTTTCAGGTAGCCTGTTTGCTCTTCGAGCCGTTGCAGTTGCTTCTCGCCTTGTTGGTATTGGGCGGCGAGGGTGTCGGCCCGGGCTTGGGCGGCGGCGGTGTCCTGCCCGGCATCGCCTTGCAGGGCAGCGGCTTCCTGCTGCAAACGGGCTTGGCGCTCTTGCAGCCGGCTGATGCTTTGGCGGCTGTGTTGCAGCTGCTGCTGCTTCAGGGCGAGCTCGCGGCGGAGGCGGGCGGCTTCGTTGTGTCGGCTTTGCTGCTGTTCGGCAGCCTGCTGCTGGGCGGCTTCGAGCTCGGGCAGTTGCTCTTCGAGGGCGACGGCTTCGGCGGTCAGCAGTTCGAGCTGCATCTGCTGCTGCTTGGCGGCCTGTTCGGCTTGGGCGTGCTGCTGTTGCAGCTCGGCGTGTTCGCTGTCGATTTTCTGGATGGTGGCTTGGGTGGCAGCCTGTTCGCGTTCGAGCCGCTGGCGTTGGCTCTGCCGCGAGCGGATTTGCTCTTCGAGGCGGGCGGTTTGCTCGCGCAGCAGGGCGTGCTGCTGGTTGAGCCGGTATTGCTCGGCCTGCTGGTGCTGTTCGGTTTGGCGCAACACTTGTACGGCATCGTTCATGGCCTGGTTTTGCCGGGCAAGCTCGTCTTGCTGCTGGCGGGCGCGTTCGTGTTCAGCAGCAGCGCGATCGGCGGCGGCAAGCGTGTGCCGCCATTGGGCGAAGTCGTGGCGGTTTTGCGCCTGGTTGAGTTCGGCGGTGAGGCTGCGGTAGCGCTCGGCGGCGGCGGCCTGGCGTTGGAGTTTTTCCACTTGGCGGCCGAGTTCGGACTGCAAGTCGCCGAGGCGTTGGAGGTGTTCGCGGGTGTCGCACAGGCGGTTTTCGGTTTCGCGGCGGCGTTCTTTGTATTTGGATACGCCGGCGGCTTCTTCGATGTGGGCGCGCAATTCTTCGGGGCGGGCTTCGATGATGCGGGCAATCATGCCCTGCTCGATCACGGCGTAGCCGCGCGCGCCGACGCCGGTGCCGAGGAAAAGGTCGGTGATGTCGCGGCGGCGCACTTGCTGGCCGTTGATGTAGTAGCTGGATTCGCCTTGGCGGGTGAGCTGGCGGCGGATGCTGATTTCGCCGTATTGCCCCCATGCACCATGCAGGCTGCCGTCGGCATTGCTGAACACGAGCTCCACGGAGGCGCGGGGGGCGGGGCGGCGGGTGGCAGCGCCGTTGAAAATCACGTCTTGCATGCTCTCGCCGCGCAGCTGTTTGGCCGAGGCTTCGCCCAGCACCCAGCGCACGGCGTCGATAACATTGGATTTGCCGCAGCCGTTGGGCCCGATTACGGCCACCAGCTGGCCGGGCACGTGGATGGTGGTGGGGTCGGTGAAAGATTTGAAGCCGGCAAGTTTGATGTGGGTGAGACGCATGAAAAACAATGAAAAAGCGGAATGCTGTATTTTAAAAGAAAGGCGGCGGGGCAGGCTACCTGAAACAGGAAGAAGGTTTCAGGTAGCCTTTTGCTATGCCTTTTTGCGCCGTCTGGCACGCCGATACCAAGCAATACTGAGCCCAAGCCAGCCTGCTCCGGCCACGGTGGCAGCACGTGTCCACAAGCGGGCATACAGCCGCCAGTTTTCGGTTTCCTCCTGCGGGCTGAAGGCGGCGCGATATTGCCGCTCGTTGCCGTCTTTGGTGTAGGCGAGCTCGGTAATCACATGGTAGCTCAGCCAATGGGCTTGGGTGATATTTTGCACGGATAGGTTTTCTTCGCGCTGCCAAATGTTTTCATCATATTGGCACAACGGATCGGCCAAGTTGCGGCAATCCAAATTAAGCGGTTGGCCTTCGGCGGTACGAATGCTGCCGACTACGTGGAGGTTGTCGTCATCGTCATACCATTGACGCCGCCATAGCTCAGCGGCGGCATGATGCGTATAGGCTACCGGAACGCCCAACTGCCGCTGCCGCTTATGCAACTCGGCCGAAGTTACCAATGCGCCCATACCCAATCCGGCAGCCAGCAGCATACTGAACAGCCAAAATACGGGCAAACTAAATAAAGCCTGCATGACGTTACGGTCGAGCTGTTCTTTATCCCGTTGTATCTGCCGCATAGTGTGAAAAAAATTGCCCATTTGCTTTCCTAGATTGCGCTGGCTGATTGTATAGCGAAACCGGCAAGATAAGCCACGCATGGGCATGAGGCTACCTGAAAGCCGCCGATTGTCCAACCACAAACCACCCGCTAAATGATAGTTTTGTTTTTGCCAAACGATAGCATTTTGTAATACAATGCAAACTTGAGTAATCACTCATTTACTATGTAAATCAATGGATAAGCAAAAGAAAACTGTTACGGTGATGGTGCTGGACGAGCACCGCACCGATACTTTCGTTATCGCTGAATCTCGGCTGCGCGCCATCAAACCCACCATCATCGGCCTTTCCCTGGCCACGGTGGCGCTGTTGGCTGCCCTGCTGGCTTTGGGTTGGCACTACTACCAAAGCTACAACCAATTTGCGCAACAGCAACAGCAAACTCAAGCGCTCAATCAGCAAATAGAAGACTTGAAAGAAGCCCGCTCCGCCGAAGTTACTGCCAAACTGAACCAGCTTGCCCAATCCGAAAAAGCTGTGGCCGACCTGCAAAACTACTTACGCCAGCGCGGCGCAAACGTGCCCGTTCCCAAACCGGCTGCCTCATCCGAGCCCGGCAAACCCATCAGCCAAGCCGGCGGCCCGCGCAATATTCTGCCGCCAGCCGATACGCCCGAATTCAGCCAAACTATTGAAAATCTGCTTAAAGCTGCCAACAACGTGCCGCTTGGCCGCCCTGCGCAAGGCGGGCTCTCTTCCGGCTTCGGCCCTAGGCATAACCCGTTTAGCGGCAAAGGCAGCGAGTTCCACCACGGCTTGGATTTTCGCGGCAATGTAGGCGACCCCGTGCGCGTTACTGCCAATGGCACAGTGGAATTTGCCGGCACCATGAACGGCTACGGCCAAGTGGTGAAAGTGCGCCACGGCTACGGCTACAGTACCGTGTATGGCCATTTGTCGCACATCGACGTGCAGCCCGGGCAAACGGTTAAAGCCGGCGACCTCATCGGCAAAATCGGCTCTACCGGCCGCTCCACCGGCCCGCACCTGCATTATGAAGTGCGCCTCAACAACGAGCCACACGACCCTGCCACCTTCCTCAGCCTCGCAAAATAAAGCTGCGAGGTATACCATTTCCATTCAATCCGCGGAGAAACAACCATGTTTAAAGATAAAAAAGACCGTTCCCAACCCAGCAACTCCACCAGCGCCATCGACACCATCATCGGCGCACAATGCCGGATTCAGGGCGACATCCTGAGCCAGCAATCGGTGAAAATCGACGGTCAAATCCAAGGCAACGTACAAGCCGGCGGCACCGTCATCGTTGGCGACAAAGGCGCGGTGAACGGCGACATCCGCGGCAGCGATCTGATTGTATTCGGCAAAACCGAAGGCTTGATCGAAGTGAAAAAACTCCACCTCAAACCCAATGCCCGCGTAACCGGCAATATCCGTACCCAATCCCTGCAAGTGGAAGACGGCGCCGTTTACACCGGTGATATCCGCATGGATCGCAACGTTGGCAACGCCACCCTTCCCCCCGCCGGCAGCGCCCCAGAAAAAGCCATTGCTGCACCAGCAGATAAGTTGGCCAATAAATAGTTTGCCTGGTTGAGCCAAAATAAAAGGCTACCTGAAACTTTCAGGTAGCCTTAATTAGTAATCCTAGTATGGGTAGCAGACAAAACTTGCTATGCCATCAACACCAACGTTTCAGGTAGCCTGCCATGTCTCCCAAACAACAAAACGACATCCTCAGCATCAACAAAGTGCAGCTGCTGCTCTCGGAAAAGCGCACCGCGCTTTCGGTGATGCGCACGGGCATTGCCGTGTTGGCGCTGCCGCTTTCCATTTTCAGCGCGCTGATTGCCACTTCCAGGTGGTATAACGTGATGGAAGTATGGCCTTTGCTCATGTTGGTGGTAGCCATCAATTTGGGGCTGGCGGTGTTCGGCATTTATCTGATTGCCCGCTCCATGCGGCGCATGCGCCAATACGACCGCCTGATTGCCGATATTAAGCACAGCCACGATTCGCTGCGGCGGCTGATTAAGTCGTAGGCAGGGTATTGCCGCGCGAATGAAGAAAAACAGAAGCTATGGAACTAGAAGATATTCCCAACGAAGTATTCCTGGAAGACATCCGAGACCTCACGCAGGCTTTTCCACTTGAGTTTCCCTGCCAGTTTCAGCAAATCAAAGATTATTTGGGCATAGATGAACAGCACATCCACATTACCGACTTTGTGGAGGATCAAAACCGAGAAGACTGTTTCTACGGCTATTTCTTCGATGCACTGAATCGAAAGATTTATGAATATGCCTTTGAAGGGGAGAAAACCACGTTTCGGGAGGCGGATATGGCTGCCTTAACGATGCGGGATACCTTCAGCAGCAAAGTGCTGCATCTTTTATAGTAAACAAAAAGGAGCCAGGGCAAACCCGGCTCCTTTTTTCAGGTAGCCTGCTTGAGCGTTAAGGCTACCTGAAACGCGTTTCTACGAAGCGCAACATTACCGCTGCCGCTTCTTGCACAGCAGCGCATCCAGCGACCATTTGCCGCCGCCAGCCGCCGCCAGATACAGGAACACGAAGCTAAACAGCGCGGCTGCTTCGCCGCCGTTCATAAACGGAATCAGCGCATGGCCTTTGCCCGAAACGTGGCCGATGAAATAAGCCACCGCCATCTGGCCGGAAAGGATAAACGCTGCCGGGCGGGTAAACAAACCGAGCAACACCAACAGGCCGCCGCCCAGCTCCAGCATACCGGCCACGCCGTAGAGCGAGAAGAGCTGCAAGCCGTCAAACATTTCCACGTGCGGCAAGCCGAGCAGCTTGGCCGAGCCGTGCAGCATAAACATATAGCCCGCCGCGATACGCAATACCGACAACACCATGCTGCGGCAATTTTCCCAATTTGCATTCATGATTTTTTCCTCTTAATGCGTGAAACCAATGTCAGTTGAAAGTACGTGTGCAGTATAATCATTTCCCAATAGCGAAAACACAGCCAATTCAGCAATACAGTTTCTCCCAAAGAGAAAACATGGATACCTTATTAAGCATGAAAGTGTTCTGCCAAGTGGTACACAGCGGCAGCTTCACCCGCGCCGCCGAGCAGCTGGATATTTCCGTGCCCATGGCCAGCAAACACGTGGCGCACCTGGAAAAAAGCGTGAATGCCCGCCTGCTCTACCGCAACAACCGCCGCCTCAGCCTCACCGAGCAGGGCGAAGCCTACTACCGCGACTGCCTCTCCGCGCTCGACCTCCTCGAACAGGCCGCCGCCCGCGCCGCCGGTAGCACCGCCCGGGTGCAGGGCCGGCTGCGCGTGAGCATCCCCGTGTGGTTTGCCAATCCCGTGTTTGCCGGCTGGATTACCGAATACCGCCGCCGTTATCCCGAAGTATCGCTGCACCTCACGCTCACCAACCACAGCGTGAATTTAGACGGAGACGGCGAAGACGTGGCACTTCGCCTCTCCAAACAGCCGGCCGAAAACCTGATTGCCCGCGCCCTGGCCAAAATCGATTTCCATTTGGTGGCTGCGCCCGCCTATTTAGCCGAACACGGCACGCCCGCCGCCCCGCAGGATTTGGCACAACACCAAGCCATCCTGCCCAGCTACACCGACGTTTCCGCCCTCACCCTGCAAGGCCGGGGAGAAAGCCACAACATCGAGCTGCAAGCCGCCATACACAGCAACAACACCCAAATGCTCTACCAGCTGGTGTGCGCCGGCGCCGGCATCGGCTACCTGCCCGAATGGCTGCTGCGCGCCGACCTGCAAACCGGCCGCCTGCGCCGTCTGCTGCCCGACCACCGAACAGCCCCCGTCCCCTTCTATGCCGTTTACACCCAGCGCAAACTCTTAAGCGCAAAAGTGCGCAGTTTTATCGACTTTATGGTGGAGAAGGCCGCGAGCGAACAGGCTGATTTATAGAATAGCCGGCCAAAGCAAAGGCTACCTGAAACGCCAAATGGTTTCAGGTAGCCTGTTTTTGCTGCTTAATCCGCGCCGTTGGCAGTCAGCAGGAAGGCTTCGAGGCTTTCGGCTTCCCGAATGCATTCGCCGCTGTCGTGGTCGGGCAGCCATACCGCGCCTTCGTGCAGCATGAAGTAGTTGCCGCTGCCGTCGCCCGCGAAAGCGATGCCCTGTTGCAGCAGTCCGGCGGGCAGGGTTTCGTGTTCGGCGAAGTGGCGGCGCACCCATTTTGTGTTCTCTACCACCTGCGCCAAATCGTCGATTTCTATGCCCAGATAGCAGTTTGTGCCGAAACGCAGCAGCAAGGCGCGATACAGGGCGGGGAAGGACGTGCCGAGCTCTTGTTCGGCGACGGCAATTTCGGCCTCGGATACAGGCTCACCTGAGAGGAGTTCTTCCGCCATGCCGTCTTGTTCGGCGAAATCGGCGCGGATAAGGTCTTCGAGTTGGTCGAGAAAGGCTTGAGGCATGGCAGTTTCCTTAGTAGTGGCGGTAAGAAGGAAGAGGCTATCTGAAAACGGAATAAATAGGCAACAGGGCGGATATTGCTGCCGTTTTACAGCTGCTTTTAGCCCCAAAGCAGTCAGTATTTTTCAGGTAGCCTTTAAACGTGAAACTACAGCTTCAGGGTTGCCCAATATTGCGGCAGGCGTTGGAGGCGTTGGCGGATGGCTTGGGCTTCGCTGTCGCCGTGTTCGGCAAGGAGGCGGGCGGCGAGGTCGAGGTAGGAGATGGCGGTCAGTTCGCTGTATTCCTGATAATCGGCCGGGTCGGTGCAGCCGTCGGCGAGCAGGTCTTCGGCGCCCTCCAGCAGGAGGGTGAAATCGCCCAGTATGGCGCAGCACATTTCCTGTACGGCTTGGCTGTTGCCGCGCCGTTTTTGCAGCCGCATCGCGGCGTGCATGAAGGGGCCGATTTCGGCGCGGTAGTGGGAAACCACGGCGAAGGCGGCGGTGCCCCAGCATTCAATGGCTTGCGGCAAAAGCTCGTAAAGCCTTTGCTGCTCAAGCCATTCGGCCAGGGTGCGGGCGGTGTTCACGATTTGGTAGCCATCCCGCCACACGTCGGCGCTGATGGTTTGCTTGGGATAATCGTTGCTGTTGGCGGCCACATGCCGGGCTTGAGCGTTAAGCTCTTTGAGGTAGGCTTTAATGGCGGGGATGTCGGGCGGGAGTTGGCAGAGGGTGTCGAGTTTGCCTTGGTGTTTGCCTTTGTTTTTGCTCATGTTATGCCTTTCTAAGATGGGTTTCAGGTAGCCTGCTGCAGGGAGAATAGGCTACCTGAAAAGAGGATGGCGGCTTTCAGGTAGCCTTTCCGCTTACTGCCGGGCTTTGTCCAGCCACACGTGCCGCGACAGGGCAAACAGCAATGCGCTACCGCACAGGGTGGAGGCCAGCATCATGGCGGGCATGATGCGCGCGCTGCCGTCGTGCAGCTGGGTGGTGAGGAAGCCCATGGCGGCGCCAATCAGCACTTGGCTGGAAATCAACACGCCGTTGGCACTACCGCCTTCGGCTTTGAAATAGCCCATGAAGCAGGCCTGGGTGTTGGCTACCACCAGCCCCTGCGTGCCCACCGATACCATCACTAAAGGCGCAAACAGCCACAAGGACGGCATGGCGGTGGATTGGGAAAGCAGCATCAGCAGGAAGTTGGCGCAAAACTGCACGGCGATGCCGATGAGCAGGATATTGGCCGGCTCGCTGCCGCTTTTCAGCCGCCAGGCGGTGATGCGGTTGAAGAAAACCATGGTCACGATATTGAGGCCGAACAGCAGGGTGTAGAAGCCGTTGCTCAGGCCGTAGAACTTCATATACACCGAAGGCGATTCGGTGAGGAACACAAACATAGAAGAAAAGCTGAACGACTGGAAAAACAGAAAGCCGAGCGATTGCGGCTTGGCAAACACGCTGCGGTAGCCCGTGAAAATAATCGAGAGCGGCGAACCCGCCGGCTTGGCGGCGGGGCGGTTGGCCGGCAGGAAACGCCATTGCAGCAGCCACACCAGCGCGGCATAGCCCAGCAGGAAGCCGAACACCGCGCGCCAACCGCCGATTATTTGCATCAGCCAGCCCACCATCGGCGCCAAAATCGGCGCCGCCATCATAATCACGCCGATCAGCGCAAACATCTGCGCCGCGCGGCGGCCTTCGTAGTGGTCGCGCACAATCGCCCCGCCGCTCACCGCCACCATGCCCGCGCCAAAAGCCTGCAGCATACGCAGCAGCATCAGTTGCGGCAGGGTTTGCAGCAAAATCAGCCCCAAGCTGGCCACAAGGTATACCCCCAGCCCGGCCAGCACCACCGGCCGCCGCCCTTTAAAATCGGAAAACACACCGCCCAGCAGCACGCCCGCCGATTGCCCCACCAGAAAAATACTCAGGCTTTGCTGAATATCGGTTTCGCCCACGCCCAAGCTGGCCGCCATCGCCGGCACGGCGGGCAGATAGGTATCAATCGAAAACGGCATCACCGCCGCCATTGCGGCCATGAGCAGCGCCATTTGTTTATCGGAAAGGCGGGAAGAAGCAGGAGAGTTCATCAGAATTAACGCAATAAAAAAATAAGAAAAAATCAGCGAATAAAATAATAGGCCACATAGCCGCCGAACACGGCCAACGGCAACAATTGCAGCAAAGCGCGCCGCTTGGCTGCCGCATCCTGGCGCAAATGCGCCGACACCAATGCAAACAGCACATATTTCAGCAGAAACACACAGGCGCAGCACATCACCACCCCGTGCAGCAAATAGCCCGTGGCATCGTGCGCCGGATTCAGCGCAAACCACAAGGCCAGCAACAGCGGCAGCAGGCACACGGCCAGCCAGCTTTTCAGATGAGAGGGCATAAGGATTCCTTTTGATGGGTGGGGTGGGGCTTAAAGGCTACCTGAAAATTAGTGCACCTGAGTTTTAGTTGATTTGGCTCATGCAGGGTTCAGGTAGCCCTAATTATATCCCCGATTGCCCAAGCCAATTGGTTATTCTATTGGACAAGCTATATAATTTGGACAAGCTATATAATTCCGCCAGTTTCACCGCACCCACCTGCCCGTTATGAGCCTGATTACCCACCTGCGTCCGGCACGCATCCAAGATTGCGAGCATATCTACAACGCCCACCAATACGCCGTGCGCTACACCTGCGCCCGCAACTACAGCGAAGCCGTGCTGCAAGCCTGGCTTGCCCTGCTCAGCCCCGACAGCTACCTCGACACTCTCGAAGACGAGCGCAAGCTCTTGTGGGTGATCGAATTCAAGCACCACATCCAAGGCTTCTTCCAGCTTAATCTGCAAGAATCCCAGCTCGATGCCCTGTATGTGCACCCCTTCGTGCAGCGCCAAGGCCTCGGCACCGCCCTGCTCGGCCGCGCCGAAGAGCTGGTCTACCAACACGGGCTGGGCATGCTCAAGCTCTATGCCTCGCTCAATTCCGAACCGTTTTACCTGCTCAACGGCTACCGCCCCCTTGGCGAAGCCATGCTGCCGCTGAATCAAGAAATCGGCATCGAATGCCGGCTGATGCGCAAATTGCTCACCGACTGCCGCTGATATTTCACCACATCAAACAAGGATATAAAATGAAAAAACTCCTCCTCCCCGCCCTCTTGGGCAGCACCCTGCTCACCGGCTGCTACACCCTGCCCGATCCCACCGAATTCACCATGGAGCAAATCCACCACCTGGACTACGGCAGCTACCCGCGCAACCACGAGCAGCTCATCAAGCGCCACCTCGCCCAAACCCTGATCGATCCCCGCTCCATGATGCTGGATGGCATTTCCCGCCCAAGAAAATTTGTGCGCTTCGAGCGAAGATTCCACCCGATCGAAACCGATACCCCGATCCGCATCATCACCGGCTATGTGGTGTGCGCCCGCGTCAATGCCAAAAACAGCTATGGCGGCTACACCGGCTGGCAGCTACACCCCTACCTCATCCGCGACGGCCGCATCTATGAAAACGTGTTCGGCACCGGATGCTACAGCGACGACGACCCCATGGTGTCCGTAGAGCCCGGCTCTTATATTAAAGTGCTGGAAAATGGGAAAGAAATCAGAGTAAACCCCTAACTGCCCTGAGGCTACCTGAAACCGTTTCGCACTCTGCTGCAGCTTGGTTTTCAGGTAGCCTCAACGCTTTGCCAGAAAGGGAAACGCATGACAAAACGCCTTCTCGCCGCCCTCTTCGGCAGCTTCCTGCTCGCCGGCTGCCTACCTAAACCTACCGTACTCACCATGGATCAAATCCGCCGCATGGACTACGGCAGCTACCCGCGCAACTACGAGCAACTCATCAAGCGCCACCTTGCCCAAACCCTGATCGACCCCCATTCTGTGATGTACGGCGGCTTCACCCGGCCGCGGAAATATTTGCACGTGCATAAAAACCAATACGTTGCCGCCGGGCAGATCAGCTATTATCCCTCCTATATGGTGTGTGCCCGCGTGAATGCCAAAAACAGCTATGGCGGCTACACCGGCTGGCAGTCGCACGCCTTCTTCATTAAGAACGGCGAAGTGATCAACAGCGATCAACACCCCTTAAAATGCGACAGCCAAGACGAAATCGTGTTGGATATCGAAGCACTCGCCAATGTTGAAGTGCAGCCGTAAACCGCATACAGGCTACCTGAAACCGCCCGCAGCTTTCAGGTAGCCTACTCCTCCCGCCGAAAGAGCCGCCATGAAAATCCCGCCATTCCTGATTGCCCTGCTCGCCCTCCCCGCCTGCACGTATTTCAACGGCCCAAACGGGCGGTCCTTCTCGCTCGATCTGCCCGTGGAAACCACACACACCGTGCACAAAACCGTGCGCGTGGATGCCGCCCCGGGCACCACCGTCATCATGAGCGAAAGCGCCCCTCTCGACGGCTACTACCGCCCCGTGCTCAATAACGGCCGCCGCACCCTGCTGCGCCAGGCCGCCGATAATTCCTGCCTCAGCCTCGAGCGCAGCGGCATGCCCGCCTATCTGGTCAGCCAGCCCTGCCACGGGCGCAATAACCAACAATTCATGTTCGACGGCCCGCGCCTCAACATCAACGGCCTGTGCGCCGAGGCTACCGGCGGCGCCGGCAGCCCCGTCATCGCCACCGCCTGCCAAAACAGCCGCAACCAGCATTGGATTGCCGAGGGCAGCCACATCCGCAGCGCCGCCAACGGCCTGTGCCTGGACGGCAGCGGCGGCACGGTGAGCCTGCAATATTGCGATAACGGGATGGGGCAGCGATTTTACCGATAGCTTGGCTGCATGTTGTGTGACAATAAAAAGGCTACCTGAAAAACCGAAGGGTGGTTTTCAGGTAGCCTTTTATATCGCTGCGGGTACTTAGTGCCGGTAGTTGATTTGGATATTGCCACGCACGGGCGATACCGGCCGCCAGTTGCCGGTGCAGATGGTGGAGCCGGCGCTGGTGTGGCAGTTGCGGTGTTCGGTGTAGCCGATACCGCCGCGGCTGTATTGCTCGGTGGTTTGGATTTCGCCGCCGCCGTATTGGTTGGAGCCGTTGTAGAAATAGTAGCTGCGGCTGGGATAGTAGCCGGGGTAGTTGTCGTAGCCGCCGTAGTAGTAATCAGCGGAGGGGTTGATTTGCAGGTTGATTTGGGCGCTGGTTTCGGCTGTGGCGGCAGCGCTGAAGAGGGCGGCGCAGAGGAGGAACAGGATTCGCATGATGGGTCTCCCGAAAGGTGGCGGGTGGAAACGTTCGGCCTGCTTCGTGCCTATATCTTGTCTTTAGGCGCAGGTTGGAACGATAATTGCTATGTTAATTATAGCGGGCGCACATGGCACTTTGCCGATGGCGGCATAGCCATTATAGCGCCGATTTCTTCTAAGCAGCTGTTTGTTTACACTGCGTTTTCATTCAATTTTCTTTTTCAGGTAGCCTTATGCCGAACCAGCCCACCATCCTTTGCCGCGAACTGAGCCTGCTGGCGTTCAACCGCCGCGTGCTGGCGCAGGCGCGGGACGAAGGCGTGCCGCTTTTGGAGCGGTTGCGCTTTTTGTGCATCGTTTCTTCTAATTTAGACGAATTTTTCGAAGTGCGCGTGGCCTGGCTGAAGAAGGAAAGCCAGCTCAACCCGCACATGCTCTTGGATAACGGCACCACGCCGGCCGAAACTATGGCGGCCGCGGCGGCCGAGGCCAAAAAATTAATTCAGGAGCAATACGAGCTGTTCAACAAAGAGCTGGTTCCCGCGCTGCGCCAAGAGGGTATTTTCTTCTATCCGCGCCGCCAGTGGACGGATCAGCAGCGCGCCTGGATTGAAAGCTATTTCGACCGCGAGCTGTTGCCCATCCTCACCCCGCTAGGGCTCGATCCGGCGCACCCCTTCCCGCGCCTGCTCAACAAGTCGCTCAATTTCGTGGTGTCGCTTTCCGGCAAAGACGCTTTCGGCCGCGCCTCCGGCATGGCCGTGGTACAGGCACCGCGCATTTTGCCGCGTGTGGTGAAGCTGCCGGAAGAACTCAGCGAAGGGCACGGTTTCGTGCTGCTTTCCTCCATTTTGCATGCCTATGTGCACAAGCTCTTCCCCGGCATGGATGTGGAGGGCTGCTACCAATTCCGCCTCACACGCAACAGCGAGCTCACGGTGGACGAAGAAGACCTCACCAACCTGCGCGCCGCCGTGCAAACCGAGCTGCGCGAGCGGCAGTATGGCGACGAAGTGCGGCTGGAAGTGGCCGACAACTGCCCGCCGCATGTGGCCGAATTCCTGCTCGCGCAATGCAATTTGAGCCCGAACGAGCTCTACCAAGTGGTCGGTCCCGTGAATTTGGTGCGCCTGATGGCCGTGCCCGATATGGTGGACCGACCTGATTTGAAATTCCCACCATTCTCGCCCGGCCTGCCCAAAGATGTGCGCAAAGACCAGCCCATGCCTGAAGTGCTCAAACAGCATGACGTGCTGCTGCACCACCCCTACCAATCCATCGCCCCCACCGTGCGCTTCATCCAAGAAGCCGCCGCCGATCCGGATGTGGTGGCCATCAAGATGACCATCTACCGCACCGGCACCCATTCCGACCTCGCCCGCGCCCTGATTGCCGCCGCCAATGCAGGCAAACAGGTAACCGTGGTGGTGGAGCTGATGGCGCGGTTCGACGAAGAAAACAACGTCAACTGGGCGCGACGGCTGGAGAGCGCGGGCGCGCATGTGGTGTACGGCGTGTTCGGCTACAAAGTGCACGCCAAAATGGCGCTCGTTATCCGCCGCGAAGGAGGCTACCTGAAGCGCTACGCCCACCTCGGCACCGGCAACTACCATCAAGGCACTTCCCGCATCTACACCGACTTCGGCCTGCTCACCGCCGACGAAGCCATCACCGCCGACGTGAACGCCATCTTCATGGAAATCACTGGCTTAGGCCAACCCACGCGGCTCAACAAGCTTTATCAAAGCCCCTTCACCCTCAGCCCCATGCTGCTGGAGCGCATTGCCGCCGAAACCGCCGAAGCCCGCGCCGGACGACCCGCCCGCATCATTGCCAAGATGAATTCGCTGATCGAGCCCGGCATCATCCGCGCCCTGTATGAAGCCAGCCGGGCCGGCGTGCAGATAGATTTAATCGTGCGCGGCATGTGCACCCTGCGCCCCGGCGTGCCCGGCCTTTCCGAAAACATCCGCGTGCGCTCCATCATCGGCCGCCTGCTCGAACACTCCCGCGTGTTCTACTTCCACAGCGGCGGGCGCGAAGAGCTCTTCATCGCCAGCGCCGACTGGATGAGCCGCAACTTCTTCCGCCGCATCGAAATCTGCACCCCCGTGGAAAACCCGGCTATCAAACAGCGCATCATGCGCGAAGCCCTCACCCTCGCCCTGGCCGACAACCGTAAAGCCTGGCTGATGCAACCCGACGGCAGCTATATCCGCGCTACCGCGCAGGAAGGGGAAGAAGGGCTGGATATGCAGGAAACACTGTTGACCGAATATCGGCGCTGACGGCGCGGAAGTGGCAGAAGTGAAAGAGGCTAGCAGAATATTACACTCCGCTAGCCTCTTTTCTTTCCTATCCTCTCCACTCATTCATTTTTCTCGTTTCTCTTCCTTTTTCCTATTTCTCTTCCTTCTACGCCACAAAGAATGACACCCGCCGTTAGGCGGGTGTCATAAATAGGTGTTTGGCAGTGTCCTACTTTCGCACGGGTAATCCGTACTATCATCGGCGCTGGTTCGTTTCACGGTCCTGTTCGGGATGGGAAGGCGTGGGACCAAACCGCTATGGCCGCCAAACTTAAACTGTACAAATCGTCAAGCCACCGGTAATGTCACTCCGGTTAATCAAATCAAACTGTTCTGTCCGGCTACTAACCAAACAATCGGGTAATGTGTATCGATTCCAGTAAGCTTTATTCTATTGAGTACTCTTCCCGGTGTCTCTACACCGCAAAGCACTTCAAATGATAGAGTCAAGCCTCACGAGCAATTAGTATGGGTTAGCTGCACGCGTTGCCGCGCTTCCACACCCCACCTATCAACGTCCTGGTCTAGAACGACTCTTCAGCGCGGTTATACCGCAAGGGAAGTCTCATCTCCAGGCAGGTTTCGCGCTTAGATGCTTTCAGCGCTTATCCTTCCCGAACTTAGCTACCCGGCGATGCCACTGGCGTGACAACCGGTACACCAGAGGTTCGTCCACTCCGGTCCTCTCGTACTAGGAGCAGCCCCTGTCAAACTTCCAACGCCCACTGCAGATAGGGACCAAACTGTCTCACGACGTTTTAAACCCAGCTCACGTACCACTTTAAATGGCGAACAGCCATACCCTTGGGACCGACTACAGCCCCAGGATGTGATGAGCCGACATCGAGGTGCCAAACTCCGCCGTCGATATGAACTCTTGGGCGGAATCAGCCTGTTATCCCCGGAGTACCTTTTATCCGTTGAGCGATGGCCCTTCCATTCAGAACCACCGGATCACTATGTCCTGCTTTCGCACCTGCTCGACTTGTCGGTCTCGCAGTTAAGCTACCTTTTGCCATTGCACTATCAGTCCGATTTCCGACCGGACCTAGGTAACCTTCGAACTCCTCCGTTACTCTTTGGGAGGAGACCGCCCCAGTCAAACTGCCTACCATGCACGGTCCCCGATCCGGTTAACGGACCTGGGTTAGAACCTCAAAGTCACCAGGGTGGTATTTCAAGGACGGCTCCACAGAAACTAGCGTCTCTGCTTCTAAGCCTCCCACCTATCCTACACAAGTGACTTCAAAGTCCAATGCAAAGCTACAGTAAAGGTTCACGGGGTCTTTCCGTCTAGCAGCGGGTAGATTGCATCTTCACAACCACTTCAACTTCGCTGAGTCTCGGGAGGAGACAGTGTGGCCATCGTTACGCCATTCGTGCGGGTCGGAACTTACCCGACAAGGAATTTCGCTACCTTAGGACCGTTATAGTTACGGCCGCCGTTTACTGGGGCTTCGATCCGATGCTCTCACATCTTCAATTAACCTTCCAGCACCGGGCAGGCGTCACACCCTATACGTCCACTTTCGTGTTTGCAGAGTGCTGTGTTTTTAATAAACAGTCGCAGCCACCGATTCTCTGCGACCCTCCAAAGCTTACGGAGTAAATCCTTCACCTCAGAGGGCATACCTTCTCCCGAAGTTACGGTATCAATTTGCCGAGTTCCTTCTCCCGAGTTCTCTCAAGCGCCTTAGAATTCTCATCCTGCCCACCTGTGTCGGTTTGCGGTACGGTTCGATTTAAGCTAGAGCTTAGTGGCTTTTCCTGGAAGCGTGGTATCAGTCACTTCGTATCCGTAGATACTCGTTATCACTTCTCGGTGTTATGAAGAACCGGATTTGCCTAATCCTTCCACCTACCGGCTTGAACAAACTATTCCAACAGTTTGCTGACCTAACCTTCTCCGTCCCCACATCGCACTTAAATCAAGTACGGGAATATTAACCCGTTTCCCATCGACTACGCATCTCTGCCTCGCCTTAGGGGCCGACTCACCCTGCGCCGATGAACGTTGCGCAGGAAACCTTGGGCTTTCGGCGAGCGGGCTTTTCACCCGCTTTATCGCTACTCATGTCAACATTCGCACTTCTGATACCTCCAGCATTCCTTACGAAACACCTTCTCAGGCCTACAGAACGCTCCCCTACCATGCACTAGGTGCATCCGCAGCTTCGGTTATAGATTTGAGCCCCGTTACATCTTCCGCGCAGGATGACTCGACCAGTGAGCTATTACGCTTTCTTTAAATGATGGCTGCTTCTAAGCCAACATCCTGGCTGTCTAAGCCTTCCCACTTCGTTTACCACTTAATCTATCATTTGGGACCTTAGCTGGCGGTCTGGGTTGTTTCCCTCTCGACAACGGACGTTAGCACCCGCTGTCTGTCTCCCATGATTGCACTTTCCGGTATTCTGAGTTTGCCATGGGTTGGTAAGTCGCAATGACCCCCTAGCCATAACAGTGCTTTACCCCCGGAAGTGATACATGAGGCACTACCTAAATAGTTTTCGGGGAGAACCAGCTATCTCCGAGTTTGTTTAGCCTTTCACCCCTATCCACAGCTCATCCCCGCATTTTGCAACATGCGTGGGTTCGGTCCTCCAGTACCTGTTACGGCACCTTCAACCTGGCCATGGATAGATCACTCGGTTTCGGGTCTACACCCAGCAACTATGACGCCCTATTAAGACTCGGTTTCCCTACGCCTCCCCTATCCGGTTAAGCTCGCTACTGAATGTAAGTCGTTGACCCATTATACAAAAGGTACGCAGTCACACCATAAGGTGCTCCCACTGTTTGTATGCATCAGGTTTCAGGTTCTATTTCACTCCCCTCCCGGGGTTCTTTTCGCCTTTCCCTCACGGTACTGGTTCACTATCGGTCGATGATGAGTATTTAGCCTTGGAGGATGGTCCCCCCATCTTCAGACAGGATTTCTCGTGTCCCGCCCTACTTGTCGTATGCTTAGTACCACTGCCGGAATTTCGGATACGGGGCTATCACCCACTATGGCGGAAGTTTCCAATTCCTTCTCCTATCCCGACAACTATCACATACAGGCTCCTCCGCGTTCGCTCGCCACTACTTGCGGAATCTCGGTTGATTTCTTTTCCTCCGGGTACTTAGATGGTTCAGTTCTCCGGGTTCGCTTCTCTAAGCTTATGTATTCAGCTTAGGATACACATTGCTGTGTGGGTTTCCCCATTCGGACATCACCGGATCAAAGCTCTATTGCCAGCTCCCCGATGCTTTTCGCAGGCTTACACGTCCTTCGTCGCCTATCATCGCCAAGGCATCCACCTGATGCACTTATTCACTTGACTCTATCATTTGAAGTGCCTTTTTGACTTCGCCTGCGCTGCGTTGACTACAGCTGGGGCTTAAGGCCTCTACTTTGATAAAGCTTACTGCTTGTTGTGTCCGAATCCTGCCTTTTGTGTTTCAGGATTCGGTCGATACAATCATCACCCAAATTTCTGTATGACTTATCTCAAAGATAAGCCCTACTTCGTTTGTTTGTTGATTTCGGCTTGCCAATTTGTTAAAGATCGATGCGTTTTGACTTCGCAAATAAAAATAAACTACCGCGCAAACTGCAAGATGCAGCAGCTTACTCGTATATTTAGCATACTTTTATTTGGAAAGTATTGTGTGGTGGAGGCAAACGGGATCGAACCGATGACCCCCTGCTTGCAAAGCAGGTGCTCTACCAACTGAGCTATGCCCCCAGTACCTGGGCGGATCTGCTCCGCTCTACGACTACTGGTGGGTCTGGGAGGACTTGAACCTCCGACCCCACGCTTATCAAGCGTGTGCTCTAACCAGCTGAGCTACAAACCCAACATTCTCTTCGCATCTGTATCTGATTACCGATAGGTGTGGATGCTCTACCCCTACTTTTTCTCTAGAAAGGAGGTGATCCAGCCGCAGGTTCCCCTACGGCTACCTTGTTACGACTTCACCCCAGTCATGAAGCATACCGTGGCAAGCGGGCTCCTTGCGGTTACCCTACCTGCTTCTGGTATCCCCCACTCCCATGGTGTGACGGGCGGTGTGTACAAGACCCGGGAACGTATTCACCGCAGTATGCTGACCTGCGATTACTAGCGATTCCGACTTCATGCACTCGAGTTGCAGAGTGCAATCCGGACTACGATCGGTTTTCTGGGATTGGCTCCACCTCGCGGCTTGGCTACCCTCTGTACCGACCATTGTATGACGTGTGAAGCCCTGGTCATAAGGGCCATGAGGACTTGACGTCATCCCCACCTTCCTCCGGTTTGTCACCGGCAGTCTCATTAGAGTGCCCAACTAAATGATGGCAACTAATGACAAGGGTTGCGCTCGTTGCGGGACTTAACCCAACATCTCACGACACGAGCTGACGACAGCCATGCAGCACCTGTGTTACGGCTCCCGAAGGCACCCTTCCGTCTCTGGAAGGTTCCGTACATGTCAAGACCAGGTAAGGTTCTTCGCGTTGCATCGAATTAATCCACATCATCCACCGCTTGTGCGGGTCCCCGTCAATTCCTTTGAGTTTTAATCTTGCGACCGTACTCCCCAGGCGGTCGATTTCACGCGTTAGCTACGCTACTAAGCAATCAAGTTGCCCAACAGCTAATCGACATCGTTTAGGGCGTGGACTACCAGGGTATCTAATCCTGTTTGCTACCCACGCTTTCGAGCATGAACGTCAGTGTTATCCCAGGGGGCTGCCTTCGCCATCGGTATTCCTCCACATCTCTACGCATTTCACTGCTACACGTGGAATTCTACCCCCCTCTGACACACTCTAGCTATCCAGTTCAGAACGCAGTTCCCAGGTTAAGCCCGGGGATTTCACATCCTGCTTAAATAACCGTCTGCGCTCGCTTTACGCCCAGTAATTCCGATTAACGCTCGCACCCTACGTATTACCGCGGCTGCTGGCACGTAGTTAGCCGGTGCTTATTCTTTAGGTACCGTCAGCAAAAAGTGGTATTAGCACTTCCCTTTTCTTCCCTAACAAAAGTACTTTACAACCCGAAGGCCTTCTTCATACACGCGGCATGGCTGGATCAGGGTTGCCCCCATTGTCCAAAATTCCCCACTGCTGCCTCCCGTAGGAGTCTGGGCCGTGTCTCAGTCCCAGTGTGGCGGATCGTCCTCTCAGACCCGCTACTGATCGTCGCCTTGGTAGGCCTTTACCCCACCAACTAGCTAATCAGTTATCGGCCGCTCGAATAACGCGAGGTCTTGCGATCCCCCGCTTTCTCCCGTAGGACGTATGCGGTATTAGCCAATCTTTCGATTGGTTATCCCCCATTACTCGGTACGTTCCGATATATTACTCACCCGTTCGCCACTCGCCGGACAGTAGTGCAAGCACTACCCCGCTGCCGTTCGACTTGCATGTGTAAAGCATGCCGCCAGCGTTCAATCTGAGCCAGGATCAAACTCTTATGTTCAATCTCTAACTTAATAACTTCTGGTCTGCTTCAAAGAAATCGACAGAACAATGTTAAACATCGTCTTGTCTTCTTCTCAACAGTGCAGGTGTAAAACACCCACACTTATCGGTAATCTGATTGTTAAAGAGCTGCTGAACCAAACCGGCGACAAACAAATTGCGCCATGCGGGACAGCGAAGATGCGAACTATACGCCTCAAAAAAAACTTTGTCAAATACCTAAAAACAAAATATCCAACAAATAAGATTAAGCCTCTAACACAAAACAGAATTTCATTAGCAGAAAATTGCGCAACATCTCTACCACCTATCTTACTCACCCATTTCCCTGCTAAGCAGCGTAAAATATACGCCGTTAAAACTTTCGATAGGTTTTCAGTATGAATTTCCCATTCCGCCAAGTTCCCTTCATCCGCCCGCGCAGGATGCGTAGAGACGATTTTTCCCGCCGCCTCATGCGTGAGCATACCCTCAGCGTTGATGATTTAATCTACCCCGTATTCGTGTTGGAGCAAGATTCTAGCAACGAACCTATCCCTTCCATGCCCGGCATCGAGCGGCAGACCTTGGATAATCTGCTGCGACAAGCTGAGCAAGCTTGCAAACTAGGCATCCCGATGCTGGCCTTATTTCCTGCTTCCGTGCCACACAAAGATTTGACTGCCAGTGAAGCCTACAACCCGGAAGGCATCGTACCGCGCACCGTGCGCGCCTTGCGCGAGCGCTTCCCGGAGCTGGGCGTGATGACTGATGTGGCGCTCGACCCCTACACCAGCCACGGACAAGACGGCCTAATTGACGAAAATGGCTACGTATTAAATGATGAAACCGTGGAAGTGCTGATCAAACAAGCGCTATGCCACGCCGAAGCCGGAGCACAAGTGATTGCTCCATCCGACATGATGGACGGCCGCATCGGCGCCATCCGCGAAGCCTTGGAAGATGCCGGCCACATCCACACCCGGCTGATGGCCTATTCTGCCAAATATGCTTCCGCCTTCTACGGCCCGTTCCGCGATGCAGTGGGCAGCAGCGCCAACTTAGGCAAGGCCGACAAACGCACTTATCAAATGGACCCCGCCAACAGCAACGAAGCCTTACACGAAATCGCTCTCGACCTACAGGAAGGCGCAGATATGGTGATGGTGAAGCCCGGCCTGCCCTATCTTGACGTTATCCGCCGTGTGAAAGACCAATTCGGCGTGCCCACCTATGCCTACCAAGTGTCCGGCGAATACGCCATGCTCCAAGCTGCGATCCAAAACGGCTGGCTGGAAGGCAACAAAGTTATCCTTGAAAGCCTGCTCGCCTTCAAACGCGCCGGTGCAGACGGCATTCTTACCTACTACGCCATCGAAGCAGCCAAACAGCTGAAGCAGCAAAGCTAACTGCCTCGCCATATTAAAGGCTACCTGAAAACTGGTACACCGCTTTCAGGTAGCCTTATTGGCAAAATTACTCACTTCAGACAAACTTCAGGCAGTCCCCATCATGCACTCAGGCTACCTGAAAACCCTATTCCCCAGCCAGTCTATTCTGCCGCCGATTGATTTCGCCCACCAGCCGCAGCAAAGCATAAGCACTTGCCGCCGTTAGCCAAGCCGACAGTGTATACAGCAACAGTCTGATGCCCCATTCACCGCCCTGCGTTTCCCAGCCTGCCGATATATCGGCAAACCGGCTCAATGCCATGCTACCGAGCAAACCGAACCACCAAATTCTCAGCCATATGCTGTCCGGCTCACTATCCACCGGCCCATTTACCCAAATTTCCTTCACTGCCTGATAAGGCAGAAACAGATGGATAATCGGCACGAAAAAACCACTCACCGCCCAAGCCGGGCTCACCTGCATTCCCTGTGCCCCAAAGCCCGTGCATTGCAGGCCGCTCGGTACAGCCAACATAAAAACACCAAACCCGAACACAACAGCAAACCAATCAGCACCCAAGCGCCAAACTCCACCACCCCCGCCAGGCTATCAAGCACCTCGTCCGACAATTCCAGCCAACCCAATGCCTTCGGTAAAGCCGCTCCCATCAGCAGCAGCCAGCTCAATAATTGGCTCAGACATACCAAGGCTGCCAGCAGCTGCACCAGCTGGGTAAGGCTGTCGGCTGGGCGAAACGTGTATTCGCATTGTCGTTTGGTCATCATTTTATCTTTCGGATTAAACAGTTGAGGCTACCTGAAAATCCTGCTTACACTTTTCAGGTAGCCTGAGCTCTTGCAAAACCAACTATCCCACCGGCTTCGGCATTTCTCATGCAAATCGCACTATTCTCACTGAGTAAGTAAAAGGCTACCTGAAACCTATCTAATCTTTTTCAGGTAGCCTTTTGCGTTCAATTCACTTAGGCGGTAATCACACGCCCTGTTTCAGGCTGGCTTCGATAAAGTCGTCCAAATCGCCGTCGAGCACGGCTTTGGTGTTGCCGGTTTCGTGACTGGTGCGCAAGTCTTTGATGCGGGAAGAATCGAGCACGTAGGAGCGGATCTGGCTGCCCCAGCCCACGTCTGATTTGCCTTCTTCCAGCGCCTGTTTCTCTTCGTTGCGTTTGCGCATTTCCAGCTCAAACAGTTTGGCGCGCAGCATTTCTTCACACACGCGACGGTTGTCGTGCTGCGATCGACTATTTTGCGACTGCACCACGATGCCGGTGGGGATATGCGTCATGCGCACGGCGGAATCGGTTTTGTTGATGTGCTGGCCGCCGGCACCGGATGCGCGGAAAGTATCGGTGCGCACGTCTGCCGGGTTGATTTCCACTTCAAAGCTGTCGTCCACTTCGGGATAGACGAACACGGAGGCAAAGGAGGTGTGGCGTTTGTTGTTGGAATCGAAAGGGGAGTGGCGCACGAGGCGGTGCACGCCGGTTTCGGTGCGCAACAGGCCGTAGGCGTACTCGCCTTCCAAGCGGATGGTGGCGCGATTGATACCGGCAATTTCGCCGTCGTCCTGCTCCATGATTTCCACTTTGAAGCCTTTGCGCTCGCCATAGCGCACATACATGCGCAGCAGCATGCCGGCCCAGTCTTCGGCTTCGGTGCCGCCGGCGCCGGCTGTGATGTCGATAAAGCAGTTATTCACGTCGGCAGGCTGATTGAACATGCGCTTGAATTCGAGCTCGGCCATTTGTTTTTCCAGCTCTGCTACGTCTTCCTCAATCGCAGCAAAGCTGTCTTCATCGCCCTCTTCCAGCGCCATATCGATAAGCAGGCGGTTGTCGTCGATGCCGCCAGCGATGTTGTCGAGCGTGAGCACGATGCCTTCGAGCACTTTGCGCTCTTTGCCGATTTCTTGGGCACGTTTGGGATCGTTCCAAAGCTCGGGATCTTCGGAGAGGCCGACCACTTCTTCCAGCCGGTCTTTTTTGCCGTCGTAATCGAGATACACGCGAATTTCGCCGCTGCGTTTTTCTAGGTCGGCGAGGGTGTTGTTGAGCAGGTTGATGCGTTCGGCTTCCATGATTATTGTCTTGGTGTTTAATGCGTTAAATTCAGGGGGCGTATTGTAACAGATTCAGGAAGAACACCCGAAAAGCAGTGGTAGTATTTTTCAGGTAGCCTTTAATCCATGAGGCTACCTGAAAAAGCGCAGCCCCCGAATTCTCCTCTATTTAGAATTCGGGGGCTGCTTTTAGCAGATTTGTCTAAACTGTGTTCAGACCGGTTTGCTGTAACCGATTAGTACGGCTGTTTCAGGTCGAATTTTTTACCAGCAACTTGGCCGTAAATTACCCAACCGAAGAAGGTTACCAAACCGCCGCCGAGCATAGCTTCGGCACCTGAACCATACAGAGCATAGAAGCTGTAGATATTACCAATCAGGGCAACGAAAGTGGTTACTTTCATTTCACCTGCCGGCACGTTGCTAACTTTCTGCATTACATACAAGGCAGACATAGACAGTACGTAGGGCACAAGGTTAGTTACCACAGCGAGGTTCACCAATACGTCGAACTGTTCGCTCAAGCTCGGGCTCATGGTCATCAGGGAGAGCAGGGTTTGCACCACGCACAAGATGATCATACCTACCAGCGGAGTGTTAGATTTGGTAACAGAGCTGAATACTTTCGGGAAGTAGCCTTCGTCAGCACTGGATTTGAACACTTGAGCTACAGTGAACTGCCAACCCAACAGAGAACCAGTACAAGCCAATACCATCAAACCCATTACCACTTTACCGATAGTCGGATTAAAGATTTGGGCAAATACCAAACCGAACGGACCATCAGAAGCAGCCAAAGTAGGATTGTCTACAATACCGGCTACTACGTTGGTAGAAACGATGTAGATTACCGCAGTCATCATGGTACCGCCCAATACAGCGATCGGTACGTTTTTCTCGGGGTTTTCTACAGCATCAGAGTTTGCACAAGCAGATTCCAAGCCAAGGAATGACCACAGAGTGATTGAGATGGATTTCGGCAGAGCTTCAAACACACCGTAGTTATGCGGGTTCCAAGCAGCAGCGTATTTAGCGCCATCAAACCAGAACCAACCGATAATGGAGATACCAACCACCGGAATCACCACGCCCCACACAGTGAAGCCACCGATTTTACCAGTAATAGACGGACCGCCGAAGTTAGCCACAGTGGTAACCCATACGAAGATGATGGTCCACATGGTTACTTGTTGTGGAGAAAGCTGCCACTCCATCAGCTGGGCGAGGTAGCCTACGGCAGTGATGGCGATAGCGATGTTGGCGATTACCAGAGAAACGGCATAAGTATAGTTGGCAATAAAGTTACCGGATTTACCGAAGGCATACTCGGCATAACCACCCATACCACCGGGGTTTTTACTAAAGCGGCCGCACTTAGCGAACGCATACGCCAAGGCCAGAGAACCGCCAGCGGTAACCAGCCATGACAAAATAGAAATCGTACCAACCTGAGCCAATTTGGTCGGCAACATGATGATGCCTGAGCCCATCATATTTACCATGGTGAGAATGGTCAGTTGTACCACACCCATCTTGTTTTGAGAGGTTGACATAATACTTAATCCTTCTTAATGCGGCAGGCGGGTTTGGCCAATATTCCGGCAAAGCCTGCGCTGCCGCGCAATCAAATTTATCTAACAAAGGCTACCTGAAACCGTTTCAGGTAGCCTGATACGGCTTATTAGCCTTTAACCACTACGTGACCGAAGGCACGGCGGCTGCCGTCTTCCACGGTCTGCAGATATACACCTTGCAGCTCGGGTTCGAAACCAGGCAAGCAGTTGATGCCTTCTTCGAGAGCCAGGAAGTATTTCTGCACTGCACCGCCCCAAACTTCGCCCGGGATGGTACACAGTACGCCCGGAGGATAAGGCAGAGCACCTTCAGCAGCGATTTGACCAGCGATTTCGCTCAAGCGAACCAATTTCACTTCGTTGCGGATGAAGGCTTGCTGTGCATCGTAGGGCAGCATGGCTTGTTTCGGCCAGCCGTCGGCACGGAACATCTCGCTCTGCAACTGTTTCATGTTGTTGCGTTTGTAGAAGTCGTGCATTTCTTGGCACAGGCGACGGATGGTGTAGCCTTTGTAGTACTCGGCGTTGCGGCCGTATACAGTGGGCACCACTTCGCTCATCGGGCTGTCGGCTTCGATGTGTTTTTCGAAGCGAGAGATCAGAGCAACCAAGTGTTCCATCTTAGCCAGGTCTTCGGCCGGGGTCATCAGGAACAGAATGGAGTTCAAGTCGCATTTTTCCGGAACGATACCGTTATCGCGCAGGAAGTTAGCCAAAATGGTAGCAGGTACACCGAAGTCTTCGTATTCACCGGTTTCTACATTGATACCAGGAGTGGTCAACAGGAATTTGCACGGGTCAACAAAGTATTGGCCTTTACCGTAGCCGGGGAAGGAGTGCCATTTAGCGCCCGGTTCAAATTCGAAGAAGCGCAGGTCGTTGGCAATCTTCTCGGTCGGGTAAGATTCCCACGGTTTGCCGTCGATGGTTTCCGGAATAAACGGTTTGATCAGCTTGCAGCTTGCACGCAGCATCTTACGAGCTTCAATACCTACGGTTACGCAGTCGCGCCACAGGTTGCGGCCTACCTCGCCATCCAAAACTCGAGCGTTCACATCCAGAGAAGCGAACATCGGGTAGAACGGGCTGGTAGAAGCATGAATCATGAACGCATTGTTGAAGCGTTTGTGGCTGCAATAGCGTTTCTGGCCTTTAATGTGGCTGTCTTTTTTGTGAATCTGAGAAGCTTGAGAGAAGCCGGCCAGTTGTTTGTGTACGGATTGGGTAACGAAGATGCCAGGATCGTTTTCGTTCAGTTCCAGCAGCATCGGTGAGCAGTCGCGCATCATCGGGATGAATTGCTCGTAACCTACCCAAGCAGAGTCGAACAGGATGTAGTCGCACAAGTGACCGATGCGATCTACTACTTGGCGAGCATTGTAGATGGTACCGTCGTAAGTACCCAACTGAATAATAGCCAAGCGGAACGGACGTTCTTCTTTAGCACGTTCCGGAGCAACTTTAGCCAGCTGTTCGCGGATGTAGGCTTCTTCGAAGCAAGCGTTGTCGATACCGCCGATGAAGCCGTAGGGATTACGAGTAGTTTGCAGATAAACCGGAATAGCACCGCCAGTGATCAGCGCGCCAATGGTGTTAGATTTGTGGTTGTTACGGTCGAACAATACCAAGTCGCCTTTAGCCAGCAGGGCGTTGGTTACCACTTTGTTAGAAGAGGAAGTACCGTTCAGAACGAAGTAGGTCTTGTCGGCATTGAACACTTTAGCAGCGTGTTGTTGAGCTGCACAGGCAGGACCTTCATGAATCAGCAAGTCGCCCAAGCGAACGTCGGCGTTGCACAAGTCAGCGCGGAATACGTTTTCACCGAAGAATTCGTAGAATTCGCGACCGGCAGGATGTTTACGGTAGAACTGACCACCTTGGTGTCCGGGGCAGTCGAACTGAGCGTTACCGATACCTACATACTGCTTCAGTGCGCCGAAGAAGGGAGGAGCAAGTTTAGAACCATATTGGTTTACGGCAGTGTCTACTTGGCGGCCGTAGTACTCTTCGTTGCCGCGACCCAATTGAATCACACCGTTCACACGGGTCAACAGGCTTTCAGGTACGCTTTCACCAGGTTGCAGAGCAACAAATACCGGAATGCCGAAGCCGGTGGCTTCAACCTGCTCTACAGCCTTAGCTGCATCAGCAGTAGAAGCAACAACAGCACCAATACCTGCGAGGTCGGCACCTTGCACGTCCACCACATCTAACTGAGTGGTGAAGCCCTGTTGAACAGACGGGCTAGCTGCTACTTTCAAAAACGTCATATCAAACTCCTATATGTTAAAAACACCACCGCCAAACCACAGCGGCAGCAATGGGAAAAACTCTTTATTTGGAGTGATGAGTGTATGTTTTGCGTTTTTTGTGTAGTTTTGTGAATCGGCCTTCTGGCTCTGCACCTCATCTAAACAAATTTTAGCACTTTGCTTTTTATTAACCAAGTAACAAACTGCTGAATTCCAATGCGTTTAAATGAATGTGGCTCACATCTCTATTTCTTCTATTGCTAACATAGCGCAATTCTTAAAATTTTTTTCTTACTGCGCGGCGAAATAGTAGCATAACTGCCAAACAACTGCCAAATGTTTTTCACTAGAAAAACAGCAGAAAACGCCTCTATTGGCCGTAAGTCTATTATTTGTAAAAATAAGTTATGTAAAAATTTCTTTACATGAAATAGGAAATATTCCTGTTCAGAAGGAAAATCCGGCTGAAAAAGCTAAAAAGGCTACCTGAAATTTCAGGTAGCCTTTTTATTAGCGCATTATTAAAACCATATTATCAAATAGGCTGGGTATTTCTTTCCAACCATTCTTTGGCTGCGCCTTCAGTGTGCGGAGCAAGTTTTTCGCGCACGAGAGCATGATAGTCATTGAGCCAAGCGGCTTCTTCATCGCTCAGCATACTGCGTTCAATTAACTGCGTATCAATCGGACACAGGGTAAGCTGCTCGAAGCACAGGTATTGGCCAAATTCGGTTTCCTTCGGCTGTTTCACGCGGCGATGCACCACCAGGTTCTCAATACGGAAACCCCATTTGCCTGGACGGTACAAACCAGGCTCATTGGAGGTAATCATATTTTCTTTCATGTTATTGCACTTGAGGCCGGAGGTATTGTAGGCAATTTTCTGTGGGCCTTGGTGCACATTGAGGAAATAGCCCACACCATGGCCGGTACCGTGACCATAGTCGCACTGTTCTTTCCATAGCGGTGCACGGCAGATGGCATCCAAAATCTGGCCGGATAGATTTTCCGGGAAGATGGCTTCAGCCAAGGCGATATGCGCTTTGAGCACAAGAGTGTAGTCGCGCTTCTGCTCGGCAGTAGGCTTGCCGATGGGGATAACGCGGGTAATATCAGTCGTGCCATCCAGATAGTGTGCGCCGGAGTCGATCAGCAGAATGCCCTGCCCTTTGATGGTGCTATGGTATTCGGGGGTGGCAGCATAATGCGGTAAGGCAGCATTTTCATTGAAGCCGGCAATAGTATCGAAGCTGAGCGAAATGTAATCGGCCTGGCGGCTGCGATGGTCGATTAACATGGTGTCAATATCCAGCTCGGTAACGGTTTCGCCAGCAGCCAGTTTCTGCTCCAGCTCAGCAAAGAAGCCGCACAGAGCCACACCATCGCGCACCATGGCGTTTTTAGTGTGCTCGATTTCAGCTTCAGGCTTGCAGGCTTTAAACAGAGTACTGGGATTGATGTTTTCAATAACACGTACGCCAGCGGGTAGTTTACCCAAAGTGTAAACGGCGGTGCGATCGGGATCGACCAAGAGACTGCCGCTGAGTTTGCCCACGGCATCCACCACGCTGCGGTATTCGGCCACATCGATTTTGGCTTCGCTCAGCACTTTGTGGCAAGCATCGGTAAGTTTGGCGGGATTCACAAACAGAGTGGCCCGTTCGGCATCAATCAGCAAATAGGAGATAAACAGCGGATTGAACGGCACGTCGTTGCAGCGCAGATTGGTAATCCACGCAATATCGTCGAGCGAAGAAACCAAATGGTAGTCTGCGCCAAGTTCTTTCATGGCAGCACGCACACGGGCAAGTTTTTCCGACACGCTCTCGGGTTCGAAACGGGCTTCATGCACGAAAATCAGATTTTCCGGCAAGCCCGGGCGGTCGTGCCAGAAGCTGTTGAGCAGATCAATATCAAGCCTCAGATGGATGTTCTTCTTGGCAAAATCGGCTTGCATTTCATGCTTGAGCGAGAGTGATAAACCGTCTGCCGGGATACCGACTACAGAGTTTTCAGGTAGCCTTTCAGCCAAGGATTCAATCATAGTGGGATAACCCTGGCCCAGTTTTTGCAACACGAAGCCGCTGCCTTCAAGCTGGCGTTTAGACTGTTCCCAATAGCGGCTGTCCACCCACAATTCGGCAAAATCGGCGCTCACGGCCAGCGTGCCAACCGAGCCGTCAAAGCCGGACAACCAAGTGCGCCCGCGCCAATGTTCGGGCAGGTATTCGGAAATATGCGGGTCGGCGGAGGGCGCGATCCAAACGTCGATCTTCTGTTCTTTCATCGCTTGCCGCAATGCGGCGAGACGTTGCGCGTGAATATTACTCATAGCTTACTCCTTTGACAGTTGCTGGGAAAATGCTGCTGATGCAAGGTGTTGCTGCTTTAAACTTGTCCGGTTGAAGTGTGTATGACTGACGGCTATTGTTTTCATATTAAATACTGCCGACAACTGTAAGGCTACCTGAAAATGGCTCGCTTGCAAAGCAGCAAATACGATTTTTCATGTGCAAAGTTCACACTTCATCTTACTCAACAAGAAAACATGAAAACCGCCATGGCAACATGTGCCAATAGCGGTTTTCATGATTGGATAGCTTCAGATTACCTGAAAATTATTTCATCGCAAATATTCTTCTCGACTCATCCCGGCCAAACCCGGCTGGTGAAGAAAAATAATTCGTTTGAAATGATTTAATCCACATCACGCAGCATGCGGTTCAACATCGGCATCATCACCATCAGCAACACGCCACCGCCGATACCCAATGCGCCGAGCAGGACGTAAAACTCTACAGCCTTCTCCGGTACATAGCACTCGTCCACCAACACCCCGCCCAGAGTGAAACCCAGCGACAAGGTCAGGAAATTGAACGACACCATCTGTGTTTTAAACGATTGCGGTGCGATTTTTGTGGCAAACGACAGCGAAATCGGCGAAAGCAGCAATTCAGAAATGGTGATGGTGAGCAGCAGCAGCGCCATGATGACGAGCGGCATTACTTTTCCGGTGGACAAAAACGGGATAAAACACAGATATGACACGCCCAGAATGATCATGGCCATAGTGAATTTCATCGGCGTTCTTGGCTGACGGTAGCCCATTTTGGTCCACAAAGCCGCCATCACACCGGCAAACACAATTACCCACAAGCTCTGCAAAGCGCTCAGCCAAGCCACGGGGATTTCAAACCCGCCCACCACGCGCTGTGAAGTTTGGTCGAAATACACGGTAACCACCGTGAACACCTGCGACCATACCGCCCAGAACAAACACATTACAATAAACAGCGGCACATAGGCCAGCATATGCTGTTTCTCGGTTTTGGTAACCTGGGAATCGCAAAACAGACGTACGAAATACAGCAGGCTGGTAATAATTACGGTACCCAACAGAACTTGTGAGAAGTTATCCAAGCGCAGCAGGCCAGTAGCGATGCAGCCACCGATTACTGCCAACCCGGCAGCCGCCACACCCAGCGCAACGCCGTATTTCTGTTTGGGCAGCGGATTGGCCGGCGGTGTATGCGGCAGGGAAACACGGCCACGCCAGTATTGCCACAAACCAAAAGCCATGCCCACGGCAGCAGCACCAAAGCCGTAGTGGAAACCGAATTGCACCTGCAATACGCCCACAATCAACGGGCCGACAAAGCCGCCGATATTGATGGCAGTGTAGAAAATAGAAAAACCGGCATCGCGCAAATCACGAGTAGATTCAGTCTCATACAGCGAACCCACCATCGCACCGGCGGAAGATTTCACCCCACCACTGCCCAAAGCAATCAGCAACAGGCCGATTACCAAACCGCTCATATTGGGCAATGCGGACAATACAACATGCCCCAGCATCACCACCACGCCAGACAAAAACAGCGTTTTTTCTGCGCCCAAGATGCGGTCAGATAGCCAACCGCTCAGGATGGTGGCCAGATAGATACTGCCGTTATACGCACCCACGATGCCGGCAGCCTTGGTTTCATCCATGCCCAAGCCGCCCTTGGAGACCTCGTAATACAGATAAATCAGCAGGATGGCCTGCATGCCGTAAAACGAGAAACGTTCCCACAGCTCAATGTGGAATAAAGTACCCAGCTGGCGCGGGTGGCCGAAAAATTTGCCTTGATCTTCTCCGCCCGTGGGGGAAGGAGTGGCAAGCTGCTCATTGGTTGGTGTAGTCATAAGGTGTTCCTTACTAATGATCTGTTTTTCTATGCCTGCATACAGGCTACCTGAAAAATGCTGCGTTGCGCCCATCCAACCATGGCAAGCCTGCTTCCGGCCAAGCGGCGCTGTTGCAACAAAAAAATAATTCCTCCTTTGGCAGCAAAATACGGGCGGTATCCAAATGAAAGCCGCATCCGTTTTCTCTTGCACAAAGGGGGACTTGGTGCGACAAATATTAGTATGCACTGCGCCTGTGTGCAAGCATAAATTTGCATTTCCCAACATTTATTTTCCCAGCGGCCAAATCAAAATGCTTTACAAGCGCCGAATACCGTGCCTTTCAGGGATTTTCGGGCAAACCGGATAGAGTGTGTGGCCTAGTGCTTTTCTCGTTCTTATATAGCGGTAAAGGCTACCTGAAAATGTGCGTTGGGGTTTTCAGGTAGCCTCATTCGGCAGTATGGTGATACCGCCCTACCCCGTTGGAAAAATGGCGAAGCCGCGTTGCTGCGCCAAAACCGATTGGGGCGGCACGGCCCAATTTTCAGGTAGCCTTTGGCATAGTTGCGGGCGGACACCAAGCTCACAGTGGCAAACTATTATCCGGCCTTTCGCGGCAAGCTGTGCAGCGGCCTGTTTCATCCCCGCCGGCTGCAATAAAAAGGCTACCTGAAAACTTTCAGGTAGCCTTTCTTGCGCCAACTATTTCAACTTAGCTGATTTATCCAATAAGCCAACCGATTAAATCGGCTGGGTATTTCTTTCCAGCCATTCCCTGGCCGCGCCTTGGGTGCGTGGGGCGAGTTTTTCGCGCACGAGGGCGTGGTAGTCATTCAGCCATTGGATTTCGTCTTCGGTCATCAGGCTGCGGTCGATGAGTTTGGTGTCGATAGGGCAGAAGGTGATCGGTTCCATGCACAAATAGCTGCCGAACTGGGTTTCTTCTGGGTTTTTCACTTTGCGGGTAACCAGCAGGTTTTCAATGCGGATGCCCCATTTGCCCGGACGGTAGAGGCCGGGCTCGTCTGAGGTGAGCATACCGGCTTTCATCACGTTTTGGCCGTTCACGGGCTTGAAGTAGGAAATAATCTGCGGGCCTTGGTGCACGTTGAGGAAGTAGCCCACACCGTGGCCGGTGCCGTGGTTGTAGTCGCGCATGGTGCGCCACATGGGGGCGCGGGTAATCACGTCGAGCAGCACACCGCTGAGGTTTTCGGGGAAGATGGCCTGTTCGAGGGCGATGTGGGCTTTGAGCACGAGGGTGTAGTCGCGCTGTTGCTCGGGGGTGGGCTCGCCCACGCACACCATGCGGGTAATGTCGGTGGTGCCGTTGTGGTAGTGCGCGCCGGAGTCCACCAAGAGCAGGCCTTGGCCTTCGATATAGCTGAATTTTTCCTTGGTGGCGATGTAGTGCGGCAAGGAGCCGTTGGCGTTGAAACCGGCATGAGTACCGAAGCAGAGGCCGACAAAGTTGGGCTGCTGTTGGCGGTGTTTGAGCTGCATATCGTCAATATCCAGCTCGCTGATGCGCTCGCCGGCAGCCAGTTTTTGCTCGAGTTCGGCAAAGAAGCCGCACAAAGCCACGCCGTCTTGCACCATGGCTTCGATGTTGTGCTCGATTTCGGCATCGCTCTTGCAAGCTTTGAATTCGGTGCTGGGGTTGAGGCCTTCAATCAGTTTTACGCCGGCGGGCAGGTTGCCGAGGGTGGACACGGCGGTGCGGTCGGGGTTGATGAGAAGGCTACCTGAAAGTTTGGCCACGGCTTTGCCTACGTCGGCATAGGGGGCAACGGCCACATGGGCGTCGGCCAATACTTTTTTGCTGTCAGCATCGAGCTTGGCTTCATCCACAAACAGGGTAGCTTCCTTGCCGCTAATCAGCAGATAAGACAAGAAAATCGGGTCGTATGGCACGTCGCTGCCGCGCAGGTTGGTAATCCAGGCGATATCGTCCAGGCCGGATACCAAGTGGTGGTCGGCACCGGCTGCCTGCATGGCTTGGCGGATGCGTTCGATTTTCTGGGCGGTGCTTTCGGGAACAAACTGGGCTTTTTGGGCGAATACGGGTTTATCGGATGCGCCGGGGCGGTCGATCCAGATGTCGTCCAGCAAATCGATGTCGTGGCGCAAGCTGATTCCAGCTTTACCCAGCTGGCTTTCCAAATAGCGTTTTTCGCTCAGCGACAATACATCGGGGGCAATGCCGACCACGGCGCCGGATTTCAGGTTTTTAATCAGGGAATCCACATGGGGCGTGCCGGTAACGAGTTTGCCCAGTACAGTGCCGGTGCCGGCTAGGCAATCTTCCGCGTGCTCCCAATAGCGGCCGTCCACCCACAATTCGGAAATATCGGCGGTGGTAATCAGCGTGCCGGCGGTGCCGCCGAAGCCGGTGAGCCAGTAACGGCCTTCCCAGCGGGCTGGCAGGTATTCGGAAAGATGCGGGTCGGCGGTGGGGATAATCCAGGCATCGATATTTTTTGCTTTCATGGCGGCACGCAAAGCAGCCAAGCGTTGGGCATAAGATGCGGTCATTTCAATTACTCCTTGTATAATATGCATTTTTTAATTTTCCACTGCAACAGTAGGCGTAGCTACCACGCCGGCCTGCAATCGGGTGCAATCGGATACGGGCGGAAGTGTGGAAAATTAAGTTTGAATCGGTTGAATGAGCGTCGCTCCGTAGAAACTTCGCTCCATGATGCTTTCGCTATGTTGAAGTGGCGTTTTCAGGTAGCCTCACTTGGGAGGCTGTTGAGGCTACCTGAAAACGCTAGGCTTTAATCTACGTCGTGCAACAGTTTGTTGAGTTTCGGCAACAGCAGCAGCAGCACTACGAAGGAGCCGATACTTAGGCCGGCCAAAATTATGAAGTATTGCGTGGCGGCATCGTCTGAATACAGCTTGTCGCCCAGCACCCCGCCCAGCGTAAAGCCGAGGGAAAGGGTGAGGAAGTTGAACGCAACCATTTGGGTTTTAAACGCTTTGGGCGCAACTTTGGTGGCAAACGAGAGAGAAATCGGCGAGAGCAGCAGCTCGGAGACGGTAATCACCAGCAACAGCAGCATCAAGACGAAAATCGGCATCGGCGTACCAGAGGAAAGGAAGGGCACAAAGCCTAAGTAGCCCAAGCCCAACACCAGCATAGCCAAAGTGAATTTCATTTGGGATGTGGGCTGGCGTTTGCCCATTTTGGTCCACAGGGCGGCCATCGCACTGGCCAGCACAATCACCACCAAGCTCTGATAGGTAACCAGCCAAGCCACCGGCACAGTAAAGCTGCCGAAAGTGCGCGGCACAGTTTTATCGAAATACAGGGTTACAGAACTATACACTTGGGAATAAATCGCCCAGAACACGCACATGGCAAGAAATAGCGGCACATAAGCAATGATATGGCGCCTGTCGGCCTCGGTGGCCTGTTTGTCTTTCACCATCATCACAAAGTAACCGATACTGATGCAGCTTACCACGCCCAACAGAATGCTGGAGAAGTTGTCTAAGCGCAGGATACCGGCTGCGATCAGGCCACCAACAACGGCCAAGATAGCCACGCCCATACCGATGGCTTTACCACGCTGCTCTTTGGGCAGCGGGTTAGGCAGCGGCAAATCCGGTAGTTTGCTCTTACCTTTAATAAAAAGCGTCAAACCAATGGCAATACCCACCACCGCACCGGCAAATGCCATGCGGAAACCCATATTGGATTGCAGGTAGCCCGCCACTAGCGAGCCGCAGAAACTACCGATATTGATACCTGTGTAGAAGATGGAGAAACCGGCATCGCGCAGATTGCGGGTGGATTCGTCTTCATACAGCGAGCCCACCAAGGTACTACAGGCGGATTTCACACCACCACTGCCCAAGGCAATAAACGGCAGGCCAGCCAAGCTGCCCACACCGGGAATCATCACCAGCAAGATATGCCCCACCAACATGGTGGCAACCGCAAAGAATAAAGTATTTTTAGGCCCGATCACGCGGTCGGCCAGCCAACCGCCGATAATGGTGGAAAGATAGATACTGCCGCTATAGGCACCCACAATGCCCACAGCCAGCGCCTCCGGCATAGCCAAGCCGCCTTGGCTCAATTGATGAGACAAATAAATTACCAGAATGGCCTGCATGCTGTAGAACGAGAAACGTTCCCACAGCTCAACTTGGAACAATGTTCCCAGCTGATGCGGATGGCCGAAGAATTTTTTCTCGGTCGACGTATTCATGTTAACGCCCTTACATTACTTATATTAATCAATACAGCAACATCCATCCAAATCATCTGTGCGGCACGGGGCTTTTGGCCATACTACTCCGGCACATCAAATCATCTTTATTGCAAACCAACCACATGCTTCACACAACAACCTTGCAAATTGTTGCCGTTTCGGGAATCTGCCCGAAGGCAGATTCCCGGGTCGCGCTTAAACACAAAGCTAGCTGATGCATTAGTCCACATCGTGCAACAGGCGTTTGAGCATAGGCATCATTACGAACAGCACTACGGCAGAACCGATACCCATACCGGCCAGCATGATGTAGTAGCTGGTGGCCGTCTCGGCAGTATAGAGTTTGTCACCCAGCACACCGCCCAAGGTAAAGCCCAAAGACAAGCTTAGGAAGTTGAACGATACCATCTGGGTTTTAAACGCCTCAGGTGCAACTTTAGTGGCGAAGGAGAGGGAAATCGGCGAGAGCAGCAGCTCGGCCACGGTCAGCAACACCAGCACCACCATCAACACGAAGATGGGCATCGGCGTACCGGTAGACAGGAAGGGGATGAAAGCCAGATAGCCTACACCAGCCACCAATGCGGCCAAGGCGAATTTCATCTGGGATGAAGGTTGGCGTTTACCCATTTTGGTCCACAAAGCAGCCATGGCACTGGCCAGTACGATAACGCTCAAGCTCTGGAAAGTAACCAACCAAGCAATCGGCACTTCGAAATCACCGAACTTACGCGGCACGGTTTCTTCAAAATACACAGTTACCACGCTATACATCTGCAAATACATCGCCCAGAACAGGCACATCACCACGAACAGGGGAACATAGGCAATCAAGTGGCGTTTATCGGCCTCAGTAGAGTTTTTGTCGCCGAACATCACGAAGAAGTAGCCAACGCTGATCACGCATACCAAGCCCAACATCACGCTGGAGAAGTTGGTCAGATTCACCAAACCTGAGCCGATTGCACCGCCAATCACAGCCAAAATAGCCGCCACGATACCAACCACTTTGCCGCGTTGCTCTTTAGGCAGAGGATTAGGAATCGGCGTTTCCGGCAATTTGCTGCGACCTTGCAACAGGGTAATCAAGCAGAGCACCATACCCCCCATGGCAGCGGCAAAAGCCACACGGAAACCGTATTTAGGCTGTAAATAACCCACTAGCAGCGTACCAATAAAGATACCTACGTTGATGGCAGTATAGAAAATAGAGAACCCAGCATCGCGCAGCTCACGTTCGGATTCATCTTCATAGAGCGAACCCACCATGGCGCTGGCCGTGGCTTTGAAACTACCGCTACCCAAAGAGATGAATGGCAAGCCAACCAAGCTGGCATAGCCGGGCAGCAATACGAGGAGGACGGTACCACCAAGCATCACAACGGTGGCCAACAGCAGGGTATTTTTGGTGCCAAGCACACGGTCGGCCAGCCAACCGCCCACGATGGTGGTCAAATAAATACTACCACCGTACACACCCACAAGGCCTGCGGCAAGCGATTGCTCCATGCCCAAGCCACCTCCTTGAGAGGCCTTGTAATATAGATAAATCATCAAGAGGGATTGCCCGCCATAGAAGGCAAAGCGCTCCCACATCTCGATATAGAACAGCGTACCCAGCTGTCGCGGGTGGCCGAAGAATCTTTTTTCGGTCGACGTAGTCATCATAGCGTCCTCTTTAATAGGGTTCACTTGAAAATCCGGCCAACCCGCCGAGTTACCTGGCGTTACAGCACTGAAACATTTGCCTTACAACATGAAAATGCCAGTGTCGGTATTCGTTGAATCGGCCATACTCTGTACAACGGCCACTTGCCGTTGCCGTTACAGTACCGCCGTCGGGTGATAAAGCTGCCGCCGAGCGGCACATGTTTTGACATCCCAGTTGGGGCAATACAGCACAATTGCTGCATCAACCGGGAAAATTTGTTAATGCAATCTTAATATTCGCAATAATATTCGTCAAGAAACATTAACTTTTTTCGTTGATGCAAGTCAAAAATGCCACAAGAACCGACATATCATGGTTGATGGCGTGCAAATAACCAGACCACACATGAAAGATTTCTTTTATTAAATTATGTATTTACATTAACCATATTTATATACAAATCTTCCACAGACTGTCTTGGCAGCACACGCTATTTTTGAAAACTTTTGTAAACACGAAATGATAATAACCTTAAAGCCATGCTAACAAAATAAATCTAATCTTGTACTTCCGATGCATTCACCACCCAATGATATAAGCTTGATTACAATATTTTGGGTTCTCATACTGTTAGATGGCTATTCTACTTTTCAGGCAGCCTTTCTCTTGAAAAACTGACCGTTTGCCTGATATGTATATCATCTATCCACACCATAAGAGGAAAACCAACCATGATCAGCACCATCATTATCGGCTTCATCATCGGTATTTTGGCCAAATTCCTGTATCCGGGCGGGCAACGCTTGGGCATCATTATGACTACGCTGCTCGGCATCGGCGGTTCGGTGCTGGCCAGCTGGGTTGGGCAAACGATGGGCTGGTATGCCATCGGGCAGCCCGCAGGCTGGATTGCCTCCACGCTGGGTGCCATGGGTATTTTGGCTATCTTTGCAAGCCTGCGGAAATAAGGTCTCTGTCTCACCAAACAAACGAAAGCAGCCTCAACCGATAGCGGTTGGTAGGCTGCTTTTTTCGTGTTGGCGTGGTGTAGTAATTGTATTTGAGACCTATAGTGTTCACTCACCCGGCTGAATTAAAAGCTCGCCGTCTTATTCTGATTGAAATTTGATTCATCTATTTGCTCAATAAAAGGCTACCTGAAAAATATTGCTCATTTTCAGGTAGCCTTTCACTTCTTTGCTGCTTTAGCCTTTCGGAGCAGGCGGTTCAATTTGCTCTTTCCAGCCGCATTCTTTCTGCGGGCAGACTTTTTCTACGCCCCAGCGTTTGGTGGTTTTGATGGTGAGCACCGGCCAGTGGCATTTCGGACACTCTTCGGCCACGGGCGGGTTCCAGGTGGCGTAGTCGCAGTCGGGGTAGGTATTGCAGCTGTAGAACAGCTTGCCGTAGCGCGATTTACGCTCGATCAGGCTGCCTTTGCCGCATTTGGGGCAGGCCACGCCGGTGTCTTTGGGTTTTTCCAAGGGCTCGATGTGTTTGCACTTGGGGTAGTTGGCACAGCCGATGAATTTGCCGAAACGGCCTTTTTTATACACGAGCTGGCCGCCGCATTTGGGACATTCGCGCCCTTCTACGATGGTGGGCTCTTCAGCGGCCTTGGCGGCTTCTTCGGCGGTTTCGTTGAGGTTGCGGGTGTAGTCGCAGTCGGGGTAACCGGAGCAGGCGATGAAGCGGCCACGTTTGCCGAATTTGATTTGCAGCTTGTGCTGGCCGCATTTGGGGCAGGTTTCGTCCAGCTCTTCGGTGGTGATTTTGGCACGCTCGATGCCGGCTTTTTCCTCAATCTGTTTGTGGAAGCCTTTCCAGAATTTGTCCATCACGGGAATCCACTGCCGCTTGCCGCTGGCAATGTCGTCGAGCTGGTCTTCGAGCTTGGCGGTGAAATCGTAGTCCACGTATTGGGTGAAGTGTTCGGTGAGGAATTTGTTCACGATTTCGCCGGTGTCGGTGGGCAGGAAGCGGCGCTGGTCGATGGTTACGTATTCGCGGTCTTTCAGGGTTTTGATGATGCTGGCGTAGGTGGAGGGGCGGCCGATACCGAACTCCTCCAAGGCTTTCACCAGCGTGGCCTCGTTGAAGCGGGGCGGGGGCTGGGTGAAGTGCTGCTCGCCGTAGAGCTTGTCTACAGGCAGGGCGTCGCCCACGGCCAATTCGGGCAGTTTTTTGTTGTCTTCATCCTCGTCGTCTTCATCGTGGCCTTCCTGATACACACTCAGGAAACCGGCAAATACGAGCACTTGGCCGGTGGCGCGGAACACGCCTTCGCCCACGCCGATGTCTACGGTGGTGGCGTCGAATTTGGCTTCCACCATCTGGCAGGCCATGGTGCGCTGCCAAATCATTTGGTAGAGCTTGAATTGGTCGGCGGAAAGGAAGGGCTTTACGCTTTCGGGCGTGCGGTATACCGAAGTGGGGCGGATGGCTTCGTGCGCCTCTTGGGCGTTTTTGGATTTGGTACGGTACATGCGCGGCGATTTAGGCAGGAAATCGGCGCCGATTTTGTTGTCGATGTAGTGGCGGATTTCGGCTATCGCGTCTTGCGACAGGGTTACGCTGTCGGTACGCATATAAGTAATCAGGCCGACCGAGCCTTGGCCGACATCCACGCCTTCAAACAGCTGCTGGGCGGTGCGCATGGTGCGGTCGGTGGTAAAGCCGAGCTTGCGCACGGCGTCCTGTTGCATGGTGGAGGTGGTGTAGGGCGCGGCAGGCTTGCGGGTGGCTTTTTTCTTCACCACATCGAGCACTTGCGCCGGTTTGCCCTGCATGGCGGCCAACACGGCGGCCTGGGCGGCTTCGTTAAGCAGGGAGAACTGTTCCAGTTTGCTGCCCTGCCATTGGGTGAGTTTGGCGGCGAATTTTTGGCGGCCTTTGTGGCTGTCGAGATGCACGCTCCAGTATTCCTGCGTTTCAAAGGCGCGGATTTCGTTTTCGCGCTCGCAAATCAGGCGCAAGGCGGGGCTTTGCACGCGGCCGGCGCTCAAGCCGCGCCGGATTTTTTTCCACAACAGCGGGGAGAGGTTGAAGCCGACCAGGTAATCCAAGGCGCGGCGCGCCTGTTGCGCGTCCACCAAGCCCATATCGAGCTTGCGCGGCTGCTTGAGGGCTTCCTGCACGCCTTTTTTGGTAACTTCGTGAAACACCACGCGCAGGGTACGCTCGTCCAGATTTTTGATGCCGCGTTTGGTTTTGAGGATTTCGTAGATATGCCAAGAAATGGCTTCGCCTTCGCGGTCCGGGTCGGTGGCCAGATAGAGGGTGTCGGCTTCTTTGGCGGCGGCCACGATGGCGTCGATGTGCTTTTTGCTCTTGGCCGGCACTTCATATTTCATAGCGAAATCGTGCTCGGGATCGACAGCGCCGTTTTTCGGCACCAAATCGCGCACATGGCCGAAGGAGGCCAATACTTCAAAATCGCTGCCCAGGTATTTTTTAATCGATTTGATTTTGTTGGGAGATTCCACAATCAGCAGGTTTTTCGACATAGTTTCCTCGCAAAATACTTTTGTTTTTAGCCACGCTGTAGCTAAAGAAATATTGTGCTTTAGCCAATAAAAGCAAGGTTTCAGGTAGCCTGAATCCATCTTGGTGCAAGTGCGCCGTATTCAATCAAAGGCTACCTGAAAACCTTCATTTTCCAGGTAGCCTTTTATATAAAGAGCAGCGGCCTTTCTCAATTCATCACCGCCTGGCCGTGCAGCAGGGCATTAACCAAATCATCGCTGATGAGCATCGGCAGCTCGGATTTGTCTGCCCACAACACCAAGAGCGACAGCACTTTTACATGTGCATCGGTGAGCGGTTCGTCTGCCTTGTCTGCCAGGTGCATCAGCGCCAGCAGCACAAATTCCCGCTGCTCCACAGAAAGCGCGCCGTTTTGTACTAAAAAGTGCAGCAAACCCAAAGCCTCGGGCGGCAAAGCGGCAAGTTCTTCGGGCAGATACACGCGCATCGCCTGCTCCTCGCGGAAATTGCGGTGCAGCGAGCGGCTACGCTCTTGGAGCACGTTCATAAATAATAGCGTATCACGAATTTCCTCATCCTGGAAACCCACCTGCTCCAAGAGGCTGCCCAAGGCCTCGCTGGGCGGGCAGGTGTCGAAGTCTTGGAAGTTGTTTATCAAGAAGGCAATTACATCAATCATTTGGTATTCCTGTTTGGAGCAATCCGTTGGTAACGGCCGCCGGAGAGCGGGGCAATTTGGCCGTTGATTTCTAATAAAGTCAGTTCGGCATACACATCGGCCGCGGGCAGTTTGAGCCGCTCGGCCAAGCTGTCGGGGTGTACCGCGTCGTAGCCCATGGCTTGCAGCAGCGGTGAGGTTTCGGTTTCAGTTGATGCCGGTGTGGCATCGACCAAGGCTGGCTGTTCGCTTGGGAGCGATTCGGCTTGGCGATGTTCGACATCTGCGTTTTGGTTTTGTAGAAACTCACTACGTTCGTTTTGGCGAAACTCGCTACGCTCGTTTTTACTACGTAGAAACTCGCTGCGCTCGTTTTCAGGTAGCCTTTTGGTTTGGGCTGCCGTTTGGCGGCTAGTCGATGCGGTTTGCGGCAGCTGCGGGCATTCTTCCAGAATATCGGCCAGTGTTTCGGTAAGCTTCGCACCTTGCTTAATCAGCGCGTGGCAGCCTTTGCTGTGCGGGTTGTCGATGGAGCCGGGCACGGCGAACACTTCGCGCCCCATGTCTGCCGCCAGCCGCGCGGTAATCAGCGAACCGGATTCCAACGCAGCTTCCACCACCAGCACGGCAGAGGAGAGGGCGGCAATCAGGCGGTTGCGGCGCGGAAAGTTGCCGGCCAACGGACTCGTGCCCAAGGGGAATTCGGAGAGCACGCAGCCTTGTTCGGCAATGCGGTGCGCCAGTGCTTTGTTGGCCACGGGATATACGCGGTCGATGCCCGTGCCCCACACCGCCACCGTGCCACCCTGCTTGCGCAACGCGCCTTCGTGGGCGGCGCTGTCGATACCGGCGGCCATGCCGGATACGGTTACGATGCCGGCAGCGGCCAAGGCTTCGCCAAATTCACCGGCAATCCGCATCGCTTGCGGCGTGGCGTGCCGGCTGCCCACGATGGCCACTGAAGGCCGATGCAGCCATTCGGTGTTGCCGCGGGCAAACAATAAGGGCGGTGCGGTGATGCCTTCGCCCAATTGCGGCGGAAAATCTGCGTCGCAAGCCAACAATAAACGGCAGTTTTCCTGCTGCTCCCATGCCAGCGCGGCTTCGGCGGCAGCCTCGGCCTCGTGGCGGCGGCTGCGCCAGGCTTCCTGCGCCGGGCGGCTGGGCAGGATGTCGCCCACTTCCTGCTCGGCAGCCCACACGGCAGCTGCAGAACCGTAGTGGCGGCAGAGTTCGTAAAACGTTTCCGCGCCGATATACGGCATCAGCGCAAGCTGTATCCAAGCCAAACGTTCTGCGGAGTTTTCCATGTGTTTTACGTGTGCGGAGAATGGGAGTTAGGGAAGCAGGTCGGCGGCTGCCGAGCGATATCGAACAAACTTCAAGCAAGTTTCGAGCCAAGAATGGCAGATAATAAATAATATATTGTTTTATATTGATAATATGTGTTTTTATGCACCATGTGCGTGCTTGGCGGTGGGGAGGTTTGGCGTTTCGCTATATAATGCGCACTTTGCATTGCCAAGGCCGTTTGTATGTCGCTCAAAACCGTGAAGAAATCCCTGCTCGTGCCGCATTCTGCCGAGCAGATGTTCGAGCTGGTGGACAAAGCGGAGGATTATCCGCAGTTTCTGCCGTGGTACAGCCGCACCGAAATCATCGAGCGCAGCGGCAACGAATTGAAAGCACGGCTGTTTATGGACTATATGGGCGTGCGCCAATCGTTTGCCACGCACAACCGCAACATCCCCGGCCGCGAAATCCGCATGGTGTTGCTCGAAGGCCCGTTTAAAAGCCTGAACGGAACTTGGCACTTCCTGCCCTTGGGCGACGATGCCTGCAAAGTGGAATTCGAGCTGCACTACGAATTTTCCAGCCGCGTGCTCTCCGCACTCATCAGCCCCGTGTTCAGCCACATCAGCGGTACGCTAGTGGATGCTTTCGTGAAAGAGGCAGGCCGCCGCTATGCCTAACAATACCCCGCTCCATATCGAAGTGGCCTATGCCGAGCCGGGGAAACAACGCCTGCTGGCTTTTCAGGTAGCCAGCGGCACCACCGCGCGGCAGGCCGTGCTGCAATCCTCCTTGCCAACCGAATTTCCGCACGTGGATTTTGCCGCCGCGCCCATCGGTATCTTTGGCAAAAAAGTGGAAGACAGCACCCCGCTGCGTGAAGGTGACCGCGTGGAAGTGTACCGCGCCCTACTCATCGACCCGAAAGAAAACCGCCGCCGCAAAGCAGCTGCCAAACAGAAAAAAGAGGCTACCTGAAAATCAGGCAAACCGTTTTCAGGTAGCCTGTATCCATTACCCAAACCATCCAAAGGCTACCTGAAAGCCCAGGCAGCCTTATCCACACCCCATGTCCACACCCCCCTTCCAACTCAACCCCCAGCAGCTCGAAGCCGTGCATTATCTCGGCGGCCCCCTGTTTGTGCTGGCTGGCGCAGGCAGCGGCAAAACCCGCGTGATCACCGAAAAAATCGCCCACCTCATCCGCGAAGTGGGCTACGCCCCGCACAACATCGCCGCCATCACCTTCACCAACAAAGCCGCCGCCGAAATGCAGGAGCGCACCGCCGCTATGCTCGGCAGCCGCCAAACCCGCGGGCTTACCGTCTGCACCTTCCACTCGCTGGGCATGCGCCTCTTGCGCGAAGAAGCCCAACACATCGGCTACAAAAAAAACTTCTCCGTGTTCGACGGCTCCGACAGCGGCAAATCATCGCCGAGCTGCTCGGCAGCAGCGGCCGCGACGCCGTCTTCCGCGCCCAGCACAAAATCTCCCTGTGGAAAAACGACCTGCTCACCCCCGAGCAAGCCTTTCAGGTAGCCTCCAACGAATGGGAACGCCAAACCGCCCAGCTCTACGCAGGCTATCAGGAAACCCTTCACAGCTATCAAGCCGTCGATTTCGACGACCTCATCCTCCTGCCCACCCGCCTGCTGCAAAACGAAGCCGGCATCCGAATCAAATGGCAGATGCGCCTGCTGCACCTTTTGGTGGACGAATGCCAAGACACCAACACCTGCCAATACACCCTCATGAAGCTGCTCACCGGTGCCGAAGGCCGCTTCACCGCCGTGGGCGACGACGACCAAAGCATCTACGCCTGGCGCGGCGCCAACATGGAAAACCTCCGCCTGCTCCAGCAAGACTACCCCGCCCTCAAAATCATCAAGCTCGAGCAAAACTACCGCTCCTCCGCCCGCATCCTGCGCGTGGCCAACCAAGTCATCGCCAACAACCCCAAGCTCTTCCCCAAAACCCTCTGGAGTCAATACGGCGAAGGCGAGCCCGTGCGCATCATCGCCTGCCAAAACGAACAACACGAAGCCGAATACGCCACCGGCAGCATCATCCGCCGGCGCAACCAAAGCGGCGGCAGCCTCAACTACGCCGACTTCGCCATCCTCTACCGCAGCAACCACCAAGCCCGCCTGTTTGAAGAAGCCCTGCGCAGCGCCCACATCCCCTACCGCGTTTCTGGCGGGCAAAGCTTCTTTGAAAAAGCCGAAATCAAAGACATCCTCGCCTACCTGCGCCTGCTCGCCAACCCCGACGACGATCCCGCCTTCCTGCGCGCCGCCACCACCCCCAAACGCGGCATCGGCGACGCCACCCTCAGCAGCCTCAACCGCTACGCTGCCGCAGCCTCCTGCAGCCTCTACGCCGCCGCCAACACCGCCGAAGCCCTAGCCCAACTCCCCGCCGCCGGCCGTGAAGCCCTGCGCCAATTCACCGCCCTCATGCAAAATTACCAAAGCAGCGCCCAAAGCGAGCCCGCCGGCAGCCTCATCCAAGAGCTCCTGGCCGACATCCGCTACGAAAACTACCTGCTCGAACACGAAGAAGGCAAAAGCGGCGAAATCAAATGGCGCAACGTGCAAGATTTATGCGCCTGGCTGGCCAGAAAAGGCGAACAAGACGGCAAAACCCTGATCGAACTCTCCCAAACCATCGCCCTGATGAACCTGCTCGACAGCCGCAGCAAAGAAGAAACCGACACCGTCACCCTCTCCACCCTGCACGCCTCCAAAGGCCTCGAATACCCCCACGTTATCCTCGCCGGCTGCGAAGAAGGCCTCTTCCCCCACGCCGACAGCGTAGAAGAAGGCAACCTCGACGAAGAACGCCGCCTCATGTATGTCGGCATCACTCGCGCCAAACACAGCCTCACCCTCACCCACTGCGTCAAACGCCGCCGCCAGGGCGGCTGGCAATTCCCCGAGCCCAGCCGCTTTATCGATGAAATGCCCCAAGCCGACCTCAAAATCCTCGGCCGCAAAGGCGGCGAACCCATTGTGAGTCACGAAGAAGGCAAAGCCAACCTGCGCAGCATGCTCGATATGCTTAATGCCAAAATGGGGCAGGGCAAATAAATATATAGCGAGCCAACTTGACTTTCGATACGGGGCAGTGAGCCACAGACAACACAAAAGCACAGCAAGGCGAACCCAGGCCGTAGCGAAAGTTCAGTTGGTTTGCCATGCCACCAAAAGGCTACCTGAAAACGCAACTTCAACGAAGTTAAAAATGAGGGTATGCATTGATCGCTGAAGCCGTAGTTCTCTTCACCGTCTTCGATGGCGATTTCTGCCCATTCGCGGATGATGGCGCTGCGGTATTCTTTCTCAAAGCACAGGGCTTCGACTTCCTGCCAACTCTCTTCGTCCTGTGCCGCACTGATTTGGTCCAGGTAGGCAGCTAGCAGCCTTTACGCACTTAATCTGCGGCGGCAGCACGAGCTGAGCCGCAAATGTTAGAGGATGCGATGTTTGGCGGTTTGTAGGGGGGTCCCATTAGAACGACACTTGGCAGCTTCGGCTGCCTTTTTTATTGGGCTTGGGGTATGATGTTAAACATTAAATCTTGTTAAGGAAATGGATGATGAGCAAGCGCATCCCTGCACCGCTGAATGTGTTTCTAGCAATTACGGTTATCCGCACTTTGTTATCCATTGTCTATACCATTAGTGGCATCGCCCAACAGCCCACCGGCGGCACAGGGTGGGCTATGGAACTGTCCCTTTCACTACTACTGATTGTGGCATCTGCTGCGCCGGTGTGGCTGCTAGGGTATCGCTTTAAGCGTTCATCTGTGCTGGCAACAATTTTCCTACTGGGGATAATTGCTGGCATTGGCGGCCTGACCGGGAATGCGTTTAATATCGCATGGGGAATCGGATGGGCGCTGTACTTGATGCTGTCTAAGGACGTGAAACAGGTTTATTCAGATTGAGGAATTGAATGATGAAAAAACTATTGATTTTCCTATTAGTTTGTTTATTCGGAACCGTTGCTTATGCGGATGAGTTTGATGATGCTGTTATGAGGATTGAATCAGCGAAGGGAAGGTTTGGCCGGTGGCAATACCTTATGATGGGTTCACAAAATGGTGTCGCAAAATACTCCTTCATTGATACAGAAACTATAGTGCCGCAACAAAGTGCTTGGGTAAAAGTAGCTTATGATAAGGGGCTGTACTAGATTAGCCCTAAATTCCACACCACTCCCGCAGGATTTTAAGCTGCTGGGACGGTGTGCCGAAGTTAAATCGAAATTCGCATTCTTTCAAGAACAGCGGGAAAGATTTGCGATCGATTCCGTTGTACTTGCGTAAGACGCGTTTTGCCTGATTCCAAAAGTTCTCAATGCCGTTGATGTGGTTCTGGCGGTCTGCAAATTCCTTGGAATGGTTGATGCGGTAATGGATGAAACCGCTCACGTCCAACTTGTCGTAGCTGCTCAGACTATCGGTATAAACAATGCTGTCCGGCATGATTTTTTGTTTGATCACAGGCATCAAAGTATCGGACTTGGCATTATCCACCACAACAGTATAGACCCGTCCGTTGCGTTTCAGAATGCCGAAGACAACCACTTTGCCTGCCGCACCGCGACCACGTCTGCCTTTACGCCGTCCGCCGAAATAGCTTTCGTCCAACTCGACGGGCCCCTCGAAAACCTCATCGGCAGCCAAGGCCAAATGATGGCTGATGACCATACGGATTTTGCGGTAGAACAGGGCTGCCGAATTGGGATGGATACCCAAAATATCGGCGGCAGAACGGGCGGTAACTTCGAGTACAAAAAAGCGGAGCAGTTCTTTCTGTACTTTCTTCCTTAATTTGCAGTGTGTTATCTTCATATTTCGAGGGTAACATATCTGCTAATCTAGTACAGCCCCTATGATAAAGCGGTAACCGAAAGACTCGGCTCTAGGCAGCACACTTTTGACGAAGTAAAAATACAGTTTTCTATCATTTGCCAAACTAGACAATACGGTATAAAAGATTTAATCGCTAATCATAGTCGGTATGGATTAGTTTAGGGGCTGTCCTAGATAACTAGGTTAGACTATCTTTTACCATTTGTTTTAACATGGCAATTTGAGATTTCATTTCATTGTTGTTAAATCGCCATTCGCACTCTTTCAAATACAGTTCGAAATGCTTTTTCGGAATGCCGTTGAATTTACGCAAATGGCGTTTGGCCTGACTCCAGAAGTTCTCAATCCCGTTAATGTGGTTTTGCCTGTCTGCAAAACAGGTGCGGTGATTGATGCGCAAGTGGTTAAACTCGCTAACATCCAATACATTGTAGGCACTGTGGCAATCAGTATAGACCACACTGTCCGGCCTTACCTTCTCCCGGATAATCGGCAGCAGGGTAGCCGACTGAGTATTGGCCACGGTAACGGTGTAAACCTTACCGTTACGCTTCAACAGTCCGAATACCACCACTTTTCCGGCTGCTCCGCGACCGCGTTTGCCTTTGCGGCAGCCGCCAAAATAGCTTTCATCTGCTTCTACTTCGCCATCAAACATTTCCAAGTGTTCGCAACGATTAAAGATAAGCAAGCGTAAACGGTGAAAGTAGTAGGCAGCGGTGTTTTTATTGACTCCGGCCAATTCGGCGGCAGTACGGGCGGTTGCTCCTGCAACGAACAATTCGATCAGTTTGTTTTGAACGGGCTGGCTGAGGCGACTTTTTCTCATAGGAATATTTTAATCAATTTTGAATATTCCTGGTTATCTAGGACAGCCCCTTAGTTTATTCATTGCACCATGCACCATATCAAATCCAATATAATCCCATCTCGCCAGAGTCTATGGTAGAAAAAGTTTATCTGCTTGTATGTAATTAAGATAACTGTGCATACTTCCCTTGGGATGGCGACAGCACAGAGCGAGCGCGCTATCACAAACTGAACGCGTGATGCGTTAATCACACATGAGCAGCCTACGGGCTGCTTGTGTGTTATCCGCTTGAAGTAACCGATTAAAACTTGTGGATAATTAATCTATCCGACTAGCCGGAACAACAATTAACAGATAACCAAAGGCTACCTGAAACCGCAGATAAACGATTTCAGGTAGCCTTTTTGCATTCCAGCCATGCTGTTTATTCCACCACAATCTGCGGGAAGCGGTTGCTGAAGTCTTTGCCTTTGGCGGCCACGGCCAGGGCGGTTTGCCAGGCGGCTTCGGTGTAGATTTGGGCGATGGCGGGGTGGGCGGCCTGCATTTGGGCGGCGCTGCCGCTATCCATGGCTTCGCGCACGGGCAGGCTCAAGGGCAGCTGGCCCAGCAGCGGCACGCCGAGGCGTTCGGCCAGCGCCTTGCCGCCGTCTTGGCCGAAAATAGGCTCGTGGTGGCCGCAATGGCTGCAAATGTGCACCGACATGTTTTCCAGCACGCCGAAAATGGGGATGTTGACTTTGCCGAACATGTCCACGGCTTTGCGTGCGTCGATCAGGGCGATGTCTTGCGGGGTGGTCACCACGATGGCGCCGGTAACGGGGATTTTCTGCGACAGGGTGAGCTGGATATCGCCGGTGCCGGGCGGCAGGTCGACAAACAGGTAATCCACATTATCCCATTCGCTTTGAAACAGCAGCTGCTGCAGGGCCTGGCTCACCATGGGGCCGCGCCACACCACGGCTTGGTCGGTATCGACCAGAAAGCCGATAGACATCACTTGGATGCCTTCGGCCGAGCGCACGGGGATGAAATGTTTGTTTTCCTGCTGGGGTTTGCGCTCAGGCACGCCGAGCATGGTGGGCTGACTGGGGCCGTAGAGGTCGGCATCGAGGATACCCACGCGCGCGCCCATGTTGTGCAGCGCCACGGCGAGGTTGGCGGCGGTGGTGGATTTGCCCACGCCGCCTTTGCCGGAAGCGACGGCGATGATGTTTTTCACGCCATTGATGGTGCGCACGCCGGGCTGGACTTTGCGGGTGGTGATTTCGCTGCGGATGCTGGTTTGCATATTTTGGGTGTAACCGGCTTGAGCCAACGCGGCGGCGATATTTTGCTTGAGCTGATCGGCAATATGGCCGACGGGAAAGCCGAAGCAGAGTTCGATTTGCAGGCCGCCGGCGGTTTGCTCGATGGCTTGCAGGGCATGGCTGCTGCCGACGGTAAGGCTGCTGTTGGGTATGGCGACGGCCTCGACAGCGGCGCGCAGGGTGTTATCGTTGTGCATGATGTTTTCCTTGAGGTGTGTGTGGATTAGGGAAACAGGCTACCTGAAAACGGGAAATGCCGTTTCAGGTAGCCTGTTTGGTTGGTGTTCTAGCGGGTCGGCTACGAGAACAGCCGTTTGGCCAGCTCGCTGCCAGGCTCGATGCCCACCCGTTTCATCTCGTCTTGCCGCGCCACCACATAGCTGCGGATTTCTTTCAGCCATTGGGTGGAAAGCTCTTCGAGCTTGTCGTTGACCAAATCCAGGCCGAGCATGCTGGATAGCTTCACGGCGATATCCATGAAGCGATTGAAGTTTTTCTCGCCGTCGGGAATGTGCGGGGCATCGAACAGCATGCTGATGCCGCGATAATTTTGGGTGGAGAGCAGGGTGGCGGTGAAGGCGCTGTTGTCGAGGGTGGAGATGGCAAACAGCGGCTCGCCTTTGGCGTCGTTCAGGTAGAACATGCCGTCGTGGGAAAGCTCGAAGCCTTGGCGTTCTATGGCGTTGCGCAATTCCACGCCGCTCACGTTGTTGCGGGACACCAAATGGATGGCGATGGTTTGATCCACGCGGGCGCACAGATCGTCCAGCGGGCGGGCGATGGAGAGGAAGGTGTCGATGTCGGTGAGCAGCAGGCCGCCGTCCATTTTCTCGGCAAAGGCGTTGGCCTGTTCGCCGAATTGTTCCAAATCAGCAATGCTGGCCAGGCCGTTGCGGCTGATGGCTTGCAGGCCGATCACAAAGCCTTGGTAGTACACGCTGGGAATCGGCTCGGCGATTTGGAAGCGGTCGTCCATGGTGCAGCCGGCGATGCGGAAGCGGTGGCGGCTGGAGAGGCGCGGCATGGCGTGCAATTCCTGCGGCTCTTTCAGGGAAATGTAGCAGAGGTAGTCGAAGCGGCTGTCGAACCAGGGCAGCTGTTGTTTGGCCAAATCCTGCAAATCAAGCAGCAGCTTGCGCTTGGCCGGCTCTTGGGTTTGCGAAGGCGCGGCAGCCGGCACGGGCTGAAAGTTGAATGCAGGAGCTTCGGCGGCGGGCTCGGCCTGCAATACCGGCTCGGCAGGGGCGCTGTCGGCTGCGGCCGGTGTTTCGGTAACAGGGGTTTCGCCGGCGGGCTCGCTTGAGCGGCTGAATTTAACAAAGGCCGGCTGCAGGCGCGGGGCAGCCTCTGCTTCGGCAGCGGGAGCTTGCTGCTGGCCGTCGCGCACGGAATGGGTGTGGCTTTCCATCAGCGCGTCCTTATCGGCATGGCCGAATTGGGCGCGGATGGAATCGCGGTATTTCTTTTCCTGATAGGTGTTGTACAGCAATACGCCGAACACGGGGGCGAAAATAAGGATGGCAATAATCAGAATGGTGTTGGTGCTCATTGATACTTCCGAAGGGGAGCTGTCGAAACAGCGGAATTATATAGCGAAAAGGCTTTCTTTCCCATAGACGGCCGTTGCAAACCCGGCCATATTGTGTTGGCTCGGTTTGATTTGAACGATTATTGGAGCGCTGACGGAAATAAGGCTACCTGAAAAATACGCGTTCCCGCTGCGGCAACGGTTCGGATTATTTGCCTTCATCCTGCCCACGCTCTTTTTCTTCGCGTTCTTTTTCTTCCAGCTTCTGCTGTTTGGCGGTGAGCTCGGGCAACTCGAAGTGGATGTTCAGGCCGTTAGGCTGCACATTGGCGGCGCTGATGCGGCCGTTGTGTTTGCCGATCACATGGCGGGCAATGGCCAGGCCAAGGCCGGTGCCGGGTTTGTGCGCACCGCTGTCGGCGCGGTAGAAGGCGGTGAAGATGTGCGGCAGCTGGCGTTCGTCCACGCCCGGGCCGTTGTCGGCAATGTCGATGTGCCAATGGTGTTTGTGGCCGGAGAGGCGGACGTGGATTTTGCTGCCTTCGGGGCTGTAGGCCATGGCATTGCGCAATACGTTGTCGAAAGCGCGGTAGAGGTAGCCCTCGTTGGCGGAAACGGTGGCATCGGCATCGGCCGGGGCGTAGGCAAAATCGATTTGCTGATTGTTCTGCACGGCGATGGCGCGGCAGTCTTCCACCAAGTTTTCCAAGAAGGGCACGAGCTTGAGCGGGTCTTTTTCCATTTCCACGTTGGCGGTTTCCAATCGGGAAAGGGTGAGCAGCTCGCCCACGAGTTTATCCATGCGGGTGAGCTCGGATTCGAGGCGCTTGATGTTTTGCTCCTGTTTGTGCGGCTGCACTTGCAGCAGGGCGAGCAGAGCCTGCATACGCGCCAGCGGGGAGCGCATTTCGTGCGAAACGTGATGCAGTAGGTGGCGTTCGCGCTCCACCAGTTTTTGCAAGCGGCCGGCCATGTGGTCGAACTGGACAGCGAGTTTGGCCAGCTCGTCGCGCCGGCCGAGCAGCTGGTGGGAAATACGGGTTTCGAGGTCGCCTTCGGCCAGGCGGCTCATGCCGCGCTCTAAGGTGCGAATCGGTTGGGAAATATTGCGGGCAAGGATGTAGGCCAGGAGCAGGCCGACGATGATGATGAAGCTGAGGATGATGAGCTCGTGCCACACCGGCGCCATTTCCACGCCGGGAATCATCAGCGGGGACGGCAGGCGGGTGGGCTGCTGTTTGTCCCAATCGGCCAGCATGAAGATGTATTCTTCGCCCAATGGGTCGTAGGCTACGCGCACGGCGCGGGTGTTGGGGTATTCGGCGGCGAATTTGCGGGCGGCCAGGATGCGTGCGGGCTCGACCTGGCGCTGGAAAATATCGGCTTTGCTGTCGCCGGAAATCACGAGGATGTTGTCGAACGTGGGGGTGTTGTTCCAGTCTTGCAGGGTTTCGCGCACGCCGGATAGGCCGCGGGTTTGAAACACGGTAACGGTGCTATTCAGCAGGCCGGTTTCGAAGGCGCGCTGCTGTTTGAAACGGCTTTCGGCCACTCTGTCTTGCACCAGCCAGAAGGAGAAGCTGGCCACAAAAATGGCGGCGATGATGACGAAGAAGAAGGTGAGGAAAATCCGCTGGAACAGTTTCATGAATATGCTTTGGCGGGAAGGTTTGCCCGGCCACAAAACAATGCCGCCGTCAGTCGGTTTAGGCTTGGCGGCGGCCGTTGGGTGGATAGTGCAAATGAAGAAGCGGTATTTTCAGGTAGCCTTTATCCTGTTTGATGCAGGCTACCTGAAAGCGCAAGCTTCAATAAAGTTAAAATCAAAATATCAGTTTTTCACAAACAGATAACCCAGGCCGCGCACAGTTTGGATGAGCGAGGCATCACCCAGTTTGTGGCGGATGCTGGAAATGTGCACATCGATGCTGCGGTCGAACTTAGCCAGCTTGCGGTCGAGCGCTTCGAGCGAAAGGGTTTCTTTGTTCACCACCTGGCCGGCATGGCGCATCAGCACTTCCAACAGGTTGAATTCGGTGCTGGTGAGCTCCAGAGGGGCTTCGTTGATGGTGGCTTGGCGCTTGGCCGGATAGAGGGTAACGTCGCTCACGGAAATCACATTGGGCGTGTTGTTGTCCGGCTCGGCCAGGCGGGTGCGGCGCAGGATGGCGTTGATGCGCGCTAAGAGTTCGCGCGGCTGGCAGGGCTTGGGCACATAGTCGTCAGCGCCCATTTCCAAGCCGATGATGCGGTCGATGTCGTCGCCTTTGGCAGTAAGCATGATGATGGGGATTTTGCTCTGCTGGCGCACGGTTTTGAGCACATCCAGCCCGCTCAGTTTGGGCATCATGGAATCCAGCACCACCACGTTGTAGTTGCCGTTGAGGATTTCGTTCACGCCGGCTTCGCCGTCCGGCACGCTGCTGACTTCCAGCCCTTCGGCGCTCAGGTATTCGGTTAAGAGTTCGGTGAGCAGGGCGTCGTCGTCTACCAATAAAACACGGTTCATGCTTACTCCTTAGTATTTTATGTGCCGTTGCAGCACGGAAATTTTGCCGCCGGGAACTGCCCGGCAATTTGGCCAACCAACGTGATTTTTCAAGCTTCGTAGCCGGGATTAGGCTGGTTGGCTGTTGAATTTCAAGCGTCTTAACACTTTGCCTGATACAGGCGAACAAGCCAAATTCTTTTGCGTATCTTTGCGTAAGCCGGGCGGGATATCACGGATGTTATGCTTGTTTAAGCCCAGCAACAAATGGCGCTTTGTTTTAGGGGCTGACGTAGATTAGCAGTCATGCTAGTCTACAAAAATGCAGATAACCAATTGTAAATTAAGCAAGAGAGTTCAAAAGAAACTACTTGAATTTTTTGTACTCCAAGTTACCGCCCGTTCCGCTGCCGATATTTTAGACATTCAGCCCAACTCCGCCATTCTGTTCTACCGCAAAATCCGTATGGTCATCAGCCATCATTTGGCCTTGGCTACCGATGAGGTTTTCAATGGCCCCGTCGAGTTAGACGAAAGCTATTTCGGCGGACGGCGTAAAGGCAGACGTGGTCGCGGTGCTGCAGGAAAAGTGGTTGTCTTTGGCATTTTGAAACGCAACGGACGGGTCTATACTGTTGTCGTGGATAATGCCAAGTCTGAAACGTTACTCCCTGTCATCAAAAAGAAAATCATGCCGGACAGCATTGTTTATACCGATAGTCTGAGCAGCTACGACAAGTTGGACGTGAGCGGTTTCATCCATCACCGCATCAACCATTCCAAGGAATTTGCAGACCGCCAGAACCACATTAACGGCATTGAGAATTTTTGGAATCAGGCAAAACGCGTCTTACGTAAATATAACGGAATCGATCGCAAATCCTTCCCGCTGTTCTTGAAAGAATGCGAATTTCGGTTTAACTTCGGCACACCGTCCCAACAGCTTAAAATCCTGCGGGAGTGGTGTGGAATTTAGGGCTAATCTACGTCAGCCCCTTGTTTTAATTGGGTTGCCGCTTCACTTTCAGGTAGCCTCATCTCTCGTCAAACCCCGCTGCCGCTGCGTGAAGCCGGGCGGCTGCCGCTGTTGTTGGCAGGGGCGGAAGCGTTGCCGCAGGTGAGGTTGCCGGCGGCCTGGGGCATGGTTTGCACATACAGCCGGCACTGCTCGCGCAGGGGCTGCACCACTTCGGGCGCGGCACGGAAAGCGGCGGCGGTGCTGAGCAGGCCGGGCATTTGTTTGGGGTAGTAGCGGCCCATGTTCACCAGCCAATCGGTAGCTTCGCGCGGGCGGCCGTCTTGCTCCAAATAGAAGGCGCGCACGGCGGTGTTGGCATAGGGGCGGAACAGGCTGGCGCGCAGGGCGGCATCACGACCCCACTCGGGCAGCGGGCGCAACCAATCCACTTTGCGGATCAAGCCCATCTGTGCGTAGTATTTGAGGAAATAGTGTTTGCTTTCCAGCTCGCGCAGAGTATCCACCTGTTTGTATTGCGGATAGCTTTCGGTGGGATTGGCATAGGCGAACACCAGGCGATGGTAGGCAAAGCCGTATTGCACAATGATGGCGGCCGCCAGCGCGGCAAAGGCCATGCCGAAACGTTGCGGCCACTTGCCTGCCTGCACGATATACCAGCCGGGCGCTTTGGCCGGGGTGAGGCTCATCATCACGGCAAACGGCGTGAGGAAATACACATACCACAGCGGATACTCCAGCAGGCTGTGGCACAACGACACGGTCATCAGAGCCAGCATCAGCGCCGAAGACGCGCCTAATCCCTTTTTCAGGTAGCCCTTGGCCACCGCCAGCCAGCCGCCGAACACCAAGATGGCGCCCACCACGCCCATCTCGGCCAAGATTTCCAGCATACTGTTGTGGCTGTGGGTGAACAACACGCCCACATCATAATTGCGAAACGCCGAACCGCGCATGGCCAGTGCGAAACTTTCGTGCGCATAGCCCTGCCAGCCCACGCCCAGCCACGGATGCTCGGTAAACACCGTCCACGCCTTCGCCCATTCCGAAGCACGCCCCGGGCTGGCCGCATCGCCCGACACCAAACGCCCCACGCCCGAAGATTGCACATCAGGAGCCAGCCACGTATCCACCAGCCAAGGCATAATCAACTGCGCCGCCAGCACACCCAAAACCAACAGCCCCGTCAGCGCGCACCAACGGCGCAGCGGGCGGCCGCCCAACACATACAGCAGCGGCACCAGCAGCAGCAACGCCCCCACATACACCATAATCGTACGCGAAGTAATCACCCCGATTACCTGCAGCAAAAACACCGCCAGCGCCAAAGCAATCAGCCCCGGCAGCCGCCGCCTGCTCCACAGGTAGCCCAGCGCGAGCACACCCCACATCATGTAGTGCCCCAAATGATTACGCTGCCCCACTTGGCCGAACACAAAATACTTCTGCGGCGCGCGCATCATTCCCGGCAGCCAAGACGTGTGGCCGATAAACTGAAACACACACACCAAGCCCTGCAACACCGCCCCGCAAAGCAGCGCCCAGGCAAAAATCTCCACCACCCTGTCTTGCCCCAGCCGGGCTACCTGAAGCCGACAAGCCCAAGCCAGCAGCGCCATCACGCAAAACACCGCCGCCGTCAAATCCGACATTTCCGGATACGGCAGCCGCAAAATCCGCGCCTGCACCAGCCAAAATCCCGCCAACAGCACAAAAAACACCATCGCCCCCGGCAGCCGCGCGCGCGCCGGATTGCGCCACAGCGTGAGCAATGCAAACAAAGCGGCAAACAGCAGCGAGCCGCTCTCAATAAACCAGCCCCCCTGCGGCCCCGTGCGCCAAGACGACAAAAACGGCACCACCGCCATCAGCGCCATGCCCAGCCACACCACCCAGCTTTCTTTCAACCGTTCCCACATCATGCCCGCTCCCGTTTGCCTGCTCGCATAAACATCAGGCACGACACAAAAAACAACACCCCCAAGGCCAAAGCCGCCGCCGCACAAACCCGGCTCGCCGGCTGCGCGTCAAACAGCCGCACCACCGCCTCCGCCGCATAAAACAGCACCAACATCCCGCCCAGCAGGAAAGTTTGCCTGTTGCGCCGCAACACCCCCGGCAGCAGCAGGCACAAAGGCAGCGCCTTCAAAGCCAGCCAAGAGCCGCCCGGGCGCAGCGGCGCCAGCCACAGCTCCCAAGCCAGGGAAAGGAAAATCAGCGCAAACAGGCTGCACACAGCCGCACGGTAGGCAAAAGATTGCGAAATCGGCATTGCTTGTTCAAATTAAAAAAGAATCGGGTTGAATGAATAAAGAGGCTACCTGAAACCAGTAAAGGCAGGTTTTACACCCGCCTGCCGCAATGGAAAGGCTACCTGAAAATGCAAACGAAGGGCTTGGCGGCGCTAAAGCTGAGGCTTTCAGGTAGCCTCATCCGCTTCCGTGGTTTCCGCCGTATCCGCATTCGGCTTAAACAGCCGGCACATCAGCAAACCCGCCTCATACAGCGCAATCAGCGGCACCGCCAGCAGAAACTGCGAAATCACATCCGGCGGCGTGACAATCCCCGCCACCACAAATGCCGCCACCACCACATAAGGCCGCGCCGTTTTCAGCGCCGCGAGCGATACCGCCCCCATCCGATACAGCAGCACCACCAACACCGGCAGCTCAAACGCCATACCGAAGGCCACAAACATCCCCAACACGAAGGAAAGGTAGCGGTCGATGTCCGTCATCATGCTCACCCCTTCCGGCGTGGCCGAGGCAAACACTTTAAACACCAGCGGGAACACCAAAAAATAGCAAAACGCCATCCCCGCAAAAAACAGCCCCACGCTTGAGAGCAACAGCGGCAACACCAGCCGTTTTTCGTGCCGGTAGAGCGCCGGCGCCACGAAAGCCCACAGCTGGTAGAGCGTATGCGGCAGCGACACCAAAAACGCCGCCATCAGCGCCACCTTCAGCGGCACAAACACCGGCGCAATCACATCAATCGCCTGCATATGCGCCCCCGGCGGCAGGTTTGCCATCAAAGGCTTGGCCACCAGCGCATACAGCCGGTTGGCAAACGGCACTGCCGCAAACAGGCACAGCAGCAACACCGCCGCCACCCACATCAGGCGGCGGCGCAATTCCTTCAAATGTTCCACCAAAGGCTGCGCGTTCATCTGCCACCTCCCGCCTGTTTGCGCACCCGCAAACGCGGCCGTACCCGCACGCGCGGCTGCAGCTTGCGCCGGCACACGCGCGAGCGCTGGCCCAGCGAGGGCGTGTGGAAGCCCGGCGCGGTCGGCGTATCCCGCAGGGCGGGCAGGCCGTCTTCATCCAAGCCGAAATCCGCCGGCGTGCGCTGTGGCGGCAAACGCTCCCAAGCCGGCACATCCAGCGCGGCTGCCGAACGCAGATGCTGCATTTCCTGGCGCAGCTCGCTGGCCGTATCCGCCAGCGTTTCCTGCATCCGGCGCAAATCCGCCATATCCGCATGCTGCGCCAGCTCCGCCTTCAGGCTGCCGGCCAAACGTTGGAGCTTGCCCGCCATCCGTCCGGCAGCCCGTGCCGCCTGCGGCAGCCGCTCCGGCCCGAGCACTACCAGCGCCACCAGTGCCGCCAGCAGCATCTCGCTGAACGCGAAATCAAACATCGCCTATTCGCCCGGCTTCTCTTCTTTATGCTCAACAATCTGCTTGGGCGCCGCCGTTTCGCTTTCGCCCTCGCTGCCTTCGTTTAGGCCTTTTTTAAAATCGTGAATCGCCCCGCCGAGGTCTTTACCCACATTGCGCAGCTTCTTCGTGCCGAAAATCAGCACCACCACAATCAAAATCACCAGCCAATGCAGGCCGCTAGAAATACCCATCATTCTTTCCTTTCAATCCATTCAACGGCAGCACACATGAGGCTACCTGAAACCGGCGAGGCAGGTTTCGCCAAAACGTTGTTTCCGGCCGAATTAAACAGCCCCGCCGCCAATCTGCAAACAGCCGCGATTGTAACAGCGGGCGCGGCAAACCGAAAGAACGGCGCGGCAAGCGGATGGGATGACAGCGCAGCAGTAAGCAAGCTGCGGGTGTTGGGCAAGCCATGCCATGCCAATTTCAGGTAGCCCTTGTTAGGGCTGCGGGCAGATAGCCAGCCTATTCCTACGGGGTTTCAGCTAGCCTGCAAGATGGCGGGCTGCAAGTTATCCTGTTGGAACGGTTTTATCCTGCCAATCTGAATGAGGCTACCTGAAAACGGGTGGCAGCCCAAAAGCTGACTTGGCTACACCGCCATGTATAGTGAATTAAATTTAAATCAGGACAAGGCGACGAGCCGCAGACAGTACAGATAGTACGGCAAGGCGAGCCAACGCTGTACTGGTTTAAATTTAATTCACTATATTCCCGCCAAGCCCATCGTTGCCATTTCAGATAGCCTTCCGCCGCGCCGCCAAACCCGGCCGTTCGCTATATAATGCTAATTCCTTCTTCTTGCTTACTCCCGCCCGCGCCATGCTCCACCTTTATTCTTCCAACCGCCTAGAATTCCTTGCCGAAACCGCCGTTGCGCTGATGTGGACTACGCCGCTGAAAGCGGTGTTGGCGCCGGAAGAAATCGTGGTGCAGAGCCAGGGGATGCGCCGTTATCTCAATCATTATTTAGCCGAGCGCAGCGGCATTGCGGCCAATTTGAATTTCAGCCTGCCTGCAGCCCTGAGCTGGCAGCTCACGCGCCGCTTCCTGCCCGATGCGCCGCGCCTGAACCCGTTTGCGCCGGAAGTGTTGCGCTGGCGGCTGCTGTCGCTGTTGGAAAATGCCGATTCGGCTCTGCCGGCCGTATTGCAGGGCTACCTGAAAAGCAGCACGGCGGCGGCCTATCATTTGGCGGGGCGGCTGGCAGACGTGTTCGACCAATATTTGGTGTACCGCCCGCATTGGCTCGCGCAATGGGAGCAGGGCAAGCTCAACGGCTTGGGCGCAGATGAAGCCTGGCAGGCCGCGTTGTGGCGCACGCTCGCCGCCGACACCCCCGTCGCCCACCGTGCCGCGCAGCACGAACGGCTGCTGGCCGCGCTGAATCCGGCGCGCCTGCCGCAGCGTTATTTGGCGTTCGGCATTTCCACACTGGCGCCGGTGTATCTGGATTTGTTGCAGGCCTTGGCCGAACACACCGATGTGCACCTGTTTGCGGTCAACCCCAGCCAACAATACTGGGGCGACATCCAAAGCCCGAAACGGCTGGCCGCACAGGCCGAACCCGCAGCCGAAGAAGCCGGCCACCCGCTGCTCTCCTCGCTGGGCAAACAGGGGCGCGACTTTTTCGACCGCCTGGCCGTGAGCACCCGCGCCATGGAGCAGGTGGAACTCTTCCCCGCGCCGTCCGAATCGCCCAGCCTGCTGCAACACCTGCAGGCCGACATCCAGCTGTTGAGGCTACCTGAAAAAGGCAGCGCGCAGATGGACGGCAGCATCGTGATCCAAGCCGCCCACAGCCCCCTGCGCGAGCTGCAAATCCTCAAAGAACACCTGTTGCGCCGTTTGGCGGACAACCCCGAGCTCCAGCCGCACCACATCGCCGTGCTCACCCCCGCCGTTGAAGACTACCTGCCCTTCATTCACGCCGTGTTCGGCGAAGCCGCGCCCGGCAGCCGCGCCCTGCCGTATTCCGTGGCCGACGTGCGCCTCAGCCGCAGCCAGCCTTTGATGCTGCTGGCCGAGCAGCTCATCGCCCTGATGCAGAGCCGATTCGAAACCGAACGCCTGCTGCCCCTGCTCGATGCCCAAGCGGTGCGCCGCCATTGGCAGATTGATGAAACCGATGCCGAATTCCTGCGCCGCAGCGTGGCCGAACTCAACGTGCATTGGGGCGCGGATGCCGAAATGCGCGCCGAGCACAGCGGCAGCGGCAAAGTCTTCACTTGGCAGCAGGCCACAGAACGCAGCGTGCTGGGCTGGCTGCTGCCCGAGGGCGAAGGTACGTTGTGGCAGGGAGTGCACCCCTGGCCGGCTGATTTTGCCCGCCAGCCTGCCCAGGCCGCCTGGTTTGTGCTGCTGGGCAAGTTGCGCGAGCACCACCGCCGCTGGCAAAGCCCCGCATCCATCGAAGGCTGGATCGAACGTTTCCGCGCCCTCTTGGCCGATGCCGCGGGCGACACCCCCGACGAAGCCGACCAAGCCGCCTGGCAGCAAATCAGCCAGGCCTTGGCCGCCTGGCAGGAAGAAGCTGCGCTGGCGGGCTATACCGCAGCCCTGCCGCCCGACAACGCCTGCCAGCACCTGCGCCGCTTCTTCGGCCAAAGCAGCGAAGCCGCCTTTTTGCGCGGCGGCATCACCTTCTGCAGCATGGTGCCCATGCGCAGCCTGCCGTTCGATACCGTGTGCCTGCTCGGCCTGAACGACGGCAAATACCCGCGCCAAACCCCCGCCCCCGCCTTCGACCTCATCGCCCGCCACCCCCAATCCGGCGACCGTTCCCGCCGCGACGACGACCGCTACCTGTTCCTCGAATCCCTGCTCAGCGCCCGCAGCCACCTTTATCTTTCCTACATCGGCCGCGACCACCTCAAAGACGAAGCCCAAGCCCCCTCGCCGCTGTTGAGCGAACTCATCGACACGCTGGCGCAAATGGCCGGCCAAAGCAGCGCCGATTTCGCCGCCGCCCACGTGCGCCAACACCCCCTGCAAGCCTTTTCCACCCGCTACTTTGTCCCGCAACAGGATGGGGAAAGTTCAGCCGAACTTAGCGAAAACGGGCTTTCAGGTAGCCTATCCGGCCTCCGCCAAGACTATGCCCAAGCCCTCAACCAACCCGCCGCCGAAGCCGCGCCCTTTATCGGCGATACCCTGCCTGAAGCTGCAGGCGAACCCACCGTATCGCTCGACAGTTTCCTAAACTTCTGGAGCAACCCCGTGCGCCATTGGCTACGCCGTGCCCTGCAATGGAAAGGCCCCTATGCCGACCGCCCTGCCGATTCTGCCGAGCCCTACGCCATCGAACACACCGACGAAGTGAAACAGCGCTACCTCGACGCCCGACGCCACCGCGAAGACTTCGCCCAAACCGAAGCCAAACTGCAGGCCGACAGCCTCCTGCCCGCCGGCCTGCTCGGCGAAATCCTGCAAGAGCCCGAGCGCACCGCCGCCAAGCAGCTCGATTCCGAACTGCTCGCCAGCCCGCGCGAGCCCGACTTCCCCTTCCGTTTCGAGTACGGCGGCCACACCCTCGTCGGCAGCCTCACCCACCTGCACCAACACGGCCAAATCTTCTACCACGCCGCCGAACTCAAAGCCCCCGCCGAAATTAGGCTGTGGCTGCAACACCTGGTGTATTGCGCCGTTCACCCCAAAGCACAAGCCACCCACCTCGTCTCTCTCGACAGCCCGCAAACCCTGCCGCCGCTGCCGCAAACGGAAGCCGCCGAGCAACTTGCCCGCTGGCTCGACTACTACCTGCTCGGCCAACAACAGCCGCTGCCCTTCTTCCCCCGCACCAGCCTGGCCGCCGCCAAAGCCTGCACCGCCAAAGACCTCTCTGCCCAAGGGCTACCTGAAGCAGCCCTCAAAGCTGCCCGCAGTAAATACCGCGATAGCCGCGACTACCCCGGCCAAAACCAAGATCGCGAAGTCGCCCAAGTGTACGGCCGTGATGAAGACGAGCCAATTAACAGTCCCCTGTTCGCCCGCCTCGTTTTAGAGCTGCTCGCCCCGCTGCATTTATGCATCGCGCCCAAAGAGAGCAAAGGCAAAAAAGCTGGTTAAACAGGCGGGCTGCACCGGGAACACACCACACCAAAATAGAGGCTACCTGAAATTTACTTAGCCGCATTCGGCTTGCAAACAAGTTTCAGGTAGCCTTGCTTCAAATTACCCCATAATTTAATACGCTGTATTTAAATTGTATTTTTAAATTTTCGCGCAAACTGTTAAAAAATTTCCTCATCTATGCCAAATTTCTATTGACAACTCCCCGCCTCCTCTCTAAAATGCGCGCTTCCTTTCCCCGATAGCTCAGTCGGTAGAGCGACGGACTGTTAATCCGCAGGTCGCTGGTTCGAGCCCAGCTCGGGGAGCCAAAGGGTCGTTAGCTCAGTCGGTAGAGCAGCGGACTTTTAATCCGTTGGTCGAGCGTTCGAATCGCTCACGACCCACCAAATTTTAAAAAGCCTAAACATCCCGTTTAGGCTTTTTCTTTATCCCCCGCCCATCATGCCCGTTCGCCAAACCCTCCCCGCCCGCCGTTTATCTGTTGCTCCGATGTTGGACTGGACAGACCGGCATTATCGCTACATGGCACGCCAAATCAGCCGCCATGCCTGGCTCTACACCGAAATGATTCATGCCGGCGCCATCATCCATGGACAGGCCGAGCGTTTTTTAGGCAAAGACGAAAGCGAAAACCCGGTTGCCCTGCAGCTGGGCGGCAGCAACCCGGCCGATTTGGCCAAGGCCGCCGCCATCGCGGCAGGTTGGGGCTATGACGAAATCAACCTCAACTGCGGCTGCCCCAGCCCGCGCGTGCAAAAAGGCGCGTTCGGCGCCTGCTTGATGAACGAAGTGGATTTGGTGGCCGATTGCCTCAACGCCATGCAGGAAGCCGCGCCCGATTGCGCCGTAACCGTGAAACACCGCATCGGCATCGACCGCCAAACCGAATACCAAACCGTATGCGATTTCGTGGGCACGCTCTCCGACAAAACTGCCTGCCGCACCTATATCGTCCACGCCCGCAATGCCTGGCTGGAAGGCCTGTCGCCCAAAGAAAACCGCGATGTGCCTCCCTTGAAATACGACTATGTTTACCGCCTCAAACAGGATTTCCCCCATTTGGAAATCATCATCAACGGCGGCATCAAAACCAATACTGAAATCGCCGAACACCTGCAACACGTCGACGGCGTGATGATTGGCCGCGAGGCCTACCACAACCCGATGCTGATGCAATCGTGGGACAGACTGTTTTACGGCGAAAGGCTACCTGAAACCGATTTCAACACCCTTATTCACACGCTCTACCGCTATATGCAGCGCTCGCTCGCCGCCGACCCGGGTCTCACCATTCGCCACATGTTGCGCCACTACCTCGGGCTGCTGCATGGCCGCAACCATGCCCGAGTGTGGCGGCAGATGCTCTCCGATGCCACCTTGCTGCAAAGCAACCGCCCCGAATTGATTTTGGAAGCGTGGGAGAAGGTTTCCGCCGGGGTTTAACTGCATAAACAAAGGCTACCTGAAAGCCATCTAGCAACGCAGCCGCCAATAGCAACCGTGTTTTAGTTTCGCAGAAACTCAGCCTTGGCTACGCCAAGACATGGTTTTAACTCCGTTGAAGCTTACGCTTTCAGGTAGCCTCTTTGGGTGCAAACATCACCTAGCCGCTGGTGCCCACTGCCGCCGCATCCTGCGCTTCGGTTTGGGTATCGTCCACGTCTTGCAAGGCTTGGTAGGCGGGGAGCAGGAGTTTGGCAATCAAGGAAAGCTGCTGCCAGAGGGTGTGGGCGTGGGGGCTGGCGCTGCCATCGGGGCGCAGGGCGGTGAGTTGTTGGCGCAGGGCGCTGTAGGCTACCTGAAATTCGGCTTCGGTCAGGTTGGGCAGCTGTTCGAGCAGGCGGGCGGTTTCATTAGCGGCCCGGGCGAAGGCGGCATTGAAATCGGGCTCGATTTGGCCAGGGCTGAGGTGGCTGCGGTAGGCGCCGAGGGCGGAGATATAGCCGTTGATGGCGTAAACGGTTTTGAGCAGGGTGAAACCGCCGGGCAGGTGCGCGGCGTATTTTTTCGGCTCGCCGGACATGTCGGAAAGGGTGCTGCTCAGTTGGGCGGCGCGTTCGTGGGCGCGGCGGCGTTCGCTGCGGTAGGCGGCATCGTCGCACTGGCCGCCTTGCTGGAGCTGGTCGGTGATGCTTTTCAGGTAGCCTGCGTTGCCGGCGAGGGCACGTTGGGCGGTGCGGGCGAGGGAAAGGTAGTGCCAATCCGGCCAGAGCATGGATACGGCCCACCAGGCCAGCGCGCAGCCGACAATGGTATCGAGCAGCCGCCAAGGCAGGGCGTCGATGCCGTGCAGGCCGGCGATGTAGAGGTTGGTGATGGCTTGGATGGTGATAAAGAAGGTGGAATAGCTGTATTTGTTGGTGCGGAAGAAAAAAAACAGGGTGCTGGAAGCAGCTACCACGGCCAGCTGGGTGGCGAGCGAGGGAGTGAAATAGGGCAGTAGCGAGCCGACGGCCACACCGGCCATCGTGCCGACCACGCGTTGAATGAGGCGGCTTTTGGTGGCGGAATAGTTGGGCTGGCACACGAATACGGCGGTGAGCAGCACCCAATAGCCCATGGGCAGCTTGAGGCTTTCCACCAGGGCGATGCAGAGGAACACCACTATGGAAAGCCGCACGGCGTGGCGGAATACGCCGGATTCGAAGCTGAGGTGGCGGCGCAGGATATTGAGATGGCTGCGCCAGCTGCCGGCATCTTCGCGCACGATGCGGGTTTGCTCGCTGGCTTCGGTGTATTCCGCTTGCTCGCCGGCCAAGTGGGTGAGCTGGTAGTTGATACCGTAGAGGTTGTCGATGAGGCGGCGCAGGCTGCGCGGGCTCTTATCGGCTTGGGCGGCTTGGTGGTGCTGGAGCGAGCGGCGGATGCCTGCGGCCAGTTTGTCCAGCTTGGCATTGTCCGGCACCGTGCTGCCGCGTTGCAGGCTGTGCGCCACATCGCGGCAGGCCTGCGCCTGCCATTCGATCAGCCGCTGGATGCGGAAGATGAGGTCGCTGTGGCTGAGCTCGGCCACAAAACGGCGGTATTCTCCGATGTAGCTGGAGCTGGCGCGCTCGTGGATGTCTTGCGCGGCAAAGTAGTAGTGCAGCATGCGGGCAGTGCGCGGGTGGCGGTGCTGGCCGCGCATGCGGTAAAACAAGGCGCTGCGCACTTGGTTGAAGGCGGCGATTACTTTGCCGTTTTGCATGGCCAGCGCGATTTGCCGCTGCTCGATCTGGTCGGTGTCGTCGGGGTCGAAGAATTGGGCTTTGATGTCGAGATAGCCCGCGAGCTCGGTATAGGCGGCGGCCATGCTGTCTTGCACGGGGCGGTGCGGCAAAATGAGGTGCAGCAGCAGGGTGTTGCCGCTGTAGAGCAGCGTGCCGCACAAAATCAGCAGGGTGTTGGCATACCAAACCATGCTGTGGTTGATGGTGAGGATGGTATAGAGCGCCACCACCAGCGTGCCAAAGGAGATGGTGCGGTAGCGCAGGCTGATGGCGCCGGACAGGGTAAACACGAAAGTGAGCAGCGTCATCGCGGGCAGAAACAGCAGCGGCTGGCCGAACGTAAACTGCACGGTAAGCGAGGAAACGCTGAAGGCGGCAATGGTGGAGAGCAGGTTTTGGATGCGGCCGGTGAGGCGGTTGTCTAAATCCACCAAGCCGCCGGCAATCACGCCGAGCACCAGCGGCATACACATCAGTGGCTTCTGCCAATACCAAACGGCCAGCACGGCTATGCATACGCTAACCAGCATCGGCAGCGCGGCCAGCACGCGTGCGGAAAGCCATTTGAGCCGAGATGGGATAAGGGGCATGGTGGATAAATAAAGGATGAGTGGGAAAGGGCAGTATTTTAGCGCAGGGCGGATGATTTGGCTTAACAGAAAAGCTTGGATTTTAACTTCATTGAAACTCTCGCTTTCAGGTAGCCTGTATGGTTGAGGCTACCTGAAAAACAGATTATCTTGATTGATAGCCCAAACACTTTTTTATTTATGCTGCTCTACCTCACCTTGCGGTATTACACGCTGCGTGCAACTCGTCGCTTGGCAAGAAAAATAATTGCTTTTAGCTATATACGGTGCAATCGTTCCGGCAGCGTGTTAGAATGCGCGCCGGTTTCGGGCTGCGCTTTCAGGTAGCCTCAAACCTTTGTTTTATTTCCAACCTGCCCTGCCTGTCTGAAACCCTAACCATGCGCCTGCGTCTGTGCGGGCTTATGCTTAGTGTTTTAGCGGCAGCGGCCTTTTCCTAAAGGAATCCTAATGTTTAACAAACACGTCAAATCCTTCCAATATGGCCAGCACACCGTTACCATCGAAACCGGCGAAATCGCCCGCCAGGCTGCAGGTGCGGTGAAAGTATCCATGGGCGAAACCGTGGTGCTGGTGGCTGTTACTGCTAACAAAGAAGTGAAAGCCGGGCAGGATTTCTTCCCGCTCACCGTGGATTATCTAGAGCGCACCTATGCCGCAGGCAAAATCCCCGGCGGCTTCTTCAAGCGCGAAGGCAAACAGAGCGAAAAAGAAATCCTCACCAGCCGCCTGATCGACCGCCCCATCCGCCCGCTGTTCCCCGAAGGCTTCTTCCACGACATCCAAATCGTGGCCACGGTGGTATCGGTTGATCCGGAAATCGATTCCGACATTCCCGCCATGATCGGCGCCTCTGCCGCGTTGGTATTGAGCGGCGTGCCTTTTGCCGGCCCCATCGGTGCCGCCCGCGTGGGCTACCTGAACGGCGAATACGTGCTGAACCCGACCAAAACCCAGCTGGCCAAATCGCAGCTGGATTTGGTGGTGGCCGGTACTGCACAAGCCGTGCTGATGGTGGAATCCGAAGCCCAAATCCTGCCCGAAGACGTGATGCTCGGCGCCGTGGTATACGGCCACAATGAAATGCAGGCCGTTATCCGCGCCATCAACGAGCTGGCCGACGCGGTCAACCCCGAAGTGTGGGACTGGAAAGCACCCGAAACCGATGCCGCTCTGGTGGCCAAAGTGCAGGAAATTGCCGGACAAACCGTGGCCGAAGCCTTCAAAATCCGCCAAAAACAGGCACGCACCGCCAAGCTGGACGAAGCCTGGGCCGCCGTGGAAGCCGCGCTGATTACGGAAGACACCGACACCCTGGCCGCCAACCAAATCAAAGGCATCTTCAAGCATTTGGAAGCCAACGTGGTGCGCAGCCAGATTCTGGCCGGCCAGCCGCGTATCGACGGCCGCGACACCCGCACCGTGCGCCCCATCAACATCCAAACCGGCGTACTGCCGCGCACCCACGGCTCCGCCCTCTTCACACGCGGCGAAACCCAAGCCCTGGCCGTGGCCACCCTCGGTACCCAGCGCGACGAGCAAATTATTGATGCCTTGAGCGGCGAATACACCGACCGCTTCATGCTGCACTACAACTTCCCGCCCTATTCTACCGGCGAATGCGGCCGCATGGGCGCGCCCAAACGCCGCGAAATCGGCCACGGCCGCCTGGCCAAACGCGCCCTGCTCGGCGTGCTGCCCTCGCCCGAAGAATTCAGCTACACCATGCGCGTGGTGTCTGAAATCACCGAATCCAACGGCTCTTCTTCCATGGCCTCCGTGTGCGGCGGCTGCTTGAGTCTGCTCTCCGCCGGCGTGCCGCTCAAAGCCCATGTGGCCGGTATTGCCATGGGCTTGATTCTGGAAGGCAACAAATTCGCCGTGCTCACCGACATCTTGGGCGACGAAGACCACCTCGGCGACATGGACTTCAAAGTGGCCGGTACCACTGAAGGCGTCACCGCCCTGCAGATGGATATCAAAATCCAAGGTATCACCAAAGAAATCATGCAGATCGCCCTGGCACAGGCCAAAGAAGCCCGCCTGCACATCCTTGAGCAGATGAAAGCCGCCGTGGCCGGCCCGCAGGAGCTCTCGCAGCACGCCCCGCGCCTCTTCACCATGAAGATTAACCAAGACAAAATCCGCGACGTTATCGGTAAAGGCGGCGAAACCATCCGCGCCCTCACCGCCGAAACCGGCACCGAAATCAACATTGAAGACGACGGCACCATTACTATCGCCGCCGTGAATGTGGAAGCCGTGGAAGCCGCCCGCAAACGCATCGAAGAAATCACGGCCGAAGTGGAAGTGGGCCAGGTGTACAACGGCGTGGTGATTAAGATTTTGGACAACAACGTTGGCGCCATCGTATCCGTGATGCCCGGAAAAGACGGCCTGGTACACATCAGCCAAATCGCCCACGAGCGCGTGAAAGACGTGAACGACTACCTCAGAGTCGGCCAAAACGTGCGTGTGAAAGCGCTGGAAGTGGACGACCGCGGCCGCGTTCGCCTTTCCATGAAAGCCCTGCTGGATCAAACCCGCGAACAATAAGCGCAGGATGATTAGATAAAGCAAAGGCTACCTGAAACCTTTTCAGGTAGCCTTTATTTGAAACTACAGAGAAGCGCTTTCATAGCGGATTAAAATAAGAATGAAACGAGGCGACTGGCTGTAGACGGCTCCCACGTACGGTCAGGCACCGCAGCAGCATTCTTATTTCAACCACGATAATGATAGGAGAAGCCCATGCCCAACCGCCCCACCTTCAAAGAAGCCGACAGCATCGACCTCCACATCCTCAAGCTCCTGCAGGAAAATGCCCGCCTGAGCATGACCGAGCTGGCCGAACGCGTCGGCCTTTCCGCCACCCCCGTAACCGAACGTGTGCGCCGATTGGAGCGCGACGGTTACATCAGCGGCTACCATGCCCGCCTCAACCCCGCCCGCTTGGGCTACGGCTTGCTGGTGTTCGTGGAAATCAAACTGCATTCTAAATCCGGCGATATTTTTGAAGAATTCCGCCGCGAAGTGCTGAAAATCCCGCAAATCCTCGAATGCCACCTCGTGTCCGGCGAATACGACTACCTGATCAAAGTACGCCTGCAAGACATGTCCGCCTACCGCGACATGCTCGGCAAAATCCTGCTGCAACTGCCCTCCGCCGTGGAAAGCCGCAGTTATGTGGTGATGGAGGAAGTGAAGGAAAACGGGCCGCTGGCCTTGGAAGATTGGGAAGATTAAACCGAAGTCTACCTGAAAGCGTAAGCTTCAACGGAGTTAAAACGTAGCGCAGCGAAGTTTCTGTGTAGCTAAAAGTTCAGGTAGCCTTTTACCTCAATACGCCATTCTTACCTCACCCAACAGCCTGCACTGCGAACGCAAGAATTCATCCAACATCACCTGCTGGGGTTCGCAAAACGGAAGCCCTGCGGTACAACCAGTTTTGCAAGATGTACACATGATTGCTTGTCTCTAGATTGAGGCTACCTGCAAACAATCGGGGTGTTCTTTGGCTAAACCATGCTTCAGGTAGCCTGAATAATTGGATGTGCGAGCCAGCTGCGTCCAAAATGCTGCACATGAGGCTGCCAATTCGCCGCTCTCTATCTATTGCCTTCCTAACCCCGTTCTGTGCCCAGCCCTCTGTTTCTGTTATGATAGCCGTCTTTTTGGCCGCTCTTGAATACCAAGTGGGCAACCATATTTTTCAGGTAGCCTCCATACAGGCTACCTGAAAGCGTGAGCTTCAACAAAGTTAAAACATCAGCCCCGGCCAAAGCTAAAACCTAAATTCATATTTTAAATATAAAGCACCACACCATGTTCAACCGCTTATTCTCCTGGTTTGAAAACCGCGTCGATCCCTATCCCTCCAGCGAGCCGAAAACCCCTCGCAACGGGCTGTTTGGCTTCATTTGGAGCAATCTCGAAGGCGTGCGCGGCTGGCTTGTGCTGCTGGCACTGCTCTCCGGCGGCATCGGCATTGGCGAAGCCTTGCTGTTTCAGTTTATCGGCAAAATCGTTGATTGGCTCGGCCGCTATACGCCTGAAACACTGTTTGCCGAAAAAGGCTTGGCGCTCGTTGGCATGGGCGTGCTGATGGTAGTGCTGGTGATTTGGACGTTTTTCACTTCCGCTATCCGCCTGCAGGTGTTGCAGGGCGTGTTTCCCATGCGCCTGCGTTGGAATTTCCACCGCCTGATGCTCGGCCAATCGCTCAGCTTTTATCAAGACGAATTTGCCAGGCGCGTGTCGGCCAAAGTGATGCAAACTGCGCTGGCCGTGCGCGATACGGTGATGACCATCGCCGATATGGTGATGTATGTGCTGGTGTATTTCATCACTTCCGGCGTGATTCTAGTGGCGCTGGATAGCTGGCTGCTGCTGCCTTTCGTGGGCTGGCTCATCGGCTTCAGCCTGGTGATGCGTTTTCTGATTCCCCGGCTCGGCCAAACCGCCGCCCGCCAGGCCGATGCCCGCTCGCTGATGACCGGTCGCGTTACCGATGCCTACGCCAACATCGCCACGGTGAAACTCTTCTCCCACGGTGCGCGCGAAGCCGATTATGCCCGCCGCTCGATGGAAGAGTTTATGGTAACCGTGCACGCCCAAATGCGGCTGGCCACGCTGCTCTACAGTGCCAGCGCCGCAGTAAACACCGCGCTCACCCTTTCCACCGCCGTGCTCGGCATTTGGCTGTGGCACAACGGCCAGGTGGGCGTGGGCGCAGTGGCCACCGCCACTGCCATGGCACTGCGCGTGAACGGGCTCTCGCAATACATCATGTGGGAATCCGCCCGACTGTTTGAGAATATCGGCACCGTGGCCGACGGCATGGGCACGCTTTCCAAGCCGCAAACCATCCTCGATAAGCCCGATGCCAAGCCGCTGTTGGTGAACAAAGGTGAAATCTGCTTCAACCACATCGATTTCTCCTATGAGTCCGGCAAGCCCCTGCTCAACGGTTTCAGCCTGCACATTCGCCCCGGCGAAAAAGTCGGCCTCATCGGCCGCAGCGGTGCCGGCAAATCCACCATTGTGAACCTGCTGTTGCGCTTCTACGAGCCACAAAGCGGCCAAATCTGCATCGATGGGCAAAATATCGATAGCGTTACCCAAGAAAGCCTGCGCGCCCAAATCGGTTTGGTAACGCAAGACACCAGCCTGCTGCACCGCTCGGTGCGCGACAATATTGTCTACGGCCGCCCCGACGCCACCGAAGAAGATATGCTGCAAGCCGCCCGACGTGCCGAAGCCGCCGAATTCATCCCCCAGCTTTCCGATGCCAAAGGCCACAAAGGCTACGATGCCCACGTGGGCGAGCGCGGCGTGAAGCTTTCCGGCGGCCAGCGCCAGCGCATCGCTATCGCACGAGTGATGCTCAAAGACGCACCGATTCTGCTTTTAGATGAAGCCACCAGCGCGCTCGATTCCGAAGTGGAAGCCGCCATCCAAGAAAGCCTCGATACCATGATGGAAGGCAAAACCGTTATTGCCATCGCCCACCGGCTCTCCACCATCGCCGCCATGGATCGCCTCATCGTGCTCGATAAAGGCCGCATCGTGGAAGAAGGCAACCACGCCGAGCTCTTAGCCAAGGGCGGCCTCTACGCCAGCCTGTGGGCACACCAAAGCGGCGGTTTTCTCAATGTGAAAGAGCCGGAGGCTGGGCAGATACTTGCGAAAGAGTAAGTCCGGCTAGTTGCCGCGCGAACATAAAAGAAGGCTACCTGAAAGTTTTCAGGTAGCCTTTTTCATACAATACAAAATTATTCAGCCGGGCTTCTTCGCCAACATCGTCACAAATTTCAATTGAATCGGCCGCCCTTGCGCATCAGTAGCGTGCATCGAGCCCACGGCTTCTTCGTATTTCAACAATTCCCAGTCGGCATAATACTGCCGCAGCTCGTCTTCTTTGAATGTGAACGAAAACGGCATATGACAGGGGTAGTCTGCTGTATCCATTGCCGACACGATCAAGTTATAGCCACCAGGCCGAGTATGCGCCTGCATATCGGCAATAATCTCCGGCACACGGCCTGCCTGGAGGAACATAAACACCACCGTGGCAAAGATAAAATCGTAATCTTCATTCAAAGCAGCAGCGTTAATATCGTAAGCATCCGCCCGCAGCGGCAACTGTTCGCGTGCAGCCATATCCAGCACCGAAGCCACTGCCGCCGGGCTGTGGTCCACAGCGTGCACATCATATCCGGCCAAGCTCAAAAACAGCGCATTGCGCCCCTGCCCACAGCCTAAATCCAAGGTCTTACACGGCGCCACGGTTTGCACCGCCTCGCGGATGGCGGAATGGGTGGTAGTCATGCCGTATTTTTTGTGGAAATAATCTGCTTTTTCGCAATGAAATTCCAGCTGCACGGCAAAATCATCATCCAACGGCTCCACCTTGTGCCAAGCCTGCGGATAAATCGTCCACACACCGGAATCCGGCTGCAAAATATGCTCCGCCAGCACCGTACCGTCTTCCTGCAATTCATAAAACTTCAGCCGCCCGCGCAATACGCGCAGCTTGCCGTAGGTACCAACCTGTGTGTTGTGCTGCGACAAAACTGCTGCCGGAATAGTGGCTTTATCCCATACCGGCATGGTTTTGTAGCAGATGAGTTCGGATTGCATAGCATCTCCTCTAATGTGTACATGAAAGAGCACTTACCATATTTCCATACCCTACATGGAAAACAATCAATTAATCACTGTAAATTACTACTATCTAAAATAATATAAAAGGCCATCCTCTCACAGATGACCCTCCCATTATCAATATTCTATAAATCAAATTGTCACGCAAGTGGCAGGTGTATATTTCGGAGGCCAATATGCAGCATTAGATTTATCTATCTCGCAAGTCCACTGCCCTTGATTATCCCGTACAAAGCTAATTACTGCACCCTGTATTTGTGGCAAAGCATTGCGGCCAAAGGTGGCATTGACCCGTTCAAATTGGTTGCTATTTAATCCAACTGAGGCCGTAAATATTAAATTGGAATTCGGGTTTTGGTTCAAACCTAAAAATTCCAACCTTCTACCATTTTGCACCACTCCGTCCTGGCTCGGATCAACAGTGGGAATTCCGCCATGCGCCAAAATAGATTCCACCGCTGTCTTAGTACTACCCAACTCATAAAAGACACGGTTAATCTGAGCCTTAGCCATATGATCTTGATACAATGGCAATGCAATGGCAGCCAAAATGCCGATGATGGCAATCACAATCATCAGCTCAATCAAAGTAAAGCCTTTTTGCTTATACATATTTATTACCGCAGTTTGTTGATATCAAAACAGCCACCCTCAGGTGGCTGTTTTTAACTAACAGTCAAGCCTTATTAGTTACAACCGCTGGGAACGAATTTAGTTTTCCAGCCAGTCGCGGTACCAGCAGCAACAGCACAAGTCCATTCACCATTTGCAGTACGAGTCAAGGTAATGGTAGCACCATGAATGCTGCTATTAGCGTTTTCACCAAGAGTACCTACAAAAGTAACATCACCAGCGTTAGCGCCCGGAGTCAGAGTAGCAGCAGACAACAGGTTAGAAGTCGGGTTATCCAGCATGCCTACCCATTCGTTCGGAGGAGTAACGGCAGCACCGGCGGCAGCAGTAGCAGCCAATACAGGAGTACGACCTTCAAACAGAGCAGCTTCAATAGCGGTTTTGGTGCCAGCCATTTCGCCATATGCACGGGTTACCTGAGATTTAGAGATGTAATCTTGGTACAGCGGCAGGGCGATAGCAGCCAAGATACCGATAATGGCGATAACGATCATCAACTCGATCAGGGTAAAACCTTTTTGTACTTGTTTCAACATGACATTTTCCTTGTTAAAAATGGAACTTAAATAAACCGAATCTTCCGACCCGGGAACTTCAACCAAAAGAAGGAGACAACTAAAAAACTTCATTTCCGGCTAGGCTTGTTTGCCGTCGCCACGAGAAACATAAAGCAACGGCTATGCCAAAAAATTAAAAAATAGCTTTATTTGCATTATAAATATTTGTTTTTAAATTATTTTTTGTTTATTTTCCAATTTAAGCGACCTACCTATACGGCTATTCTGCATAGCTGGCTAATCTGCAAAACTGACATTTATCGTCAGTTTTTGGCCCGCTATTTTGCACAGATTGCCATTTTATGGGGCTCGTGGCTTGGCAATTTAGGTTGCTGCCATTTTAAGCGGCGATTTTTGGCACTCCACTATATCTATCCACTTCCATCGGTGTGGCAATACTGTCTTAGTGCAAAAATAAGGTAAGGCGGCATTACTATGCCGCCTCTTGATTAAGGAAGAGTTCGCTTCGCAGCAACTCGCCCCTTTAATAAAGACTCCTCTTTAACCACGCGCAAGCCATGCCGCAGCTTTCAGGTAGCCTTTAGCCTTCCACCGCCATTACTGCTTCAATTAAAGCCATTCCTTTTTCAATCCGAAACGCCACTTCCCAATCGTCCACTGCCATCTTATATACCCGCTGTGGCGTATCCTGATAAGCCGGACGCGGGTCTTGGGCGATGCTTTGTTCAATCAGCAGGCGAATGGGCGGCGGCAGGGATGCTGCGCTTATCTCGTCTGCCCAAGCTACTTCGAGCGGAACGGGCGGAACGGCGGCGAAGCCTGGGGCGGCATCGGGCTGTGCTTCCACAAAAGGCAGATAGGGCTTGATGTCTAACACCGGCGTGCCATCAAGCAAATCCGCCCCTCCACACCATAACCGCACTCCACCCTCGGTTTCAATACGCTCCAGCTTGAGCAAGGAGAGCCCCAGCGGATTGGGGCGGAACGGGCTGCGCGTGGCAAATACGCCCATTTTCCGGTTGCCGCCCAAACGCGGCGGCCGCACCAAGGGCTGCCAGCCTGCCCCGGCCACGCCGTGAAACACAAACTGCACCCAGATATGGCTGAAGCTTTCCAACCCGCGCACGCAATCGGCAGAAAACTCGGGCAGGAATTCAATACATACCCGGGCGGACGGTACCAAGCCTGGCTGGCGCGGCACGCCGAATTTCTGTTTATAAGGAGAGCGGACGTAGGCAATGGTTTGCAGGGTGTGGGTGGCTGGCATGGCTTAGGGCGATTAATAGGAAAAGATAAAAGGCTACCTGAAAGCGATGTCTTGGCATAGCCAAGGCTGAGTTTCTGCGAAGCGAAAGCGTCAGTTTAACGCAGTTCAGACGAAGTTTCCGTAGGAAGCGGAGTTTCTATGAGATTGAGATTAGATTTTGGCAAGGCAGCAAGTTGGCACCACCACTCCGCCGTGCTACCCGCTCCGTTTTCTGTGCCTAATAAAAACCGGCAGCCTCGGAATTCCCGGGCTGCCGGCCTGATTTCACTAATGCGGCGTTGAATTGAAATCAGCTTACTGCTGGCGTTGGCAAGCGGTTTCTACGCTGTTGCCATAGGGGTCTTTGAAGCTGAACGCAGCTTCATTGCCCTTGCGATGCCACTCGGCGCCGCTGCCGAACAGGCCGCGGTTAGAGGTGTAGCGCTCGCCGGAACCGGAAGTGGCGCGGTTGAGCACGGCGCTCTTGTCGTCAAGCTGCAGGCTCACGCGGTCGGTACCTTGCTGGCGCACGGTTACAGACAGGCCGTTTTCGCAGCTGAAGCGCTCAACGCTTGCACGGCGCTCGCCACGGTGCTCGTGGCGCGGAGCCGGCTCGTTGCTCGGATCTTGCATGCTGTTTTCATGGCGTTGGTGATGGTGATGACGGTGACCGTGACCGTCGTCTTGCGGAGTGTTCACCACGCAGGCGGTCAACAACAAAGCCAAAGAGGCCGGTACAGCCCAAGTACGTACTTTCATTGTGTATTTCCTATAAAATGAGAAAATACCGCCATAGCCGGCGGCAAGAGCATCTTAGCCCAAAGCATGCGGCATAAAAAGGGGGATTAACCAAGATTTACGGCAATATCTAAATTATTCCGGTGAAAAGGCTACCTGAAAGCATTTGGCTGCTTTCAGGTAGCCTTTAGTTTTGGCAAACATTAAGCTTTGGTTTTCACGTTTTAGCTTCGCAGAAACTCACCCTTGGCTACGCCAAGACATCATTTCTCAGGTAGCCTCTTTTAAGGCGGGCTGTATGTATCGCCTGCCGCCTGCTGTTTTAATCCTGCAAAAACGGGTTGTGCCGTTTTTCGTGGCCGATGGTGGTGCTGCGGCCGTGGCCGGGCAAGACTATGGTGTCTTCGGGCAACACCAGCAATTTCTCGCGGATATTGCGCAAAAGGTCGGCATGACTGCTGCGTTCGAAATCGGTGCGGCCGATGGATTCGTAGAACAACACGTCGCCGGCAATCAGCAGGTTTTGTTCGGCGCAGTAAAACACCACATGGCCGGGAGTGTGGCCGGGGATGTGCAGCACTTGGAAGCGGTATGCGCCCACGCTTAATTCATCGCCCTCTTCCAGCCAGCGGCTCGGGCTAACCGGCGCAGACACGGGGAAACCGAAGTTGGCGGTGATTTCGGGCAGGTTGTCGAGTAGCCATTGGTCGTCGCGGTGCGGGCCGATTACCGGCAACTGGGTATGCTGAATCATCTCGGTCACACCACCGGCGTGGTCGAGGTGGCCGTGGGTGAGCCAAATGGCTTTTGGCTGCACGCCGAGTTTGGCGGCTTCTTCCAACAGCTGCGGCACATCGCCGCCCACGTCTATCCACACGGCTTCTTTGCTTTCTTCGTCCCACAAGAGCGAACAGTTTTGGCGGAAGGGGGTAACGGCGAACACGGTAAGGTTGAGTGGCATGGGTGGCTTTCTTTATAAGAATTTTCAGGTAGCCCGCATTGTGCCGCCGCGCGCGCCAAAGGTAAACCTTTTTAAGGTTTGGTGTATCCGCTACAATGCACCATTTATCCCCTTTGCGAGCAAGTTCATGCACACGCCCAAGCCCAACCCCCTCAACCTCTGCTGGCTCGATATGGAAATGACCGGCCTCAACCCCGAGCACGACCGCATTATCGAAGCCGCCGTGGTGATTACCGATGCCGATTTAAACATCCTCGCCCAATCCGAATCCTACGCCATCCACCAAAGCGACGAACTGCTCGAAGGCATGGATGCCTGGAACACCAGCACCCACGAGCGCACCGGCCTCACCCAGCGCGTGAAAGATTCCACCCTTTCCGAAGCCGAAGTGGAACAACGCCTACTCGATTTTATTGCCCAATGGATTCCGCAGGGCACCAGCCCCTTGTGCGGCAACACCGTGCACCAAGACCGCCGCTTCATGCAGCGCTACATGCCTAAGTTGGAAGCCTGGTTCCACTACCGCAACCTCGACGTATCCACCCTCAAAGAGCTCGCCCGCCGCTGGCATCCCGCCGCCTACAAAAGCTTCAGCAAAAAAGGCTCGCACCGCGCGCTGGACGATATCTTGGAGAGCATCGAAGAGTTTCGCCACTACCGCCAAACCTTCCTGCGCCTGCCCGAGGCCAACGGAACAAACCAAGAGGCTACCTGAAACAAAATAGCGAAGCTTCTGCGAAGCCGCAACATCCCGCCCGTTTGGATTCCGTTGAAGCTTACGCTTTCAGGTAGCCTTCCCCCATGTTTTCAGGTAGCCCATCCATCCCTATTTAAGAAGACCATGATCCGCAAAATCCTCCTGTCCGCCCTCGCCGCCCTGCTGCTGGCCGCCTGCGCCGCCAAGCCTTCATTTGAGCCGGCCATGCTCGTCCACTCCGTGCAACCGGTTTACCCGCCGCAGCTGGAAGAAGAAGGCATCAGCGGCCATGCCAGAATGCAGATGCGCATCGACACCCGGGGCAGCGTGAGCGAAGCACAGGTGCTCTCCGCCACCCACCCCTTATTCGCCCGCTCCGCCGTGCGTGCCGTCAGCCAATATCGCTTCACTCCGGCAAAACAAAACGGCCGGCCGGTGGAATCCGCCTTCACCCAAACATTTAGATTCCGAGTGTCGGAAGAAAACCCCGACCATTCAGAAACCGCCCAACCGCCCCGCCCACCCCTTCCCACACAATAAACCCGCCATGCTCCCCACCTCCCTCCCCGCCTGGCAAGCCCTGGCCGAACACCGCCGCGCCACCGCGCACCTCCACCTGCGCGAACGCTTCGCCGCCGAGCCAAACCGTTTCGAGCGCATGCACGCCGAACTCAACGGCCTGCTGCTCGACTACAGCAAAAACCTCATTGGCGAAGACACTCTCGATTTGCTCTGCCGCCTGGCCGACGAATCCGGCGCGGCCGAACTGCGCCGCCAAATGTATGCCGGCGGAAAAATCAATCTGAGCGAACACCGCGCCGTGCTGCACACCGCCCTGAGGCTGCCTGAAAACACCGCGCCCGTGTATGTGGACGACATCAATATCGTGCCGCAGGTACACGCCGAACTAAACCGCGCCCTCGATTTCGCCGAACGCCTGCAAAACGGCACGCACACGGGCTGCACCGGATTACCCATCCGCGACGTGGTGAACATCGGTATCGGCGGCTCGGATTTGGGCCCGCGCATGGTGGCGCAAGCCCTCGCCCCCTATCAACAAAACCTGAACGTACACTTCGCCGCCAATCTGGATAGCGCCGATTTAGACGGCATCCTGCGCCGCGTAGCGCCCGAAACCACGCTGTTTATCGTGGCCAGCAAATCCTTCCGCACCCCCGAAACCCTGCTCAACGCCCAAGCCGCGCACCGCTGGTTTCTGCAATCCGGCCGCAGCAAAGCCGATATCGCGCAGCACTTCGCCGCCGTATCGGCCAATGTGGAAGCCGCTGCCGAATTCGGCATCGCCCCGCAAAAGGTGTTCGGCATGTTCGACTGGGTGGGCGGGCGCTATTCCGTGTGGTCGGCCATCGGCCTGCCCGTGATGTGCGCCATCGGCCGCGAACATTTCCGCGAATTCCTGCGCGGCGGGCACGATATGGACGAGCACTTCCTGCACGCCCCGTGGCGGCGCAACATCCCCGCCCTGCTCGCCCTCATCGGCATCTGGCAGCAAAACTTCTGCGGCAGCACCAGCCACATCGTCATCCCCTACAGCCACGGCCTGCGCCGCCTGCCTGCCCACCTCCAGCAGCTCGATATGGAAAGCAACGGCAAAAGCCGCAACCGCCACGGCAAGCCCGTGGATTTCGCCACCGGCGCCGCCATTTGGGGCGAAGCCGGCGTCAACTGCCAGCACGCCTTCTTCCAGCTCATCCACCAAGGCACGCAGGTGATTCCCGTCGATTTCATCGTCCCCCTCAACGGCGAAGGGGCCGACGACGGCCGCCACCTCCGGCTCGTAGCCAACGCCTTTGCCCAAGCCGAAGCCCTCATGCGCGGCAAAAGCGAAGCCGAAGCCCGCGCCGAAACAGCCGACAAAGGGCTACCTGAAAGCGAACAAGCCGCCCTTGCCAGCCAGCGCAGCTTCCCCGGCAACCGCCCCAGCAACACCATCCTCGTCGAACGCATCACGCCCTACACCCTCGGCCTGATTCTCGCCATGTACGAACACAAAGTCTTCATGCAGGGCGCCGTGTGGGGCATCAACTCCTTCGACCAATGGGGCGTAGAATACGGCAAAGAACTCGCCCAAACCATCCTGCCCGAACTGCAAGGCACCGCCCCCGCCGGGCACGATTCCTCCACCGCCACTCTGATTCAACGCTATCGGCAGCAGATGGGCAACAAACAGCCGTAACGGCCAAAGAGAAGGCTACCTGAAAGCCAAGCGGGCATTTTCAGGTAGCCTTTTTCTTTGCTACGGGCGAATACTTCTCTCTAGTTTTGTTTGCGACCAATCAAAATATTACAGGCTGGTAAACCGAATGCCGTTCACACATATAACAAGGCGAGCCAACGCTATATTGGAAATTCAGTCAATCCGCCATACCTGCCAATACCAACGTATTTTTCAGGTAGCCTGCCCCGCCAACCCGCTATAATCCCCTTCTCACTCCCCTTCGGAACCCATCATGACCACAACTTGGCACAACGGCTGGTGGCAGGGCGCGGTACATTGCCCTTCGCCCAACTTCTCGCCCCGCCCCGCCGGCGAAACCGTTTCTCTGGTGGTGCTGCACAACATCTCCCTGCCGCCCTTCGAATACAGCGGCAGCGCCATCCGCGATTTGTTCACCAACCGCATCAACCCACAGGCGCACCCCTTCTTCCCGCAGCTGGTGGATTTGCGCGTGTCCAGCCATTTTTTGATTGAACGCAGCGGGCAGGTGGTGCAGTTTGTGTCGGGCAACGACGCGGCACACCACGCCGGCGTGTCGCAATATCGCGGCCGTAGCGGCTGCAACGCCTTTTCGCTCGGCATCGAGCTGGAAGGCTGCGATTTCGAACCTTTCACCGAGGCGCAATACCAAGCCCTGATTCCGCTGCTGCACAGCATGGCGGCACACTACCCCATCGAAGCCGTAACCGGCCACCAACACATCGCCCCCGGCCGCAAAAGCGACCCCGGCCACTTCTTCGACTGGCCGCGCCTGGCTGCCGCCGGCGTGGTGCTGGCGGAAGGGATTGCGGATTAGCCACTGTCCAGCGTTTTTGCGTTTAATAAGACCTGAATTCTGTACTATGCGTAGCAAACTGTGTGGCCCGCAACAGCATGCAGGCTACCTGAAAGCATGGGTTTCACTAAATTTAAAATGAATTTTTAATGCTGCACAAACCATTATTCATCTGTGAGTTGGCGCGTGCATACCAGCAATAGTCTGCTTGAGTTTTATTGGGATTTTTGGTATACACGAAACGCAGTCCTATCATATTTTCACTGCAGTATCCAACCTTAAGAGAGGTATTCAAAATGCGTGTTTCTCAAAGTGCCCTTGTCGTTTTATCTGCTTTGGCCCTGCTGACTGCCTGCCAGAAAGAACCTGAGCCCACTCCGCCCCCTCAATCGCAGGAGCAAGCCCCCAACCCTAATCCCGCCCCGCCTGCTCCTACTCCCACACCAGCATCTAACCCCAGCCTGATTCGCGAACCGGCTGCCCCGCAGCAACAGCAGGATCCTGCTGCACAGGCCATCCAATCCAAACCGTTTGGCCAAGGCACGCTGGCTTTGACCAAGGCCAAAGTGGTCGGCCAGATTCTGAACGTGGAATTTATGTATATCCCGCCTAAAAATGAAGATGGCAGCTATAAATTTACTAATGAGCACTCCGGCAAAATCACCGATTTTGCCTATATTGATGAAGCCACCAGCAAACGCATCAGCCTGCTGCAAGATGAAAGCGGCAAATACATGACCGATCCTGCTGCCGGCGTGAGCAATACAATAGGACTCACGGGCAATTCACCCAAAATCATCGCGCTCAAATTCCCCGCCCCGCCCGAAACATCGCCCACCATCACCATCGATTTCCCGGGTGCCGGTTCGTTTGATTCGGTGCCGGTGGGTCGCTAATTTTCCATTTGGCGGTGTGCAGGCTGCTTTGTGCAGCCTGTACGCTGCCCCTGTTAGAGGTGACTTTATGAAAAATTTGCGTTTACTTGCTTGTATTACAGCACTTGCCACCCTGTGTGCTTGCGGACAAGACCCCAAACCTGCTGAGCCACAAGCGCAGGCTTCTGCCGCCAGCACAACTGTTATGCCCCAAACCGCATCTGATGCATCTAATGCCTCGGCACCTGCTGCCGACGAGCAGGCATCCGCTGTTGCATCAGCATCGTCTGCCCTTTCCGCACAGGGCAACAGCCTTTCTGCCCAAGGCAGCAACCTGTCATCACAAGGCAGCGGTTTGAGCGCTACCGAAACAGGGTTTAATATTGAAATCAATTTGTCATCAGATGTGCTGTTTGATTTCGACAAAGCCGAACTCAAACCCGAAGCCGATGCCGATCTGCAAAAAGCTGCCGACATCATTCGTCAAAAAGGCCAAGGGGTGATTCTGATTACCGGCCATACCGACAGCAAAGGCTCCGATGCTTACAACCAACGCTTGTCTTTAGCTCGTGCCCAGGCAGTAAAAAACTGGTTTGAAGCAAAAGGCTTGCAACAGAATTATCAGCTTGAAGGCCTCGGCGCCACACGCCCCATTGCGCCCAACACCCACCCAGACGGCAGCGACAACCCGGAAGGCCGTGCCCAAAACCGTCGTGTGGAAATTATTGTGAATAAAACCACGCAATTAGGGAATTAGGTCTCCCCCTGTTTTAAGCAATAAAAGGCCGTCTGAAAACAACTAATCCGTTTCAGACGGCCTTTTTGCAGCCTGCATTATTAGGGCTTATATCGGGTGCGGTAGCCGGGGTTTTCTTCGGGACGCAACTGGTTGGGGAACTGGCGGTCTGTGGTGATGTCCACAGCGGTTTGCTGAATCAGCTTATACACTTCGTAAGGATTTTCCACATAACACAGGGCATTTCTAGCACCGAAGCGGATCGTACCCCGTTTGAACATGGCTTCCAGCACGCCTACATACACCCGCAAATTCTGCACTTCAGGCAGCTCGGCACTGGCAATATCCAGCCCGATCAGCCCGGAGGTGAAATACAGGCGTTTATCGGTGAGCGCGTAATCGATGCGGTACCAATTGAAGAAGCGGTAAACCGGCGAAAAAATGGCGTACCACACCGGAGCCAGATGAAAAAGTATAAAAAAATTCACATACGGGAACAAACCGTGCGATGCGGCATTAAACTTGCCGATAAAAAACAAGTCGAACAAGCCCCAGCACAGGGCGAACGGATAAATCAGCGGATTGCCCAATATGTATAAAAAACGGTGCGGCTTGCCCTACCATAAGATGTTTTCGTTCGGGTCGGTGAAGCGTTGAAGCATGTTCCCTCCTGACGGGTAATGAAGCATGGGTATTGTAGCACTCAATCCATACCTCCAATTTCATGCTATCTCACATGGCCTCACCAAAACTTCCGCCTGCATACAGATAATTTCATTAACATCCACCCTTTCAGACGGCCTCAAGCCGCCACAGGCTACCTGAAAACAGAATTTCAATGCCATCCAAATATGAAACGGCAACGAAATGCCAAAACAGCCGCCTAGCCATTCCGACAAATCCGGTTCGCAGGTACAATCCACGTGCTGCGCATCCAATCCAAATACAGCTCAAACTTCAGCTTGGTGGAAACTTGCCGCGCTTTGTTTTCAGGTAGCCTCCACTCGACATAGGCCGCCGCCAACCCATATCAAAGGAACACACCATGACCCAAACCATCCTCATCACCGGCTCCACCCGCGGCATCGGCCGTGCGGCCGCTTTGGCCTTGGCACAAGACGGCTTCGACATTGTGGTGCACGGCCGCAGCCGCATGGCGGAGGCCGAAGCGGTGGCGGAACAAATCCGTTCGTTAGGGCGGCAGGCGCGGGTGTTGCAGTTTGACGTGGCCAACCGCGCCGAATGCCGCCGCGTGCTGGAAGCGGATATTGAAGTGCATGGCGCGTATTACGGCGTGGTGCTGAATGCGGGGCTGACACGTGACAATGCCTTCCCCGCGCTGGAAGACGAGGATTGGGACCGCGTATTGCGCACCAATCTGGACGGCTTCTACAACGTACTGCACCCGCTCATCATGCCGATGATCCGCCGCCGCGCGCCGGGGCGGATTGTGTGCATGGCCTCCGTGTCCGGCCTGATCGGCAACCGCGGGCAAGTGAACTACAGCGCGTCGAAGGCGGGGCTGATTGGCGCGGCCAAGGCTTTGGCGGTGGAACTGGCCAAACGCAAGATTACGGTCAACTGCGTTGCCCCCGGCCTGATCGATACGGAAATTTTGGACGAAAACGTGCCGGTGGAGGAAATTTTGAAAGCCATTCCGGCGCAACGCATGGGGCTGCCTGAAGAAGTGGCGCATGCCGTGCGCTTTTTAATGAGCGAACACGCCGCCTACATCACGCGGCAGGTCATTGCGGTAAACGGAGGATTGTGTTGATGAAAACAAAACGGGTGGTGATTACCGGTGTGGGCGCGGTGTGCGCCTTCGGCCGCGAGTGGCACGAAATCGAAGCCGCTTTCCGCGCAGGCAAAAACGCCGTGCGCCGCATGGAAGCGTGGGATGCCTTCCCCGAAATGGAAACCCGCCTCGGCGCGCCGCTACCCGCCTACGCGCCACCCGCACATTGGACGCGCAAACAGCTGCGCAGCATGGGCCCGCTGGCGCAATACTGCACCGATGCCGCCGAACAAGCACTGAAGCAGGCAGGCTTGCTCGGCGATCCCGTTATTCGCAACGGCAGCATGGGTGTGGCCGCCGGCTCTTCCAGCGGCAGCACTGCCGACGTGCTCGACATCGGCCTGCTGCTCGCCCACCAACCTAACAATTTCAACGCCAACACCTATGTGCGCATGATGCCGCACACCACCGCCGCCAACGTGGCCATCTTCTTCGGCCTCACCGGCCGCCTGATTCCCACCTCCAGCGCCTGCACCTCCGGCAGCCAAGGCATAGGCTACGCCTACGAAGCCATCAAATACGGCAAAATCCCCATGATGCTGGCCGGCGGCGCCGACCAGCTCTGCCCCTCCGAGGCCTACGTGTTCGACAGCCTCTACGCCGCCAGCCGCCGCAACCACGAGCCCGAACTCACCCCGCGCCCCTACGACAGCGCACGCGACGGCCTCGTGCTCGGCGAAGGCGGCTGCATGATGGTGCTGGAAGAATTAGAACACGCACAGGCACGCGGCGCGCACATCATCGCCGAAATCGTCGGCTACGGTGCCAACTGCGACGGCAGCCACATCACCCGCCCCGAGATGCGCACCATGCAACGCTGCATGGAGCTCGCCCTCGAAGACGCCGCACTGCCGCCCTCCGCCGTCGGCTACGTCAGCGGCCACGGCACGGCCACCGAACAGGGCGACATCGCCGAAACCCAAGCCACCGCCGCCGTGTTCGGCCACATCCCGATCAGCTCGCAAAAAAGCTACCTCGGCCACACCCTCGGCGCTTGCGGCGCACTCGAATCCTGGTTTGCCATCGAAATGATGCGCAGCGGCTGGTTCGTCCCCACGCTGAACCTGAACGACATCGACCCCCGCTGCGGCGAAGCCGACTACCTCACCGGCTCCGGCCGCCGCATCGACACCGAATACGTGATGAACAACAACTTCGCCTTCGGCGGCGTAAATACATCACTAATATTCAAGCGTTGGTAAGGCTCGTGGCAACTAAGAGGCTACCTGAAAGCGGTTTGAAATATTTTCAGGTAGCCTTTCGTTTGTTTGCACATGTTTGGGTAGACACTACTGTAAAGGCTACCTGAAACTTTCAGGTAGCCTAAATATTCAGATATAAGCTGCGTTTTATCAGCCCTCACTCCACCACAATCTCACACTCACATTCCACCTCAAAATTCAACGAATTGGCGATAAAGCACAAACGATGCGCTTCGTGGTGCAGGGCTTTGGCTTGTTCGATGTGCTGCGCTTGGGTGATGGTAACCTGCGGGCGCAGCGTGGCTTTGACGAACCTGCCAGGCTGTGTGCGGCTACCTTCGTCCATCACGGCTTCGGCGTGGTCGGTGTAGGCGGTGACGGTGATGCCGGCGGCGCTGCACAGGTGCAGGTACCAGAGTTTGTGGCAGGCGGAAACGGCGGCCAGCAGCATGTCTTCGGGGTTGTGGCGGTGTTCGTCGCCGCGAAAGGCGGGGTCGGACGAGCCGAACAAGTCGGGCTTGCCGGCGATTTGGACAGTGTAGTCGCGCGAATAGGCGGTGTAGGACGATGTGCCGCTGCCCAAATTGCCCGTCCATTCGACGGTGGCGCGGTAGGTGTGTTGTTTGCTCATGGATGTCTCCTTGTGGCTTGGTGGTTTTGCTGCGTTGAAACTGCGTTTTGAGGGCAGCCTGCACGGATTATACCGAACGGGCGGCGCAGTCAAATATCCGGATTTCCGTGCATTGATTGGATGTGCAGGCTGCTTTTTCAGACGGCCGCCTTGCCCGATTCCTTTTCTTTCTTTATTATCCCGCACTTTGTTTTACCCGAAGAAAGAACGCCATGTCCATTTCCTTTGTCCGCACCGCGCTTCTGGCCGGCCTTGTTTGCCTGTCCGCCGCCTGCTCCAGCCTCGATTCCAGTATGAAACGCTATGTCGGCAAACCCATCGATATCGTTTACGAACGCTACGGTCGCGCGCCCGACACTGCACGCATCAAGGTGGGCGAAAACCGCTATTCCTATTTCTGGCGTTTCACCTACTATTACCCCGGCGGCCAAGAATACCAAGGCAGCAGCCAAAACGGCCCCATCATCACCAACTATTACAGCAACGTCTGCTACGGCCAGCACAGCGACCGCACCTTTTTCACCAATTCGGAAGGCATCATCATCGATTATCACTGGGCGCTCAGCAATTCATGGCGCGTGAATTGTAACAATCATGTTATGGGACGGCCGCCCCGATAAGTCCGCCTGAAAGCGCGCGCTTTAACGAAGTTGAAACACAAAAAGCAGCCTGCACATTCATAAAACAATGTGCAGGCTGCTTTTCACGCTTTCAGGCTGCTTATCCCCGCCCGCCCATCTTCTCACGATACCACGCCAGCTTCCGCTCCAAAAACGCCCAATGAGCGTCCAATTCCTGCCGTTTGCGTTCCAAAGCCGCCTGATGTTCCTGCAAAATCCGGTAACGTTCGGGGACGGTTTCATCGCCCAAATGCCGCAGCCGCGCGTATTCCTTGATTTGCGCCAGCGGCACACCCATGTCTTTCAGCCGCAGGATGAAGCCCACCCATTCCAAATCGCGCGCACCGTATTCACGGTAACCGTTGGCGTTGCGTTCGGGGCACAGCAGCCCTTCCTGCTCGTAGTAGCGCAGCGTGGCGGCGGACAAACCCGTTTGCTCGGCAAATTCCTTGGTCTGCATCAAATCTCCTTGCTATAAAGTACGCTTGATAGTTTAACCTGCCTGCGCAATTTTGCCTATTTTGATACAGAGACGAAAAATGTTGAATAATCAGGATTTAATGGCACGCGGCTTGGCAAAGCTGAACGAAATCGACGGCGAACAGGGCGACAAGGTGATGCAGGCGTTGGCGGATATTTCGCCTGATTTGGGCAAATACATCATCGGTTTCGCATTCGGCGAGATTTACCAACGCCCGCAGCTTGATGTGCGGCAGCGCGAGCTGGTAACGCTGGCGGCTCTGGCGGCGCAGGGCGGCTGTGAAAACCAGTTGCGCGTGCATATCCATGCTTCGCTGAACGTGGGGCTGACGCGCGATGAAATTGTGGAGGCGTTTATCCAATGTATCCCGTATTTGGGTTTTCCGAAGGTGCTGAATGCGGTGTTTGTGGCGAAGGAGGTGTTTGCGTCGGCGGAGTGATGCAGGCTGCCTGAAACCTAAAAAGGCTACCTGAAAGCGCAGCTTCAACGAAGTTAAAACGGAGTTTCTGCGAAACGAAAAGCAGCCTGCACATCCACAAAACAAAGTGCAGGCTGCTTTTTGCGTGTTCAGGCGGCCGGGAAACGCTTGGCCGCCACTTCCAGCATTTTCCATTCGCCACCGCTGCCGTGGTAGGTTTCGGCATCAATTTCGAACACGGCGTTGCAGTGCGTGCATTGGAAATAGTGGGTCAGGAAATCGTACCAGCCGTGCAGGCGGCGGTTACCCTGCGGGTCGGTATCGATGACGTAGCCGCTGCGGGCGAAGGTTTGAACATAGTCGGGGCTGATGCGCCGGACTTTGGCGTAGGCGAGGGTGATGTCTGCCAGCGTGCCGTCTGCCAGGCGGTCGGCGGCGCGCAGCAGTATTTTCGACAGTTTTTGCGGGGTTTTGATGCGGACGGTGGGATGCAGGTCGGCGCAGTAATCGCACATGGTTCGGGCCTTTCGTTGGGAACATGGGGTGCAGGCTGCTTTTTAGCTCCGCAGAAACTCGGCTTCCTTCGGAAACTTCGTTTTCAGGCTGCACCGTCGCGATAGGGGTGTTGCTGCAAGATGGTGTCTATTTCCGCTTTGCGCCATGCGGCGTAATCGGGGTGGATAGCGGCCAAAAGTTCGAGTTGTTTGGCAAACAGGATGCGGCGGAAGTCTTGGTCGGGCTGGCGGTGGTCCAGTTCGTATTGTCCGGCGATATAGTGGGTGATGTCTTGCAGCGGGTAATACAGGAAGCGGTGCAGGTCGGCAGCGCCTTCGTCGCAGTAAATTGTGCCGCGTTCGGCGGTGATGTAGCGGTATGGGGCGTGCGGGTCGTAATCGCGGTAGGTGATGGTGGTGCCGTCTGAAAAGGCTTCGGTGGTGCTGTCGGCGAAATAGAGCCAGTTCAGGCAGTCGTCGGGCAGCCCCGCGCGGCGCACGGCGACGAGGAGTGTATCGCAAACTTGGCGGATTTTTTGGCGCAGGATGGCGAGGGATTCGGCAGACATGATGTTCTCCTTGCGGGTTTGTGGGGTGTAGGCTTCAGGTTCTTCCCCGTCGGTTCAAAATGGCCGTTTCGTTGAAATAGAGTTTGGCGGTGGTTTTCTGTATGGGGGATTCTTTGACGGGATTGGGACAGGCTGCGCTTGATTGGTGAAGTGCAGGCTGCTTTTCAGTTTTCAGACGGCTTTTTCTATTCTATCCCGCCATCACCCGAAACGTCAGATTAATCCGCGGCTCTTGGATGCGGGTGCTTTTCAGGATTGTGTGCAGCCAGTGTTTCTGCGTTTCGCCGTGCATGACGATGAGCTGACCGTGTTCCAGCCACATTTCGCGTTTTTCCTTGCTTTCTTTGTGTTTGAAGGCGAATTTGCGCGCTGCGCCGAGGCTGAGGGAGGCGATGGCGCTGTCTTCGGCCAGCCCCTGCCCTTCGTCGCTGTGCCATGCCATGCCTTCGTTGCCGTTGTTGTAGCGGTTGAGCAGGCAGGAGTTGAAGCGGGTGGGGCAGATGCCGGCGATGGCGGCTTCCACGCGGTTTTTGAGTTCGGGCAAGACGCCACCCCACGGCAGGGCGATACGGTTTGCGCCGGAATAGCCGTAGTTGTAGGACGTGTCGCCGTACCACGCGACTTCGCGGACGGTGATGATGTGTTTGCCGTATATCACGGCTTCGTCGTGCCGCCAGGGAATATCACGCTGCAAAATTTCAAAATAACGGTCAGCTTCGGCGGCGGTGAAAATTCGTCCGAAATCGCTGACGATGCCGTCGTAGGGCAGAAGGTTGGCGTGCGGGTTGGCGGTTTCGGGGAAGAGGTCAAGCGTCATCAGCGTCTCCCAATTCGTGAGCCAATATCGCCATTTTGCGCCCGCGTTGCCAGCGGTAGCCGCCGATGATGCCGCTTTCGCGGATGACGCGGTGACAGGGGATGAGTAATGCAACGGGATTCTGCCCGATGGCCATCCCAACGGCTCGCGCGGCGTTGGGCGAACCGACGGCCTGCGCCACTGTGCCGTAGCTTTGCAGGCTGCCTGCGGGAATATCGAGCAGCGCCTGCCAGACTTTGAGCTGGAAGGGCGTGCCTTTGATGTGCAGGGTAATGCGGCCGCACCGGGTGCGGAAGATATCGGCGGCTCGGCGGTGGAACGCGGTTTCCTGCCCGATTAGGCGGGCGTTCGGATATTCGGCGCGCAATTCGTTCAGGGCGGCTGAAGGGTCGTCTGAAAAACGCATGAAGCAGATGCCTTTGTCTGTTGCTGCTGCCAACAGGTCGCCGAAGAGGCCGGGAATCAGGGTGTAATGGATTTGCAGGCCTGCGCCACCGTTTTTGTCTTCGCCCGGTGTCATTTTTTCGATGTTTATAAACAAATCGTGCAGCCGTCCCGTGCCGCTCAATCCGCCGCTGTGCGCCGCTTCCGCCACGCTTTCGCTATTTTTCAGGGCGGCCTTGGCGCGGCTGATGCTGATGTGTTGCAGCATTTTTTTCGGGCTGATGCCCGCCCATGCGGAAAATTCACGCTGCAAGTGTTCGGGTCTGACGTGCACTGCTGCCGCCACCTGCGCCAAATCGGGCTGCTCGGCGGCATGGTCGTAAAGGTATTCGATGGCGCGGGCAATGCGCGTGAATTGGCGGGTTTGATTCGGGGACATGGAGTTGTTTTGAAGTTTCATGGCATTAGGATACGCACAAAGCGGGCGGGGGGGGCGACCCGATTGTTGATGGGGTTGCGGTTCGGGCATAAAAAAGCAGCCTGCACATTCACAACACAAAGTGCAGGCTGCTTTTCAGACGGTCTTGAGTTACAACAGCGTCAGTTTGCCCAGCTTGGCTTCCGCTTTTATAACCAACGGCGAACGCGCCGACAGTAAGACTCGTACTCTGCACCGAAATTTTGTGCCAAGACGCGTTCTTCGGGCATGATTTGAAAGCGTGTCATATAGGCAACAAATGCAGCCAAAAACAACCACGGCAGTGGGTGAGCCAAATAGCCCGCCCATGCAACCAGCCAGCAGCCCATGCCCGCATACATCGGGTTGCGGCTGAAACGGAACACGCCGTCTGAAACAAAGTGTTCGGTTTGTTCGGGGTTGAACGGGCTGACGGTCGTGCGCACACGGCGAAACGCCCACATACCCAATACGCCCAACGCCGTCCCAAACACCAGCAAAACAACCGACAGCAATATAGGAAAGCGCGGCAATATGCCGGCTAACGCCGACACTTGGGCAGAGATGTACATCAACAACGCACAAATAAAACATATCGCCGGCGGCGGAATTTTGGTTTCTAAATTCATATTGTTACCTTTATAAAACTGATAGGGCGACGTTTTCAGACGATTCCCAACTTATTCTTCAGTATAAGTCAAACCGCTTTTTTCATCACGTTCGGGTGCGTCTTTTCCGTCAAACAGGGCAACTGCCAATCTGACGGCGGCGGTTACGGTGGGGGAAATCATGAAACCGTGGCGGAAAAGGCCTTTGATTTCAATCAGGCGTTGGGCGCGGCTGTAACGGATTTATGGGTTGTGGTGGTTGAGCGTTGGGTGCAGACCGGTGGCGATTTCGAGAATGTCGGCTTCGCCAAAGGCGGGATGGGCGGCATAGAGTGCGTACAAGAGTTCCAACCCGGAACGCAGGTCGTCTGAAAGCAGAAAAAGCAGCCTGCACATTCACAACACAAAGTGCAGGCTGCTTTTTTACGCTTTCAGGCCGTCTGAAAACCTATTTTACCGCCGAATTTCCCCCATCCGCAGATATTGCCGCACCCGTGGTAAAACTGCTCATCGGGCTGACCAAAAATAAAATCGCGGCAGCGATTTCTTCCGGGCGGGCAATGCGTTTGACCGCGTGCAGCCCTTCTGCCCACGCGCGCTGTTGAGGGTCGGCAGACATCATTTCCGTGTCCGTGCCGCCGGGCAGCAGGGCGTTGGCGCGGATGCCTTGGGCGGCGTAATCGGCGGTAATGCTTTTGGCCAATGCGGAAAGTGCGGCTTTGGCACAGCCGTATGCACCCATGTTCGGCAGGGCACAACTGGTGCCGACAAAGCTGGACGTGAATACCATCGCACCGCCGCCACGTGCCAGCATGGCGGGGATTTGGCTGCGTGCGCCGAGGAAGGCGGCAGTCAGATTGCCGTCCAGCGTAGCCCGCCATTCTTCGGGGGAAAGCTCCGCCAGAGGCTTGTACGCACCCAGCGTGCCAGCATTGTTGATTGCGATGTCCAAGCCGCCGAACTTTTGCTGCGCCGTGCGGACAACCGTTTCGTGCGTTTCAGGCAACACCGCATCGCCTGCCACGGTAACCGCCCGTCCGCCGTGTGCACGAATCAGGGCGGCGGTTTCTTCCAATTTGTCGGTACGGCGGGCACACAAAACAACATGGGCACCGTGTTCCGCCAACAGTAACGAAACGGCACGCCCGATGCCTGACGACGCACCTATGACGGCGGCTGTTTTATCTTTTAAATCCAATAGATTTGACATAGTCTTTTCCCAATATTGCTGTTGAAAACGGCTCAAGTTTAGGGAAAGGCCTAGGTGAAAGCGACCCGATTGTTGATGAGATTGAAGTACGGACAGAAAAAGCAGCCTGCACATTTGGCAAACAAAGTGCAGGCTGCTTTTTAGCTTCGCAGAAACTTCTTTTTAACTTCGTTGAAGATCCGCTTTCAGCCAGTCTTCCCCACCGCCCGCTGCACCCCGAAAATCGAAGCCAGCACCAGTGCGAAGCCCGCCAGCGATTTTGCGTCCATGCCCTGGCCGAGGAACAGCCAGCCCAGCACGAAGGCGCAGACGGGGCTGAGCAATCCCAGCGACGACACGGCGGCGGGCGGCAGTTTGGCGATGCCGTCGAACCACAGTACATAGGCCAGCACCGCGCCGAACAGGCACAGATACAGGTAGCCGCCTAGGTTGGCCGCGCTTAACGCTTCCAGCGGCGGTTCGGCCAATAAGGGGACGGGCAGCAGGCACAGTCCGCCGATAAACAGCTGCCAGCCGGTGAACGCCAGCACGGGCAGTGAAGTGCGGCGGTGTTTCGACAAATACACGCCCAAGGCCATCGCCGCCGCGCCCGCCAGTGCCGCCAAAATGCCCAGCGTGTCATAGCGCGCCTGCGGCGACAGCACCAACAGCGAAATCCCTGCCACGCCCGCCGCCGCCCAGCCCCAAGCCGCTTTCGGTGGCATGGTTTTGCCGATTAACCAAGTGAACACCAGCACCATCAGCGTCTGCGTGGAACTCAGCACCGCCGCCAAACCGCCCGGCAAACGGTACGCCGCCACAAACAGCATGGCCTGAAAAAAGCCGATGTTTAAAAAACCGAGCAGGGCGACAAAGCCCCATTCACCGCGCCGAGGCAGCCTGCGCGTCCACGCCAGCAGCAACAGCCCGGCCGGCAACACGCGGATAAGCGCGGCGGTGAACGGGCGGTTCGGCGGCAGAAATTCGGTGGTAACGAGATAAGTGCTGCCCCAAATCACGGGAGCAAGCGCGGTGGAAAGAAGAATGGCGGCGCGGCTTGTCATGACGTTGTTCCTGAAGGTTTGGGTTATTTAACTTGAAATCAAGATAGTTTAAGCCGCTGGATTAAGGGAAAGGTTTTCAGATGACCTTAGGGAATAGCTGAAAAAGCAGCCTGCACATTTGTATTAAAATGTACAGGCACAGGTGAGTTAAAGTTAAATAGATTTCTTTACATCATTAAGCATTTCTTTCTCAAATATAGTTAAACTCAATTTATCAAAATTCAATATAGATAGATTCTTAAGAGCAGTATCTAGTGATCCATTTGAATTTAACATATTCTCTAACTTTTCTGCTAAAGGCAGGGGCAACCCGTATTCATCAAGAGCCACTAGGGCTGAATCTGTAAATAAGCTTTCTACTTGCGCACAAAAGAAAGAATAGTCTGCCTGGGCAACTCCTAATCTTTCAGCGACTGCATTTTGTATTCTACAAACAGCCATAGCCAACCTAGGAAAATGAAATTGTGCCCATTGTCTAATGAAACTCAGCGTATTTTCTACAGCTTCATCAGGTTCTTTCTCTTGAGTTATTTCATTCGATATAATTTCCTTAATTTCATTATTTCTTAATTGATTTATTTTAAAAGCTAATTGGCGGCCAGATGATACCTTATGAAATTTTTTACCTTTAAGAAAATACTTCCAGATCAGGCAACACAAATGTTCTAATTGATCATATGTAGGAGTGCTTTTCCAAGCTAAAATTGATAACTCTATCCGGTTTACTATTAAATAATTGGCAAAATTGATTTGAAGATCTGGATTAATTCCTGAATTGCTGCGTAGAACACTAATATCTAAAATATCCTGATCATAATATTTCTGTATTCGGTTCCAAGACCGTTCTGTTATATCTGTTTTATCAAGTTGAATAAGAAGAGATTCTTCGGCATTTTCTTCTTGAGAAAATACGGGTATTTCAACAAGAGGAAGTTTCTCTTGAGGAGGATCATTGAATAAATAGACACGTCCAATAAAATGCTGAAACATTCTTCCGGAACGTCCTCTTATGTTGTTAAAAGTAAAAAAATCAAATTTCTTGTTTGCAATCTTGTTATCAAAAATAATCACATTTTTTGCTTTTGTATTTACACCCTCAATCAGGGTGGATGTGCAGACTAAAAATGGTAATTTCCCTTCATTAAAACCTTTCACACAAAGATGCGCTATCGCTCTTGGAATTTGACCGTGGTGCATTCCAATACCTTTTCTCAAACCTTTCACTAACGTCCAATCAGGATGATAATTTTCTGCAACCCAATCGGCAGCATCCGTTAATCCTTCACCAATTTGAGTACAATGGTTAGCAAGTAGTTCAGTAATTTTTCTTGCTTTATTTGGAGATGAACAGAATATTAAGGTAGAGCCCTGAATGCTATTGCATAAACTTAGTAGTTCATCATTAAATGGATCTTTATTTGATCCAACTCGGATAAGCTCAGTAACGACAGTTGAATAATTGGTTCGAATAAATTTACACTGCAATCGATCAGGCAGTCCTTCAGGTACATTTTGTATATTTGGTCCTAACAGATAGAATTGCTTGGACTTCTTATGTAATTTATACAAGGCATGATTCAAAGTCATTGCTCTTTCAGAATCCTCCCTTGGATCTAGCTTATAAAATTCATCTAAAATAAAAATATCAAAATTGGGCAAATCGGGAAAGTCGATAGCTCTTTCTTGGGTGAGAATAAATATATTTTTTGATTGTAACTCTTGTGAAGCATGTGTGATAATTTTGTGATCGCATTTTAATACGGATATTCGTCTTCTCGTTTCGTCGATTAAGGCGATAGTTGGTACAATGATAATGATATTATCAAACTTTTTACTTTCAATTAGAGAATCAATTAAGGCACTTTTTCCAAAACTGGTTGGGGCACTTAGTATGATATTTTCTCCATCCATCAAATATTGAAATACTTCAGCCTGTACTCTGTGGAATACAAAACCTTCATCTTCTATATTTTGGTTGTTATCATCGTTTGCTAACAAAGATGGTCTATGAATTTCTCTTGCTATGGCATCTTTTACAGTAATTGTATTCGTATCCAAATAAGGATAAAGACCAAAATGTCGAATTAATCCATTTACTACTTCTATAAATGGACTAAATTCTTCTTTTCGATCCAATACACGAAGAAGCAATTGCTGTATCTCATTATCTTCAGGATCCTTATTGGCTAAAAAACACATAGACTGTAGAACTAAGAAAGCATCGTCAGGATTTATTTCTCTGCTATCTTTTAGTTTTATTTCAACTTCATTTTTTGTAAGTATCATTGCAGCCTTTTTAACTGTTCATCTAATTTTTGAATTAACACAGATTTTTCTTGAAGAGGAAGCAAAAAAAGATGGATTTTAACTGGTAAATTAAGGTTGGACATTTTTTCCTCAATTTTCTGTCTAATTGCTAAAACTTCTTCTTCCAGCTCTTTGTTAAAGTCATCTGTTGTTTTGTTGTGTTTTTTCAAAGTGCCGCTATCATAAGTGATAAGAATAGGGATGCAAGCGCAATCAAATAACTCGTCAAGAGATGTATTTTGATCAAGCAATTTTGATAATGTCGGATAGAATGATGAATTAGGATCAATTTTATTGGCTAAAAGCATTTTTTCATTTCTTAAATAATCCTGCTTTGTATGTTCTTGAATTTCAGCTATAACATCTCGTATCGCATCAGCGGCGTTGTTATAAAATTTAACTTCACCAAGCCATAACTCCAGTTTTCCATCTATCTGAACGATATGAACAGCATCATATCCCTTAACGGTATGATTGACGGAGTCTTTAAAATAAATTTTACTGATGGCGGGAATAGATTTATAGATTTGCCGTAATATCATATGCAAGAACAGCTCTCCAAATTCCCCACGTGATTTATATTTCTCTGTTTGATAAACCATTCTAGCAGCTTTCTTAATCATGCTAAAAGCGTTTCCAGGCTTGAGGCTTTTCAACTCACTAGCGGTAAGGCAAAACTCAGGTAGCCATTCCATTGTATGCTCAGCAAGCTGAGATGAACGCCATTCACCGCATTCATAACCTGCACATAGTGATGATATAGGAGGGGTGATATCAAGTTTGTGAATTTTTACTTCTAAAAAAGGTGCTGGTGGTTCTGGATAATCCATAGTTTGGCTCGCTTAATTAACACCCAAAAAGAAAATTGTTTTTAGCTTTAAGCAAGTTATATCTTACACAACTTTTGTAGAATGAAAAAGGTTCATACTCTCACCATCACTTTACCGTCCGTCAAAAATTGCAGGAAAGCCCACGCTACAAAACTGTATTTTCAGACGACCTTACCCCGCCAGCGCTTCATCCACTGCCGCAAGCGCGTGGATTTTTGTGCTGTCGAACACGGGCAGCGGGCTGTTTTCTTCATTCACAATCAGGCAGATTTTGGTGCAGCCTAAGATGATGCCTGCCGCGCCTGCCTGTTTGAGGCGGCTGATTACGTCGCAAAAATAGCGGGTGGATTCGGACAGGATTTTGTTTTTGCAGAGTTCGTCGAAAATAATGCGGTGAATTTCGCCCTGTTCGGCCGCGGTGGGGACGATGGTTTTCACGCCTTGGGTTCCCATAAAGTCGGTATAAAAGCCGTCGCTCACGGTAAAGCGCGTCCCTAAAAGCCCGACCGTGTCCATGCCTTGTTTTTTCACGGCGTCGACCGCCGTTTATTCCACCCACTGAACAACATCCCCCGCCGCCTGCCGCGTTTTGGCTCGCTTGGGTTCGCCTGCGCGATAGCCAAACGCCGCCATGACGCTGACGCGGTATTCGTCAAGATTGATTAAACCTTTTTCCGACAGCAGTTTTTCCACATTTTCTTTTTGAAAGCCTTCCATCGGCGTGGAATCCACACCAATCAACGCGGCAGCGGTCATCATATTCGCCAACGCGATATAGGTTTGCTTGGCTGCCCAGTCGTTAAACGAGCGCGGATTATCGGCAATGACAAAATCGGTTTCGGCAAACTGGTTAAAAAAACCTTGCATCATTTCAAAAGTTTCAGACGGCATACCATGCACGCCGCCCCAGATTTTTTCCTGATAATCCGTCTGCATGGCAGCCTGTGTGCGTGCCAACAAAATCACAAAATGGCTGCAATCCATGATTTTTTCCGCCGCGCCCCATGCGATGTCGCGCAACTCTTCGCGCAGAGTACGGTTTTGTACCACCAAAAACCGCCAAGGTTCCAGCCCGAACGAGCTGGGAGACAGGTGTGCGGTTTCCAAAATATAAGCAAAATCATCGGCAGGGATTTTCTTCGCCGCATCATAACTTTTGCAGGCGTGGCGGAAACGGAAGGCGTTTAAAACGGCTTGCTTATCGGCAAACATGGTTTTCTCCAGCAAAATTATCTTGAATTCAAGTTAAATATAAATGGAGATTAGCTTGAGGTCAAGATAAAATAATCGCCATTTAAACCGAACGGAGCATTCTATGACCGAACACCTTGATGCAGCCGCCCGCGCCGTTGCCCAATGGAAGCAGGAACTGCCTGAATTGGCCGCCGAAAATATGCTTTTAATCGGCCGTCTGAAACGCGCCGCTGCCGTCATCGCGCGCGAACTGGAGAAAGTTTACGGAGAATACGGTTTAACCGAAGGCTCGTTCGATGTGCTGGCCACTTTGCGCCGCAGTGGCGCGCCTTATACGCTGACCCCGACCGAGTTGTTCTCATCGCTGATGGTAACGTCCGGCACCATGACCACGCGCCTGAAAAATCTGGAAAACCAAGGCTTAATCGACCGCCTGCCCAACCCGGACGATGCCCGCAGCCTGCTGGTCCGCCTGACAGATAAAGGTGAAGAATTGATTGAAAAAGCCGTGTTCCCGCATGTGGAAAACGAAAAGCGGCTGCTGGAAAAGCTGGATGCGGACACCCGCACGCAACTCGAACAAGGATTGGCGGCGTGGTTGAGGGCTTTGGAGACGTGAAGGCCGTCTGAAAACATAAAATTGGCACAATAAAAAGCAGCCTGCACTTCAATTTCCAAAGTGCAGGCTGCTTTTTTCACTTCATCAACCCAATGCCTTTGCCAACGCCACCCCTACGCCTTTGGCGGATGCCGGGTTTTGACCGGTAATCAGACGGCCATCCACCACCACGTTTTCCGCCCAGTTCGGCGCGGCATGGTGTTTTGCGCCGTGTTCAACGAGCGCGGTTTCCAGCAGGAAGGGGACGATTTTAGCTCCGCCCGTTGCTTCTTCTTCGGCGTTGGTGAAAGCGGCAACGTTTTTGCCGCTGACCAGATATTCGCCATTAGAAAGTTTCGCGTCCACCAGCGCGGCAGGGCCGTGGCAGACGGCGGCAACGATACCGCCGTTTTCGTACACTTCGCGGATAAGGCGTTGCGCGTCAAGGCTTTCGCGGAAATCCCACATCGTACCGTAGCCGCCGGTAAACAGAATGGCGGAATAGTCCGCGCCGTTCAGACCGCCCAGCCCGGGCGCAGCTTGCAAACGTTGTTGCAGGTCAGTTTGCTGCCAGTAATGGGCGTTCACGGGGTCATCCATATTCAGGCTGTCGGCATCAACGGGGGCGACTCCGGCTCGGATGGCGGCGATTTCGCTTCGGTGCCCGGCGGCTTCGGTTTCGTGCATGGGGTGCGTGAGTTCGGACAACCAAAAGCCGGTGGGCTGGCCGCTTGCACCTTTAACGGCATTGCTGGTTACAACGTAGAGAATGGGTTTGTCGGACATGTGTGTCTCCTGTCTGCAAGGTTGGTAAATAAAGGCTGGTTTTCAGAGGAGCTTTTGGCTGTATTCAGCCGTCTGAAATTTAAAAACAATATTAGTTTGTCTATGAAAAGCGGAGCTTTTGTGAAACTGAAAGCAGCCTGCACTTTGATGCAATTAGGGTTGTCACTGCTTTATTCATGTTTTCAGGTAGCCTCAATCCGCCACCGAAGCCGCCACCCATTTCACCACCAACGGCCGCACGCCGAGCAGGCTGGCGAATGCCACCGGCCAAGTAATCAAATATGATTTCAACAAGCGCTGCAGGTAGCCCGCGTCGATACCGGTATTCAGCGCCACCAGCACCGCGCTCACAATCAGCACCATCACCGCTGAGGCGTAAAAAGAAAACAATACGCCCGCGTATTTTTTCGGCAATTTTTTCATCTCGCTCCCCTCAAAAAATCCATATCGTGCAGTTTAAACCGTTTATAAAAAAACGAAAATAAGATAAATTGGCAAACACAGCCAAAAAATACACAAAGGAAGCAATAATGGATTGGGACTGGAACGGCATCCGCCACTTCACCACTCTCGTGGAAAAACAAACCCTTACCGCTGCTGCCGAACACCTGGGCGTGCAGCACAGCACCGTTTCGCGGCAAATCGCCCAGCTGGAAAACGCACTCGGCCTGCGCCTGTTCGACCGCATCGGCAAACGCTACCTGCTCACCCCAGAAGGCGAACGGCTTTACCGCCATGCCTGCGAAATCTGTAAAGATATAAGCATGTTGCAGCGTACCGCGCGCGAACAGGCCGAGCTGCGGCACAGCGTCGTCATTTCCGCACCGCCATTCGTCGCCCGACTCCTGCTGATGCCCCACATTGCCGATTTCTACCGCAAACACAACGACATACGTCTTATCATTTAAAGTGATGCCGCACTCGCCGACCTGCATGGCCGCCAAGCCGACATCGCCCTGCGCCTCGTCCGCCCCACCCAAAACGACCTTGCCGTGCGCCGCATCGCCCATTTCTCCTACCGCATCTACGGCCATGAAGGCTACCTGAAAACCATCCGCCGCGAAGACTGGCGTTTCGTGCAAATTGCCGTAAACACCCGTTTTTCCCGCTGGTTTGCCGAACAAATCGGCGAAGATGCCGACATTTCCTTCGCCAGCAACGACTTCGCCGCTGTCAAACAAGCCGTGTGCGAACAAATCGGCATCGGTATCCTGCCTGATTTCGCCGTTTTCCCCGCTGACAGGCTGCATCCCGTCTCACTCAATCCGGATGCCCAGCTACCTGAATTCGCAGCGGAACTCTTTCTGGTGATGCACGAAGACGTACGCCGCAGCCCCAGCGTCAGGGCGGTGGCGGATTACTTCGCGGAGGTGTTGGAACACATGTCGGCACAATAAAAAGCAGCCTGCACTGTTTCAGGTAGCCTGAAAAGGTTACCCGAAAACTGAAAACCACGTGCGTGTGTACCACACCCTACCCAAGTAGGCTACGCTTGCTTGGCGATATTTAGCAATGGCCTTGCTGATACGTTTGTTAATTTCGCCGTGGTTTAGATTCAGTTTCATTGTGACACGTCCGTTATTAGTCTTTAAAAGGCTAATCATCAACTTTTAAGGACTTTCTAGGTTGTTAAATTAACTTTTAATCCGTATTTTTTTAAGTACAATATAACAGTCCATTTTTCGGACGAGCTTTTCCTAACCTTCACAGGAGACACAATATGAGCAACACCCCCGCTATCCTACAGAACCCTCTCACCAACAAAGATACCGCTTTCACGTTGGAAGAGCGAGCAAAATATGGCCTGACCGGCCGCCTACCTGTCGTTGTGGAAACGCTCGAACAACAGGCCACGCGTGCTTACCGCCAGTTTTCATCCTATGAAAAAGATATTGAAAAATATATCTTTCTCGATCAACTGCACAACCGCAACGAAGTACTGTACTACAAACTCCTGATTGACCATCTAGCCGAAATGCTGCCCGTCGTTTACGACCCCACTGTCGGCGAAGCAATTAAAAAATGGAGCCGCGACTACCGCCGTTCGCGAGCTGTCTATCTGGATGTAAACCATCCTGAAAACATCCGTGCATCGTTTGAAACGCTGGGCTTGGGTGCAGATGATGTAGATTTGATTGTGGTTTCCGATGCGGAAGAGATTTTGGGTATCGGCGACTGGGGTGTGAACGGCACGGATATTTCCGTCGGCAAACTGGCAGTTTATACTGCTGCTGCGGGCATTCATCCCAGCCGCACCATTGCTGTGAATCTAGATGTGGGTACAGATAATGAAGCCCTGCTCAATGATCCCGCTTATTTGGGCAATCGCCATGCCCGCGTGCGTGGTGAACGCTACGACGCATTGATTGCAAACTACCTGAAAACTGCTGCTGAAATGTTCCCCAATGCGCTGTTGCACTTTGAAGACTTTGGTCCGTCCAACGCCCGCCGCATTTTGATGGAGAACCGTCGCCAATACCGTATTTTCAACGACGATATGCAGGGAACGGGTGCGATTGTGATGGCTGCCGTATTCTCTGGCCTGAAAGTGACCAAACAGACCTTTGCCGAACAGCGGTTGGTGGTGTATGGTGCAGGCACCGCAGGTACGGGTATGGCCGACCAAATCAGTGCAGCGATGGAGCGCGAAGGTCTGAGTCGCGAAGAAGCGAAACAACGCGTATGGCTGATTGACATCAACGGACTGGTTACTGACGACATGGACGGCTTGCCCGATTACCAGCAGGAATATGCACGTCCCGCCGCCGAAGTTGCCGATTGGGCGAAAACGGACGGTAAAATCGGCTTGCTCGAAGTTGTAAAACAAGTAAAACCGACTATCTTGATTGGCACATCCACCGATCACGGCGCATTCACTGAAGACGTAGTCAAAGCCCTATGTGCGGGCGTAGAGCGCCCAATTCTGCTGCCGTTATCTAACCCGACCGAGAAAATCGAAGTGATGCCGAGTGAGGCTATAAAATGGTCGGATGGCAAAGCGCTCATTTCTGTCGGCATCCCTGTGCCACCCGTGCCGTATAAAGGCGTGAACTACGAAATCGGTCAAGCTAACAACGCCATGCTTTACCCGGGGTTGGGGCTGGGGGTTATCGTTTCCGGTGCGAAACACGTTACTGACGGGATGCTGCTGGCTGCAGCTGAAGCAGTCGCCTCGCAAGTCAATCCACAGGACGAAGGCGCGTCGCTCCTGCCATCGGTGAATAACCTGCGTGCATCGTCTGCTACTGTTGCTGTTGCTGTTGCCAAACAGGCGGTCAAGGACGGTGTAGCGACCAAGCAACCTGAAAACTGGGTACAGGCGGTGCAGGACGCAATGTGGCAGGCGGTATATGAATAGCTATAAGGTTACCTGAAAGCAAAAAGCAGCCTGCACTTTGTTGATTGAAGTGCAGGCTGCTTCTTATTTTTCAGGTAGCCTACATCCGCAGCGCATCCACTATCAACTTAAACACATTCGAATGCCCGCGGCGGCTGGGGTAATAGAGGTAAAGCGGTTCGTAAGTCATCGCATACTCAGGCAACAGCTCGACCAGGTGCCCCGAATTGAGTGCATCTGCCACGCTCATATGTGCCACCCATGCAATGCCGAGGCCGTCTGAAACGGCTTGCAGGCGTAGATGGTTGTTGATGGAAAACTGCGATTTGGGCGTGAATGTAATCAGCTCTTTTTTGTATTTGAATTCCCACTGCATCACCGTGCCGTGTTCGGCGGAGAGCTTCGTGCCGATAAGGCGGTGCTGCTGCAAATCGTCAATATTTTTCGGCGAACCGTGTTGCGCCAAATAATCGGGCGAGGCGACCAACGCCATTTTGAGCGGTGCGGAAATTGGCACCGCAATCATCTCTTTCGCTACATCGTTGCCTAACCGTACGCCCATATCAAACCCTTCTTTCACAATATCTGCCCAACGATCGTCCACCACGATTTCCAAGCGGATTTTCGGGTATTGGTTCAAAATCGGCTTTAATTTCGGGTATAACACCGCTTCCGCCGCCAGCGTCGGAGCATTGATACGAATCAGCCCCGATGGTGTATTCAAAAAGTCATTTAACGCATCGACTTCTTGGTTTATGGCTTGATAAAGTGGAGAAAGTTGGTCGAAAAGCTGCTGCCCCGCTTCGGTCAGCGACACATTGCGCGTAGTGCGGTTGAGCAGGAGCAGGTTCAGCCGCGTTTCTAGATTTTTCATGCTGTGGCTCAACGCCGAAGAAGAAATCCCCAAAAGCTGCCCCGCTTTCACAAAACTCTGCGTTTGCGCCAGCGTCAAAAAATAATTCAGCTCGTTAAAGTTCTGCATTTTCCTACCCCGTTTTAGGTGATTAGTGAATTTAATTCACGACATCATAAAACCAAACCTAATTTATCTCAATAAAAACACGGGCTAAAATGGCTACACTTTCATGAGAACAAACAGGAGACAATATCATGCAAAACATCAAATTAAACAAAGGCGTACAAATTCCTGCACTTGGTTTCGGCGTATTCCAAATTCCGCCTGCAGAAACCGAACAGGCCGTGATTGCCGCCATCAAGGCAGGCTATCGCCACGTCGACACGGCACAGATTTATATGAATGAAACCGAAGTCGGTTTGGGGATTAAAAACAGCGGCGTGGCACGCGAAGAATTGTTTGTTACCACCAAAATTTGGGTGGAAAATTTCGGCTACGAAGCCGCCAAAGCCTCGTTGGATCGTTCATTGGGCCGTCTGAATTTGGATTACATCGATATGGTGCTGATTCATCAGCCTTACGGTGACAGCTACGGCACATGGCGCGCGCTGGAAGAATATCAGGCAGCCGGCAAAATCTGCGCCATCGGCGTGAGCAATTTTTCGCTCGTACGCGCGGTGGATTTGGGACTATTCAATAAAGTGATGCCGCAAGCCAATCAGATTGAAATCAATCCGTTCCAACAAAAAACCGAAGCCGTTGCCGCTTTGCAGGCTGAAGGCATCGCCGTGGAAGCATGGGCACCGTTTGCTGAAGGCAAAAACGATATTTTCCACAATCCCGTGTTAAGCAAAATCGGTGCGAAATACGGCAAATCTGTGGCACAAGTGATTACCCGCTGGCTGGTGGAACGTGGCATCATTGTATTGGCAAAATCCACCAAACCCGAACGCATGGCGGAAAACCTGAATGTCTTTGATTTTGCTCTCAGTGATGAAGACAAAGCCGAAATTGCCAAACTGGACGGCACGTTCGACGCTATCGTCAATCACGACACGGTGGATAATTTGAAACGTATCGCCGCGTGGAAAATGGACGTGTAAGTGTAGCGAAAAACCATCTGCAATTCATCATATGAAAGGACAAAACATGATTAACGGGTTAGATATCGAACGTTTCCGAACTACCATGGCAGCGATTGAAAACGACCATACAAAAGGCAAGGCAGCATTGCGCGCCGATTCGCGCTGGGTATCCGGCACGAAGAACGAAATCTCCGTGCGCCGCTTCCCTGCCTTTACCACAGACGAACCGAAAAACATGGGCGGTGAAAACGCCGCCCCAAGTCCGATGGAATACCTGATCGGTGCTGCTGCAGGCTGCTGCGCCATAGGTTTCGAGTTGCAAGCAGCACAAGCAGGCGTGGAACTGGAACAGTTTGAAATATCCGCAAGCGGCGGTATCGACATGGCCAAACTGTGCGGCATGGAAGATGGCTACGGCGGACTGGATAATCTGGTGCTAACCGTAAAAGTAAAAGCCGATGCCGACCTTCCTACCCTGCAAAATTTCGCCGACCGCTCCGCCGCCACCTCGCCAGTGTTGAACAGCCTGAAAGCGCGGGCAAAAGTGGTTGTGGAAAAAATCTAGACGACTCAAAACGTTTTCTTGTTTTCATTTCGTTAAAAGCCCCTTTTCTGGACAACTAGAAAAGGGCTTAATCGCTCAAAGGAGGACATGACATGCAACAACTGCACACTTTGAAAGACATCGAACAGGCCATCGCCACACACCCTTTAGTATCACTGTACATCAAAGCCCCAATCTGCGGTGTTTGTACGGTCGTGGCCGCCCAGCTTGACTCAGCTTTGGCGGAGGAAGGAAATGTGTATGCCGTAAAAGCCGATATTGCTGAAATACCCGAAATGGCCGGACGTTTCCACGTGCTGACCGCACCTGCATGGCTGCTGTTTTATCAAGGCAAGGAAGTAGAACGGATGGCCCGCTTCATCCCTCAGGCACAAATGAAGCAGACATTGGCAAAATGGACAAAAGTAGCAGAAAGCGGACATCAGTAACTGGTCTATCAATGTTTCAGACGCCCTATCAGGCTACCTGAACCCTCAAAATCACCCCCCGTTCTGCTTCCCTTCCAGCATCTCCCACCGTTCCAATTTCTCCAGCAGCAGCGTTTCGATTTCCTCCGCGCGCGCTTGCAGGCTGCCGGCTTTTTCGTAGTCTTTGAAGATTTCGGGGGCGGAAAGTTGGGCGTTCAAATCGGCCTGTTCGGCTTCCAGCGCGGCGATTTCGTCGGGCAGGGCGTCGAGTTCGCGCTGTTCTTTGTACGACAGCTTGGCCGTGCGGTTGGGCTTGGGTTTGTCTTTTTCAGACGGCCTTTCGGGCTTGGCGGCGGGGGTGGAAGCAGCCTGTACTTTCTCTTCGCGCGCTTTCGCATCGGCATAGTCCTGATAGCCGCCGATGTATTCTTTCAGACGGCCTTTCCCTTCAAATACAATGCTCTGCGTAATCACGTTATCCAAAAACATACGGTCGTGGCTGACGAGGAACACGGTGCCGGCGTAGTCGCGCAGCAGTTCTTCCAGCAATTCCTGCGTGTCGATGTCCAAATCGTTGGTCGGCTCGTCCAGCACCAGAATGTTGGCGGGGCGGGTGAACAGTTTGGCCAGCAGCAGGCGGTTGCGCTCGCCGCCGGAGAGCGACGACACGGGCGACTGGGCGCGGGCGGGGTGGAACAGGAAGTCTTCCAGATAGCCCATCACGTGCCGCTTTTTGCCGCCGATTTCCACATAATCGTTGCCCTGACCGAGCGTGTAAAACACGGTGTCGTTTTCATTCAGCGCGCTGCGGAATTGGTCGAAATACGCCACTTCCTGCTTGCTGCCGAGGCGGATTTTGCCGCCGGTCGGCGCGAGTTCGCCCAAAATCAGCTTCAAAAACGTGGTTTTGCCGATGCCGTTCGCGCCGATAAGTCCAATCTTATCGCCGCGCTGAATCACGGCGGAAAAATCGTTCATAATCAGTTTGTTGTCGTACGCAAACGAGGCGTGTTCCAGCTCGGCGACGATTTTGCCGCTTTTCTCGCCCGAATCGAGTTTGAACGACACCTGCCCCTGCCGTTCGCGGCGCGCCGCACGCTGTTTCCTTAATTCTTCCAAACGCTTAACGCGGCCTTCGTTGCGCGTGCGCCGCGCTTCGATGCCTTTGCGAATCCACGCCTCTTCCTGCGCGTGGAATTTGTCGAACAGGCGGTTGTGTTCGGCTTCCACCGCCAGTTCTTCCGCCTTTTTCTCGCTGTATTTGGCGAACGAGCCGGGATAGGAGCGCAGGCTGCCTCGGTCGAGTTCCACAATGCGGTTGGCCACATTGTCCAAAAAACGGCGGTCGTGGGTAATCACAATCAGGCTGCCTGAAAAGTTTTTCAGCAGGTTTTCCAGCCACAAAATCGCGTCGATGTCCAAATGGTTGGTCGGCTCGTCCAGCAGCAGGATGTCGGGCTTCTGCACCCACGCTTGCGCCAGCGCGACGCGCTTTTTCTGCCCGCCGGACAGATTGGCGATTTTTTCGTTTTCAGGCAGCCCCAGCTCGCCGATGGTCTGGCTCACCAGCGCGTCGAACTGCCAGCCGTTTTGCGCTTCGATTTGGTTTTGCAGTTCGTTTAATTCTTTGATAATGCTGTCGTTTTGTCCGTGTGCCAGCTCACGGCCGATTTCGTGGTACCGCCGCAGCACGCCGCGCAGGCTGCCCAGCCCTTCGGACACGATGTCGAATACAGTGGCCGCGCCGTCGAAAAAGCTCTCCTGCGGCACATACACGGTTTTCAGCCCGTTTTGCAGGATGAGCTGGCCGTCGTCGGGCTTCTGCACGCCGGCGAGGATTTTCAGCAGGCTGGATTTGCCCGCGCCGTTGCGCCCGATCAGGCCGACTTTGTCGCCCGCGGCCAGTTGGAAAGACGCTTTGTCGAGCAGCGCAACGTGCCCGAAGGCGAAGGATAGGTTTTCGGCTTGGAGGATGGTCATGGTAAGTCCTTGTTTGGTTGGGGTGCAGGCTGGTTTTTGGGGTTTTAGGCGGCCTTTAAAAGCAGCCTGCACTTGGAGGGGGTATTGTGTTTAGCTATCTGCCAAATACTTTCCGCCAGGCATTCGGATTGATTTTAAACTTGGCTTTGAACTGCAAACGTAGGTTTGACGCGCTGCCGAAGCCGCTTTGTTCGGCGATGCGTTCTATCGGCAAATCCGTATTTTCCAACAAATCCTGTACCTGCCATAGCCGCTCTGTGGTGAGCCACTCACCGAAATTCATGCCTGTGGCTTGAGAAAAATGGCGGATAAAGGTACGGCGGGAAACGGCTAATTTTTTTGCCAAATCGTCCAAGCGGTATGGGGTGGCAAGGTTTTGGCGCAGTTCGTCCAATAAGTGATTGATTTTGTCATCGGCGGTACGACGTTCGACAGGTCGGTGGATAAACTGTGCCTGCCCGCCTTCGCGGTGTGGTGCCGCAACCAAGGTACGGGCAAGGTCGTTGGCAACGGTTGCACCGTGGATTTTGCGGACGAGGTACAGGCAGCAATCCAGCCCGCCCGCCGCACCTGCCGATGTTAAAAAGTTGCCGTCTTCCGCATATAGGCGGTTGGTATCCAGATGAATTTTAGGGAAACGGCGGACAAAGTCGTCTTCGGCAAGCCAGTGGGTGGCGGCGGTTCTGCCGTCTAAAAGTCCTGTGTAGGCAAGGGCGTAAGTGCCGTAACATAGGGCGGTGATATACGCACCACGTTGTACTGCTTTCTGTAAATGTGCGCTCAACTCGGGTGTCGGGGCTTCTTCAATATTGCGCCAGCCTGCGATGACGATGATGTCGGCTTCTTCCGTCAAATCCAAGCCGCCGTGTACGGGAATGCTTGCGCCCAGTGCCGTGATAACGTCTTTGCTGTCATCGGAACAGATTTTCAGGTCAAAGAGTGGATTGTCCCGATAGGTCGTCTGAAAAACAGAAAAGGGAATGTTGAAGACAAAATCATTCATGCCCGATTGAGCATATAGCACAATTTTAGGGACAGTTTGATTTTGGCGAAACTCGTTACGCTCGTTTTCAGACGACATTTTGGCACTATCCTTACGTTTATTGGCAATATTGCCTATTTTAGCCGATACACCTGCTGCTTAAAATACGCTCCATGATTTTTTAAGGAGCAACATAATGAAATCCAAGCAATTTATTCTTGCCACTGTTTTGGGCGCGACAGCCTTTTCCGCTTGGGCAGACGATTCATACCAACATATCCGTAACGCTACCGCCAAAGTCGAATATGCGGGGCAGACGTTTTTGATTGACCCGTTTTTCGCCCCCAAGCATTCCATGAACGGCTTTGCCGGCACGTTCAATAACCAAGCCAAAATGCCGCTGGTCGGGCTGCCGATGAGCGTGAATAAAATTTTGGACGGTGTGGATGCAGTTATCGTTACCCATACTCACGAAGACCATTGGGACGAAACCGCCGCACGTTCCATTCCGAAAAACCTGCCTGTATATGTGCAGCACCAAGCCGACGCGGCAAAAATCCGCAGCCAAGGCTTTACTGATGTACGCGTGTTGAACGGCAGCGCCGTCTTCAACGGCGTAACCATCAGCAAAACCGGCGGCGTACACGGTACAGAAGCCATGTATGCCAACCCGCAGCTAGCCGAAATCTTAGGTGATGCAATGGGTGTGGTATTCCAAAGCAACGGACATAAAACCGCTTATATTATGGGTGATACTGTGTGGACGGCAGATGTAAACAAAGCATTGAACCGCTACAAACCCGATTATCTGATTATGAACACGGGCTACGCGCTGATTTCAGGCATTTCAGACGGCATTATTATGGGGACGGCTGATGTATTAAAAGCCAGCCAAGTCATGCCTAAAGCCAAAATCATCACCGTACACATGGATACCGTGAATCATACCGCCGTCAGCCGCGCCGATATGCGTAAATTTATACGCGGTCAAGGCATTGAAAGCCGTGTGAACGTTCCGGAAGACGGAGAAATCGTGAAGCTGGATTGATAAACGACACATTACCCTAAGCAGCCTGCACCTTGTTTTTTAAGTGCAGGCTGCTTTTGGCTTTCAGGTAGCCTTTGGGCTGTGCAGAAACTTCGTTTTAGCTCCGCAGAAACTTAGCTTCCTTCGGAAACTCCGTTTTAACTTCGTTGAAGCTGCGCTTTCAGACGGCCTGAAAAGCGGGAATTCGTTTCATCGGCCATGATTTCGTTGTCCAAACGCGTTCAAATTCTTCGGCGAAACCGTGTTGTGCGGCGTAGGTTTGCAGTTGTTGCAACCAGGTTTTCGGGGCGATATCGGCGGCGGCGCGGGTGGTGTGCAGCAGGTAGGGGCGAGTATCGAAAGCTTGGACGATGTGCTGGCTGACGGCGTTTAAGGCTTGGGGATTGTGGTCGGTTTGTCGGGCGATTTTTTCGTATTGCGACAGGGCGGCGGCTTTTGCGGTTTCGTGTTCGGCGGCGGTTTGCCGGCTGTGTCGGGCGGTGGTGGCTTGAATGGTGATGACGGGTGGTAGTTGTCCTTCGGCGAGCCCGGCGGCGAGGCGCAGGTGTCCGTCTAAAATCAGCCAGCGGTCGGATAGGGCAGGGAGTTCGTATACCAAGACGGGCGGCAGTTGGTTTTGCCGTGCGCGTTTGCGCCAGTATTTCAGACGACCGTCTTCGGCGTGGTGGGTTTTCAGGGCGATGAAGCGTTCGGTTTGGGTGTAGAAATTGTTGTCCAGTGCGTCGAAACGGCTGCCTGAAAACAGCCATTGGGCGTAGTTTTCGTCGGTTTCAGGCTGCCCCACGGCGGTGTCGTGCCAGCATTCGCCCCATTGCGGCGGCAGAGGTTGGGCGGGGCGGTAGTCAAAGTGCCATTCGCCGATGCCGAGCAGTCCTGCGTTGTGGGCGGCGAGTTGTTTGATGAAATATTTGTTCCACAACAGGCCTTGTTCGGCAGCGGGTTGGCGGGCGATGTGTTCGTTTACGCGGCTGCCGATGTGCCCGACGGGCTGGTATGCCTGCCAGCTTTCGGCGTAGCTGCGGACGAGGTAAGTGTCGTATAAATCGTGGCTGAAGAACGACCAGAACACGGGTTCATCGTGGCAAGTCAGGCTGAGGCTGATGCCGTCGGGCGTGTGGAGTTTCAGGTAGCCTTGCGTTTGACGGTCGATATGCAGGGCGAGGCTGTTGGGGGAGGCGGGATGGTGGGTCAGGTTGCCGCTGTATTGTTCCAGCGCGGCGTTGAGCGATTGGTAGTGCATGGGGTGTCCTTTGTGCAGGCTGCTTTTTTGGCTTTAACTTTGCGGAAACTCCGTTTCTTGGTGGAAACGGAGTTTTCATTTTGCTGAAGCCTCTGCTTTCAGACGGCCTGAATGTGGTCAGCGGCTGTGTGGACAATTGCTATCCGTTGATGTGAAGCCGTTTTAGGATGCAGGCTGCTTCGGAACAAACACGCGATACGCGCCGCGCAGGGTGAAAAACAGCAACGCGCCGATGAACAGCAGTCCGATGGTCAAGGCAATCGGCTCGTCTATATTGCGCCACCAACCGATGCCCGCCCATGCAAAGGCGGCGGCAAGCGGCAGATACCAGCAGCACAACACGGTGTATTTCCACCATTGCGGCGTTTCGTCCGGCACGGTTTCGCCTTCGGCCAGCTCGTTCTGCCAGTCGTCAAAGCGGCGGTGGAACCACATCAGCGGCAGGGCGAACAGCGGCACGGCGATGAGCGCGTCCAGCAGGGCGGATTTGCGCTCGCGGTTGAATCGGGCGGCTTGTTCGGCATAGCGGTAGATTTGCACGCCGTCCACTTGCATTTCATACAGGCGCGAGCCGCTGTATTTCACTACGGCCGGTTTGCCGGCATGGGCGTAGGCGAGTTCGCAAGCGTCGTAAAGATTGGCGGCACAGTTCAAATACAGGGTCTCACCGCCGTTAGGGAAGGGAAGGTAGCTGATGCTGCTTTTATAGCGGCAGGCATTGTAGGGCAGTATCCAATCGAACAGGTCTTTTTGTTTAGCCTCCTGCCGGGCATAACATTCGGAGATTTGGCTATATGGTTTGGCGGGAACGATGCCGCGTGCTTCGCGCAATTCGCCGTATGAGGCCGCCGTGCCGCCGTAAAAGGCGACGACCATACCCGTAACGGCAATCAGCAGATAAATCCATTGCAGCGAAGAGATGCCGCTTTTGCTGGCGGGGAATCGGTCGTAAAGCCGTTTCTCGCCGCGTGCCAGCGAGCGGATGCGCAGATACAGCACCAGCGCGGTGGCCAGCAGTATGCCCCATAGCACACCGTTTACGGGCAGAAACCAGCCGATGCCGAATGCGACAACGATGTAGAAGAACATGGCGCGGTAGAGCGCATGCGGGGTTTTGGAGATAAGAGTGGGGAGGTTTAGCACGATGAATATTCCGAGAATAGATTGCAGGCTACCTGAAACCGCTTCAAGCCACTGTTCGCACAAACTATATGGTAAGATGGGCTGGTAATTTTAACACTTTCAGGAGACCGTGATGCTGTGGATTCTTTTGCTGCTGGGCGCATGCGGCGTGGTGGGCGTGATGGTGTACAACCGGCTGGTGATCGCGCAAAACCAATATCGAAATGCTTTCTCCCAAATCGGCGTGCAGCTGCAACGCCGGCATGATTTGATTCCCAACTTGGTGGCCGCCGCCAAAGGCTACCTGAAACATGAAAACGACACCTTTACGCAGGTTACGCAGGCGCGCAATCAGGCTGCCGGCGTGTTGGGTGGCACACGGCCGGAAAATGCAGAGGCGGTGGCGCAGCTTTCTGCCGCCGAAACCCAGCTCACCCAGGCCGTGCGCAGCCTGATGGTGCAGATTGAGGCCTATCCGGATTTGCAGGCTGCCACCAATATGCGCCAGCTGGCTGAGGAAATCACCAGCACAGAAAACCGCATCGCCTTCGCCCGCCAGGCTTATAACGATGCAGCCATGGGCTACAACACGTTGTGCCAACTGTTTCCGCACAAGATCATCGCCGCCTACTTCGGCCATCGGCAGCCGGCACAGCTGTTAGACTTCCCCGACCGTGCCAAACACCAAGTGCCGCCTGAGGTGAGGTTTTAAGGGCTGGCAATAGGTTTAAAGGCTACCTGAAAGCGGGTTTTCCGTTTTCAGGTAGCCTTTTTCGTGAAGCATTGGATTACATCGATCAGGCTACCTGAAAACTATTTCAGCTTCGTTTGAGCAACAACTTTCAGGTAGCCTTGTATTTTCTCTGCCGCTATTGCTGCGACTGCTGTGGGGTTGGGGCACGGCTGTGTTTGCGCGCATACAGTACCCAATACAGCACGGTGCAGGCGGCAAACCAGATGGGCATGCACATCAGCCCCAGCCGGGTGTCAGCATCGCGCGAGAAGAGCACCAGCACGAAGGCGAGGAAGGCGAGGCACACCCACACCATGGCGGTACCACCGGGCAGTTTGTAGATGGATTTTTCGTGCAGATGCGGGCGGGTTTTGCGGTATTTGAGGTAGGCCAGCAGAATAATCGCCCACACGAAAATGAAGCCGATGCTGGAGAGGGTAGTAACCACGGTGAACATGGCCATGATGTCTCCCTCCTGATACAGCAGAAATACGGCCACAATCAGGTAGAGGCAGGAATAAAGCAGGCCGGTGGCAGGCACGCCGTTGCGGTTGAGGCGGCTGAACATGCGCGGAGCCACGCCGGCTTCGGACAAACCATACAACATGCGGCCGGTGGAAAACATGCCGCCGTTGGCGGAAGAAAGGGCGGACGTGAGCACCACGAGGTTGACCAACCCGGCGGCAATCGGAATGCCGATAAGGGTAAACATGTTTACAAACGGGCTCTTGGCGGGATCGATTTCGTCCCAGGGTGTTACCACCATAATCACGCTCAAGGCCAGTACGTAGAAAATAATCACGCGCACGGGAATGCGGTTGATGGCTTTGGGCAGGTTGATTTCCGGGTCTTTGGTTTCGGCGGCAGCCGTGCCCACCAACTCAATGCCCACAAAGGCGAACACGGCAATCTGGAAGGCGGAGAAGAAGCCGCCGATGCCGTTGGGGAAAAGACCGCCATGATTCCAGAAGTGGCTGAGCGAAGCTTTTTCGCCGGAGGTGGGATCAACAAAACCGCTAACCACCAAAAAGCAGCCCACGGCAATCAGGGCAACAATGGCCACGATTTTCACCAGGGCAAACCAAAATTCCATTTCGCCAAAGAGTTTTACCGTGAGCAAATTCATACTGGCCATGAGGATGATGCACAGCAGCCCGGGCAGCCACAGCGGCACATCCGGCCACCAGAATTGGGTATAGCCGGTGATGGCGATGATGTCGGCCATACCGATTACCACCCAGCAAAACCAATAGGTCCAGCCCACAAAAAAACCGGCGGCCGGGCCGAGCAAGTCGTGGGTGAAATCGGTGAAGGATTTATATTCGAGATTGGAGAGCAGCAGCTCGCCCATGGCGCGCATGATGAAAAACAGGAAAGCGCCGATGATGATGTAGGCGAGGATAACGGAAGGACCGGCCAGATGGATGGTTTTGCCCGAGCCCATAAACAGGCCGGTGCCGATGGCGCCGCCGATGGCGATGAGTTGCAAGTGGCGGTTTTTTAGGTTGCGTTGCAGGCTATGCGGGGTTTCTTGGTTAGTGCTCACGGGTATTCCTTTGTACTTCCTAGCGCGGATGAAGTTTGAGCTTCATCCGCGCTAACTTAATCGGCCGCCGCAGCATTGCGGCAACCCGAAGCGGAATATAACCCAGCCAATAGAGTATAGGCAACTGATTTTTATGGAAAATATTAAATTATCGTTATTTAAAATCCCTTTCCAATCCATTTTTTAGCAAGCCTTTCCCCTAAAAAATACGATTTCGCATGAAAAATACCGACCAGAACAACTGGTCGGCAGGGATTTTCAATGCTTCGTTTAATTCATTAAGCAATCCGCTTGAGCAAATCCAGCAAAATGCGCCAGCACTCTTCCACGGTATCAATCTGCACCCGCTCTTTGGGCGAGTGAGCGCCTTTGATGGTCGGGCCGAAGGAAATCATTTCGGTGTGCGGCAGGTGTTTTTGCATCAAACCGCATTCCAGGCCGGCGTGTACCACTTCGATTTGCGGCTGCTGCCCGCGTACGGCGGCAAAGGATTCGATGGTTTTCTGCAGCAAGGCAGACGACATATGCGGCTCCCAGCCGGTGTAGTCCTGTTCGGTATGCAGGGTAGCGCCGGAGAGGCGGGCGATTGAGCCGAGCAGGCGGCAGAAGTCGTCTTTCGGCCGTTCGCGCAGCGAACGCAACAGCATAGAGGCGGTAAATTTGCCGTCTTTCGTGTGCACCACGCTTAAGCAGTTGGAGGTGTCCACCACGCCGTCGAACTCTTCGCTCCATTTAAGTACGCCGCTGGGAACGGCAGCGAGCAAATCAATCATGCGGCGGCTGTCGGCATGGCTGGCAGCTTGTGCACCCTGGCCGAGCGGGGCTACCTGAATCGCCAATTTATCGGCAAACTTGCCCAATTCGTTTTGCGTTTCGGCACGTACGGTGTCGGCCAGTTCGGCCAGCGCACCAACAAATGCCTGGGGCAGCACGATTTCGGCTTCTGCCTCGGAAGGAATCACGTTACGCAACGCACCGCTGTGGAAGACGGCCAGCCGCCAGCCGCTTTCTTCCGGCAGGCGTGCCAACAAATCGGCCAACACCTTGATGGCGTTGCCATGGCCGCGGTGAATATCGATGCCGGAATGCCCGCCCAATAAACCAGACACGGTAATGCGCACATGCTGCCCTTCGGCGGCTTCGGTGGCAAAAGGCAGGCTCAAATCGGCATCGCGCCCGCCGGCACAACCCACATACACGCAACCGGCTTCTTCGGTATCCAAGTTGATCAAATAACGGCCTTGCAGCAAGTCGCCACGCATTTGGCGCGCGCCGTCCATGCCGATTTCTTCTTCCACCGTGAGCAGCACTTCCAAGGGCGGATGCTCGATATCGTCGGCAAAAGCCACGGCCAAGCCCATGGCCGAACCGAGGCCGTTATCTGCGCCCAGCGTGGTTTGCGTGGCGTGCACCCAGCCATCGATGATTTGCGGCCGGATGGGGTCGGTGGCGAAATCGTGCGGCGAATCGGGGGTTTTTTGCGCCACCATATCGATGTGCCCCTGCAAAATCACGCCGGGCTTATCGGCCATGCCCGCACCATGCGCTGGCTTGCGGATATAAATATTGCCCTTTTCGTCTTGCTGCACCGCCAAGCCTTTTTCCTTGGCGCGGGAAACAATCATTTCAGCCAGCGCGGCTTCTTGATAAGTGGGGTGCGGAATGGCGCAAATATCGGCAAACCACTGCCAAACAGCCTGCGGCTGCAAAGAATGAAGCGGATTCATAGAGTCTCCTTTGGGAATGATGGGCTACCTGAAAATGTAGCCGAAGCAAGAGCCGATACTGTATGGCAAACGCATCGGCGCGAATAAGCGGCTTGAGTTTAAACCTGCATCGCACGGCAGGCAAGCCGGCAAAAGGCTACCTGAAACTGATATTTTGCCTAAGCCAAGGCTGAGTTTCTGCGCAACTAAAGCATAAATTTCAGCGAAATAAGCGATATCTTGGCGCTACTACGCCTACGTTTCTACGCAGTTAAAACACCAGCGCCAACACCATAAACCCGTTTGGGCTTTTAACTCCGTTCGAACCCATACTTTCAGGTAGCCTTTCCGCCATTGGCTTGCCCGCCCCCTTTTCCATTACAATACTGCCCAAACCGCCCCAACCCATCCCTAACGCCATCCCCATGCGCACCCTCGTTTTCTTCCTCTTCCGCACCCTGGCCGTACTGCCGCTTTCCGTGCTGCACTTCATCGCCAACCGCGCCGGCGGCCTGCTTTATTGTTTCGCCAGTGCCGACCGCGAACGCATCCGCAACCACCTGCACACCGCCGGCCTGCCCAACGATGCTGCCCACATCCGCGCCGTGTTCCGCGAAACTGCCAAAGGCGCGCTCGAGCTGCCGCTGGCCTTTTTCCGCAGCCCCGAGCAGGTGGCCGCACTATTCGTGGAAACCCACGGCTGGGAACACATCCAGGCCGCCCTCGATGCCGGCGAAGGCCTGCTGCTCATCACCCCCCACATCGGCAACTACGACCTCGCCGGCCGCTACATCAGCCACCGCCTGCCCTTCCCGCTCACCGCCATGTATAAGCCGCCGAAAATCAAAGTTTTAGACGACATCATGCAGGCCGGCCGCGTGCGCGACAAAGGCCGCACCGCCCCTACCAACCTGCACGGCGTGAAGCAAATCATCCAAGCCCTGCGCCAGGGCGAAGCCACCATCGTCCTGCCCGACCACGTGCCCGACGAACATGGCGACGGCGTATGGGCGCCCTTCTTCGGCCGCCCCGCCTACACCATGACCCTGGCCGGCCGCCTTGCGCAAGTAAAAAACGTACGCCCCCTGTTTTTCGCCGGCATCAGGCTACCTGAAAGCCGCGGCTTCGCCCTGCACATCGAGCCCGTGGAAGGCAGCTTCAACGGCGACAAAGCCCACGACGCCGAAATCATCAATCGCAATGTGGAAAACTGGGTGCGCCGTTTCCCCGAGCAATACCTGTTTGCGTACAACCGCTACAAACATCCTTCTGGTGCCCCGCTGCCACCGCAGGAATAATCAACACCTTCGGCCTGCCATACAAAAAGGCTACCTGAAAAACCATTTTTGTTTTCAGGTAGCCTGTTGTTATTTCCAAGCCGCTGTTTCTAGCCAAAAAAGCCCATGCGCACTTGAATCAGTTTTTCCAACTCGCTCACCACGCGGCGGCGGGCTACGAACAGGATGATGTGGTCGCCGTCGGCCAGCTGCACGTCTTGATGCCCCATGAACACTTCTTCATCGCGCACTACGGCGGCAACGTGGCAGCCGTTGGGCCAGCGCACGGCGCTCACGCGGCGGCCGACCAGCTTGGACGTATCTTTGTCGCCGTGTACCACGATTTCGATGGCTTCGGAATTGCCGCCACGCAGGGGGTGGACGGCTTCCACGTCGCCGCGCCGGATGTGCGCCAAAATTGAGCCGATAGTCACCAAGTGGGGAGATACGGCGATGTCGATGGTATTACCTTGCAGCAAATCCACATAGCTGGAACGGTTAACGATGGCGATAACGCGTTTGGCGCCGAGGCTTTTGGCCAGCATGCCGGCCATGATGTTGTTTTCGTCGTCGTTGGTGAGCGCGCAGAACACGTCGATTTCGTCGATGTATTCGCCTTCCAGCAGGCTTTCGTCGGCGGCGGAGCCGTGCAGCACCAGGGTGCTGTTGAGGTTTTCCGAAAGCCATTCGGCACGCTTTTCATTGATTTCGATGATTTTCACATCGAAGCGGTCTTCCAGCTGGCGGCTAAGGCGGAAGCCGATTTGGCCGCCGCCGGCAATCATCACACGCCGCGTGGGCTGCTGCTGCGGGCGCAATTCGCGCAACACTTCGGCCACTTGCGAAGTGGCGGCCGCCACGAATACTTCGTCGCCCTGCTGAATCACGGTTTGCGGCGTGGGCATAATCAGCTTGTTGTTGCGGTAGATGGCGCAGATTTGGCAGTCGGTGCCTTCGGGCAGGTGTTCGTGGATGGTGTGGATGGGCTGTCCCAATAGCCGCCCGCCGCTTTGCGCGCGCACCACGAGCATGCGCACTTTGTCTTCGGCAAAGGTGAGCACCTGCAGGGCGCTGGGGTGGCAGAGCAAATCGGCCAGCCGCTCGGTAACCAGTTGTTCGGGGCAGATGGATTCGCTCACGCCGAACAAATCGAGCGTGCCGCGGCCGTCGTTATCTTCTTCGGCGTCGGGACCGGTGAACTCCAAATAATCGGAAAGGCGCACGCGGGCGATGCGGTTGGGGATGTTGAACAGGCTGGAAGCCAGTTTGCAGGCGGCCAGATTGGTTTCGTCGTGGCGGGTGAGGGCGAGCAGCAGGTCGGTGTCGTAGGCGCCGCCTTCGGCCATCACGGCGGGAGAAGAGCCGTTGCCCAGCAGGGTTTGCACATCGAGCTTGCTGCCGATGTTGCGCAGGGCTTCGGGATCGTTGTCGATAATGGTCACGTCGTGGTTGGGGATTTCCACCAAATTCTGTGCCACGGCAGTGCCCACTTGGCCGCTACCTAAGATGAGGATTTTCATATTGGAAAATTGGGCTTGGCAAGCATAGTTTCAGGTAGCCTGCCAAGCGGTTGGGAAATAAAGATAAATCCAGGATGCCGCTTTAAACCACAGCAGGCTGGAGGCCGGAAGCCAGCTGCTTGAGCCGCTCGGGCTTGAGCAGGCGGATATGTTTGTATTCCACTTCAATCAGCCCTTCTTGGCTGAATTTGGAGAGCGTGCGGCTCACTGTTTCCAGCTTCAGCCCCAAATAGCTGCCGATTTCCTCGCGCGACATGCGCAAAATAAAATCATTGGCCGAGAGGCCGCGTTTTTTCAGCCGTTGCGACAAATTCAGCAAAAACGCCGCCAGCCGCTCTTCGGCGCGCATATTGCCCAAAAGCAGCATCACATTTTGATCGCGCACAATTTCCTGGCTAAACAAGCGGTAGAAATGCAGCTGCAATTCCGGCACCGCCGCACAAAGCTCCTCCATGCTGGCATAGGGCAGCTCGCACACTTCCGTGTCTTCCAGCGCCACCGCATCGCAGTAGTGTATTTGGTTGCAGATGCCGTCCATGCCCACCAGTTCGCCCGACATAAAAAAACCGGTAACCTGATCGCGCCCGTCGTGGCTGGCGATAACCGTTTTCAGGAAACCGGTGCGCACCACAAACAGCGAATCAAACCCGTCGCCGTTGCGAAACAGGAAATCGCCCTTTTTCAGGCGGCGGCTGCGTTTGATAACCGCATCAACACGCTCTACCACCACCGCAATCGCGGCATTGGGCTGGCATAGCTCTTTAAAAACGCAGCGCGAGCAAGTTGTGGAGTGGGGCATGGCTTTCATGTGTGTGCTAACTTTCTAAGCAATCTGAGCTTATGAAGCGGCGGCAATTATCGTTTATACTTACCGCCCGGCAATAGTCGGAGCAATTTGCCAAACACCGGCATTTTACCCGATTTCACAAACAAAACCTATTACCGCATATTTATCAAAAAATAACAGCAATCTAACCACTACCATGTCTGCCAACCGTACCCAAGAAATCATCTTCGACCGCAAGCTTATCGCCTCCCTGCCTGCCAACGGCCCGCGCTACACCTCCTACCCCACCGCCGACCGCTTCCACACAGGCTTTACCGCCGAAGACTACATCCAAGCCGTGCAAAACCGCACGCCCGGCCCCCTCTCGCTCTATATCCACATCCCCTTCTGCAACACCATCTGCTACTACTGCGGCTGCAACAAAATCATCACCAAAGACACCACCCGCGCCGACCAATACCTAGGCTACCTGAAAAAAGAATTCGCCCTGCAGGCCGAACTCCTGCAAGGCAAGCCCGAATTGGCGCAGCTGCACTTCGGCGGCGGCACCCCCACCTTCCTCTCCGATGCCCAGCTCAATTTCGTATTCAGCCTTATCCGCGAGCACTTCACCCTGATGCCGCAAGGCGAATACTCCATCGAAATCGACCCGCGCAAAGTAAGCCGCGAAACCGTGCTGTTTCTCGGCTCGCTCGGCTTCAACCGCATGAGCGTGGGCATTCAGGATTTCGACCAGCAAGTGCAGCAAGCCGTAAACCGCATCCAGAGCGAAGAAGAAACCCGTGTGGTGATCGATGCCGCCCGCGAAGCCGGCTTCCAATCCGTGAGCGTCGATTTGATTTACGGCCTGCCGCACCAAACCCCCGCCACCATGCAGCAAACGCTGGATAAAGTGCTCGCCCTCGCCCCCGACCGGCTGGCAGTTTACCACTACGCCCACCTGCCGCACATCTTCAAACCCCAGCGCCGCATCGACACCAATGCCGTGCCCGACAGCAACACCAAGCTCGACATGCTCCAGCAAATCGTGCAGCGGCTGGGCAGCGAAGGCTACGTCTTCATCGGCATGGACCATTTCGCCAAGCCCCAAGACGAACTCGCCGTTGCCCTGCGCGAAGGCCGCCTGCAACGCAACTTCCAAGGCTATTCCACCCACGCCGATTGCGACCTCATCGCCGTCGGCCTCTCCTCCATCGGCAAAATCGGCCGCATCTACAGCCAAAACCAGCGCCAGCTCGAAGCCTACTATGCCGACCTCGATGCCGGCCGGCTGCCCTTGTTCCGCGGCTACCTGCTCGACGAAGACGACCTGCTGCGCCGCCGCCTCATCCAAGACCTCATGTGCCGCTTCGGCCTCGAGTTTGCCGATTACGAAGCCGAATGCCGCCAGCCCTTCGCCCAATATTTCGCCGCCGAGCTGGCCGATATGACCACCCTCGCCGCCAAAGGCCTGGTTGAGCTCCATACAACCGGCCTAACCGTCACCCCAAAAGGCCGCTTCCTCATCCGCAACATCGCCATGGTGTTCGACTGCCACCTACGTTCCCGCGACACCGCCGCCAAGTATTCGCAAACCGTGTAAATAAGGTTTCAGGTAGCCTTTATCTGGCAAACAAAGGCTACCTGAAAACATAAGCTGCAAGGCAAGCAAAGCATAGTGGATAAAACGAATGGGCTAGGCAGCGAGCCGCAGGCAGGCCAGCCGGTATGGCAAGGCAGCAGCATCCTTATTTCCATTCGCTATAATCCGCCACTTTTCAGGTAGCCTCTCGCAAACCGCATAGAGGCTACCTGAAAATCATCTATTGCCTGCGCCGCACCGCCAAACCCGATATAATCCCGCCATCATGAGCAAACCCACCGCCAAACCCCGCAAGATCCCGAAGCCCGATCCGCGCCGCGCCCGGGCCGGCGAAGAGCTGCAACGCCATCTCGGCCACAGCTTCCAAAATCCCCGCCTCTTCGAGCAGGCGCTTACTCACCGCAGCTACAGCGCCCAAAACAACGAACGCTTCGAGTTTGTCGGCGACGCCATCCTAGATTACAGCGTGGCCAAAATGCTGTTCGACGCCTTCCCCGGCTATAGCGAAGGCGAACTCTCCCGCCTGCGCGCCAATTTGGTCAACCAAGACGTGCTCGCCGAAATCGCCCGCAGCATGGGCGTGGGCGACGCGCTTTATTTGGGCGTGGGCGAACTCAAAAGCGGCGGTTTCGACCGCCCCTCCATCCTGGCCGACGCCGTGGAAGCCCTGCTGGCCGCCATCAGCTTCGATGCCGATTTCGCCGCCGCCGAGCAAACCGTGCGCCGCCTGTTTGCCCGGCGCATTGCCAACATCGACTTAAGCAACCAGGGCAAAGACCCGAAAACCCTGCTTCAAGAAGCCCTGCAAGCCCGCCGCCTGCCCCTGCCCAAATACCGCATTGAACACCAGTCCGGCGAGGGCTGTGATGCCCGTTTCGATATCGCCTGCGATCTGGGCGAACTCGCCCACATCACCCGCGCCCAAGCCGCCAGCCGCCGCGCCGCCGAACAAGCTGCGGCCAAAGAGGCGCTGGATTGGCTGCAGGAACATCACCCCCTGCCCGGCAAAAACAAAAAACACCGCCAATCCCGTGCCTGAATCGCTGCTGATGCCGCTATCATTCAGGCCAATAATATTTGAGCTAATACAAACAAGCCTTACAGGCAGGATTTACCGACAGAAAACGGCATGCTATATATTAGCCACTCATTTTCAACTTAATAAAGGATTCAATCATGGTTTTTGTGTTCAGCGTCTTATTCGGCGCATTTATCGGCATTTTCTTCCTATGGTTCTCCTCCAAAAACGCGGTAAAAGACTATCCCGAGCTGCGCATCCACGTGCCGGAAGGTGCGGAAAACTCACCCGAATGGCAAGCTTGGGCACAGGAGAACGGCTATAAACTGAACGACAAAGGCGTGTGGGCCAAAGGCACCGGCATGCTCACCAGCGCCACCGAAATCCGCTTTGAAGGCAACGATATGTTGGTGCAGGAGTGCATCAACTTCCTGCTCGGCATCAACCGCTTCGCCATCAACGCCCCCATTCTGGCCGGCAAACCCGTGCGCATGGTGAAAATCAAAGCGCTGAACAAACTCATGGCACAGTGGAATCTGCCCGAAATCGTGTTCGGCAACCCAGAAGACAAAGTTCGCATTAAAAACTAAGCCGCTACATTTTAGCTTTGTTGAAGCCCACGTTTTCAGGTAGCCTATTGAGCATTCCGCACAGGCTACCTGAAAATATATCCATATGAACAACATGAATTATTCCAACACCAAACATCCAACCGCCTTCCGCTGCGGCTTCGTGGCCATCGTTGGCCGGCCGAACGTGGGCAAATCCACGCTGATGAACCACCTCATCGGCCAGAAAATCAGCATCACCAGCAAGAAGGCCCAAACCACTCGCCACAAAATCACCGGCGTTTATACCGATGAGCGCAGCCAGTTCATCTTCGTGGACACCCCCGGCTTCCAAACCCGCCACCGCAACGCGCTCAACGACCGGCTCAACCAAAACGTTACCGAAGCCATCGGCGGCGTAGATGTGGTGGCTTTCGTGGTGGAAGCCATGCGTTTCAGCGAAGCCGACCGCGCCGTGATCCGCCTGCTGCCCAAACACCTGCCCGTGATTTTGGTGGTGAACAAAATCGACCGCGCCAACAGCAAGGCCGAATTGGAAGAATTTATCGAAACCGTGTGCCGAGAGTTTGATTTTGCTGGCGCGGAAGCCGTGAGCGCCAAACATGGGCTGCGCATCGGCGAGCTGCTCGCCCGGCTGCGCCCCCACCTGCCCGAAAGTGTGCCGCTCTACCCCGAAGACGCGGTAACCGATCGCTCTGCCCGCTTCCTGGCCGCCGAAATCGTGCGCGAAAAGCTGTTCCGCCACCTCGGCGAAGAGCTGCCCTATGCCGCCAACGTGGCGGTAGAACAATTTGAAGAAGAAGACGGGCTATACCGCATCTACATCGCCGTGTTGGTGGATAAAGACGGCCAAAAGGCCATCATCATCGGCAAAGGCGGCGAAAAACTGAAAAAAATCTCCACCGAAGCCCGGCTGGATATGGAAAAACTGTTTGAAACCAAGGTATTCCTCAAGGTTTGGGTGAAAGTGAAATCCGGCTGGGCGGATGATGCCCGCTTCCTGCAGGAATTCGGGCTGTAGGGATGCTTCGTTGAAGCGCATGCTTTCAGGTAGCCTCAACATTTCTGCCCGCCTGCCACCTATATCAACCAAACACCACATTTCACCCAACCATCCCCACCGGAGGCAATATGTCGAACCCCATCACCCCCGAAGCCGCCCAAGCACGCATCGACCGCATTCAATCCCTCTACCGCGAATGGGAGCGCCTGTTGCCCGAGTTGGAAGCCGCTCAGGAGCAATGGCAGCACGCCATGCAGCTGATGCGCGAAATGTCTGATTTCTACGACCGCGAATATATGCCGCTGCACCAAGCCATCGAAAGCGGCCTGCCCGTTTCCCTGGCCACCGAAGGCGAATACAGCATCATGAGCGAAGACGCCCTATGGAACGCCTTCCAGCAGCAATACGACCTGGCCTGGGCCTGGCTGCGCGCCGCCACCCGCGAGCTCGATCCGCAAAACCGCTTCCACTTCGATCCAGCAGCAACCGATGAATAAACAAAGGCTACCTGAAAGTTTCAGGTAGCCTTTTTGTTGGATGTCAGCAGGCGGCCTTAAATCCGCTTGGCCAGCTCTTCCGCCTTGCCCACATACAGCGCGGGGGTAAGCGCGAGCAGGCGCTCTTTGGCTTCTTCAGGGATGTCGAGGCCGCGGATGAAGGACTGGAGGGTGGCGGGTGTGATGCCGTCTTGGCCGCGGGTGAGGGCTTTGAGCTGCTCATAGGCCTGCGGCACGGCGTGGCGGCGCATCACGGTTTGGATGGGCTCGGCCAATAGTTCCCAGGTGGCGTCGAGGTCGGCCTGCATGGCGGCGGGGTTGGCTTCGAGTTTGTTCAGGCCGCGCAGGTGGGCGGCCCAGCCGAGCAGGGTGTAGCCTGCGCCCACGCCCATGTTGCGCAGCACGGTGCTGTCGGTCAGGTCACGCTGCCAGCGAGATACGGGCAGTTTCTCGGCCATGAAGCCGAGGATAGCGTTGGCGGTGCCGAGGTTGCCTTCGGAGTTTTCAAAGTCGATGGGGTTCACTTTGTGCGGCATGGTGGAGGAACCGACTTCGCCGGCCTTCACTTTTTGTTTGAAATAGCCAAGGGAAATATAGCCCCACACGTCGCGGTTGAAATCGATGAGGATGGTGTTGATGCGGCTGAGGGTTTGGAAGAACTCGGCCATGTAGTCGTGCGGCTCGATTTGGATGGTGTAGGGGTTGAAGGTGAGCCCAAGCGACTGTTCGACAAAGCGGTGGCAATGCGCTTCCCAATCCATATCGGGGTAGGCGGAGAGATGGGCGTTATAGTTGCCTACGGCGCCGTTGATTTTGCCCAAAAACTCCTGTTTCTCCAGCTGGGCGGTTTGGCGCTGCAAACGGGCAAGCACGTTGGCGATTTCCTTGCCTAGGGTGGTGGGGGTGGCGGGCTGGCCGTGGGTGCGGCTCATCATGGGTTGGGCGGCCAAGCTGTGTGCCATTTGGCGCAGCTTGGCAGCGATTTCGGCCAGCTTGGGCAGCAGCACACTATCGCGGGCTTCGCGCAGCATCAGGGCGTGGGAAAGGTTGTTGATGTCTTCACTGGTGCAGGCAAAGTGGATGAATTCGTTTGCCTTTTGGATTTCAGGTAGCCTCTCGAAGCGCTGTTTTAGCCAGTATTCCACGGCTTTCACGTCGTGGTTGGTGGTGGCTTCGATGGCTTTCACTTCGGCAGCGTGTTCAGGCGAAAAACCGGCAATCACGGCATCGATTTCGGCCAAAGTGGCGGCAGAAAAAGGCGGCACTTCGCTAATTTCGGGCGCGGCAGCCAGCGATTTGAGCCATTCCAGCTCCACGCGCACGCGAGCGCGGATCAGGCCGTATTCGGAAAAAACGGGGCGCAGGGCTTCAACGGCGGCGGCATAGCGGCCGTCGAGCGGGGAAAGGGCAAGCAGGGCAGACATGTGGTTTCCTATGAAAAAAGGCCAACAAAACGGCGGTATTCTACCCGAAAAGCGAGAAGGCTACCTGAAAGCGGTAGAATTCATAATTCATAGATTGATGAACTTTCCCGATAACCAAACGCGGAAGATGGGGGGTACGAACGGTTGCCGCAACGCCCTCTCTGCTGGAGCAGCCGAACGGAGTGCGGTTTTTCGGGGAACAAGGGCTTGCATGCCCGAAGCGGCGCAGCCGCAAGTTGCAGCTAATCCAATTTCTCTTTGCGCCCGAAAAACCGCGCGAAGTGAGGGAAGTTTGGCAAAGCCAAACCTGTGCCCGCAGTCGCCTTTCTTTGCTCCCTTTCTTTGGCGAAGCAAAGAAAACGAGGTCTCCGAAGGAGGACGAGTTTCTGCGAAGCAAAAACAAAGCCTTCGTTAGAAGGGTTCGTTTTAACAAAGTTAAAATAAGACCTCCACAGGAGGGCTTGTTTTTGCATAGCTAAATTGAGTGCCCCGCGCCGGCATGAGGCGCAAAGGCGAGCAGGCAGGAAATGGCGAAGGCTACCTGAAATTTGGTAAGCTGCCGAAACCCTAACATATATCTCACAAAATTCGTTTACTCTCAGACTAGCGCACAATAAACTTCCATGAGCCGCTTTATCCGTCAAACCCTAACCAGCCCGGATGCCCTTGCCATCAGCGTGAATTTATCCCGCATCAAAACCCCGCACAACCTGATGCAGCGCATGCAGGAAGCCTTCGAGCTGCCCGCCTATTTTAGCGGCGGCCTCGATTCGCTCAACGACTGTATGCGCGACTTGGGCTGGCTGCCGCAACGCGAAATCCACATCGCCTTTTGCGGCCTGGCCGACCTCAAGCAACGCCAGCCCAAACTGTTTGCCAGCATTGCCGACTGCCTGGAACTGTACCGCGATTATTGGCATGGCAACCCGCAGGAGCATAAAATCGTGCGGATTTCGATAGCGGATTAAACCGCCAACCGCTCCCCATTTAAACGTCGTTGAAGCTCATGCTTTAGCGCCCAAACACCGTTTTCAGGTAGCCTTTTATGACCTTTACCCTTCCCGTCCTGCTTATCGCCTGCTTCGCCGCCGCCCTACTGTGCGCACTCATCGTTTGGCTGTGGCAAAACGCCCGCCACCAAGCCGCGCAACACCGCCACCAGCAAGAAGCCGACCGCCTGCAACACCAGCTCGCCCTGCAACAGCAAGTCTGTCAGCAAAACGAACAGCAACTCGGCCACACCGCCCAAAGCCTGGCCGACAGCCAACAGCAGCTTTCTGCTGCCCGCCAAGCCGCACAGGATTACCAAACCCACGCCGCCGCCGCCGAGCAATCAGTGCAACATTTCACCAACCGCCTGGCCGAAGCGGCCGAACGGCAGCAACAGCTATTGCGCGAGCTCGCCGCTGCCAAGCAGCAATCCGCCGCCGAACAAGAAGAAGCCCAAAGCTGGCAAACCCGCGCCGTGGCTGCCGAACAATCCAAACAACACCTCGACCGCCAACTGGCCGAAGCTGCCGAACGGCAACAGCAGCTCCAACAGCGCTACGAAACCGCCCGCCAAGAGCTGGCCGCCAGCCGCCTGCAGCACGAGCGCGTGCAAACCCAAATCGAACAGCAGCAGCAAGCCCACGCCGAACAAATCGCCCTGCTCAACCAAGCCCGCCAAAACTTGGGCGAACAATTCCAAAACCTCGCCAACCAAATCCTCGAAGAAAAAAGCCGCCGTTTTTCCGAGCAAAACCGCCAAGAGCTCGACCAACTGCTCAATCCCTTGAGCGAAAAACTGCAAGGCTTCAGCCAACTCGTACAAAATACCTACGAAAAAGAAGCCAAAGAGCGGCTCACGCTGGAAAACGAGCTCAAACGCCTGCAACAGCTCAACGCCCGGCTGCACCAAGATGCCCAAGCCCTCACCCAAGCCCTCACCGGCAGCCGCAACAAAAGCCAGGGCAATTGGGGCGAGATGATTCTGGAAAAAGTGCTGGAAAACTCCGGCCTGGTGAAAGGGCGCGAATACTTCGTGCAAAGCGGCGGCCGCCAAACCGACAGCGACGGTGAAAGCCGCTACCTCCAGCCCGACGTGCTCATCAACCTGCCCGACAACAAACAAATCATCGTCGATTCCAAAGTATCGCTCACCGCCTACGTGCGCTACACCCGCGCCGAAAGCCCCGAAGCCGCCGAAGCCGAGCTCGCCGCCCACCTCGCCTCGATACACCAGCACATCAAAGAGCTCGCCGCCAAACGCTACGATGAAATCCAAGGCCTGGTATCGCTCGATTTCGTCTTCATGTTCGTACCCGTAGAGCCCGCCTACCTGCTCGCCCTGCAACAAGACCCCGAGCTCTTCCAAACCTGTTTCGACCAACGCATCATCCTGGTCGGCCCCAGCACGCTTCTGGCCACCCTGCGCACCGTGGCCAACATCTGGCGGCACGAATACCAAAACCGCCATGCCCTGCAGATTGCCAGCGAAGGCGGCAAACTCTACGATAAATTCGTCGGCTTCGTGGAAACCCTGGAAAAAGTGGGCAAAAACCTCCAGCAGGCGCAAGATAGCTACCAAACCGCCTACAAACAGCTCTACAGCGGCCGCGGCAACCTGGTCGACCGCGTGGAAAAACTGCGCCAAATGGGCGTGAAAGCCGGCAAACGGCTCGATGCGCAGCTGGTGGAGCAAGCCGGCAGCGAAGGGGCGGAGATGCTGGAAGACAAAACAGACGGCGGGCATCCAGAGGCTACCTGAAAAAGCAACAATGTCTTGGCAAAGCCAGCACACAAGCCGCAACGAAGCGAAAACAATCCCATCCGATTTTCAGGTAGCCTTTTCCCCCTTTTGTTAAAATCCCGTTTTCCCACCGTTTCCCGCCCCATCATGAAACTCCTCGCCGTCATCCCCCACTACCGACATCTCGACACGCTGCCGCAGGTGGTTTCCGCCCTGCGAGATTGCGGCCTGCCCGTTTTGGTGGTGGACGACGGCTCGGGCGAAGACTGCCGCGCCGGTTTGGAGGCCTTGCGTGAAGAAGGCGTTCAAGTAGCCTTCCGCCCGGTGAACGGCGGTAAAGGCAGTGCGATGAAATGGGGTTTCAAATTGGCGGCGGAGCAAGGTTTCAGCCACATTTTGCAGATTGATGCCGACGCGCAGCACAGCTTTGCCGACATCCCGCGCTTTATCGAAACCGCACAGTCGCAGCCGCAAGCCGTGGTATGCGGGCGGCCGGTGTACGGCGGCGACGTGCCCAAATCGCGGCTCTACGGCCGCAAAATCACCGATTTTTGGAACGTGCTGCACACTTGGTCGTTCGACATCAAAGACGGCATGTGCGGCTTCCGCGTTTATCCGCTGGATGCTGTCCTGCCCATCCAATACGGCGGTGCCGTCATCGGCGAGCGCATGGATTTCGACAACGAAATCCTCATCCGACTGCATTGGGCGGGCGTACCCCTCGTTTGGCTCAACACGCCCGTGCGCTACGCAGAGGGCGGCATCTCGCACTTCAACCTGCGCCGCGACAACCTGCTCATCAGCAAAATGCACGCCCGCCTGTTTTGCGGCATGGTTGCCCGCCGCATCGGCCGCCTGTTCAAACGGCCTCAAACGGCACCAACCGAACAGGCGCATTGGTCGGCACAGCGCGAACGCGGCCACCGTCTCTTCCTCAAAATTACCGAATGGCTGGTGCGCTACCTGCCCCTGTGGCCGGTGCACGGCATTGCCGCCCTTGTTGCCGCCTATTTCTACCTCACCTCCGCCGCCCAACGCCGCAGCGTGCGCCAATATCAGGGCTACCTGAAAAGCAGTTTTCCCGCCGCACCGCTACCCGTGCGTTTTCCCGTATACCGCCAGTTTGCGGCCTTCGGCCAAGCCGTGGCCGACCGCTTCGCCGTGTGGCAGCATAAAATCACCGTGCCCGACCTCGTAGTGGAAGACCCCGACAACCTATATGCCGATGTGGACAACCACAATACACGCGGCCAAATCCTTATCTGCTCGCATCTGGGCAACATCGAGGTGTGCCGCGCCCTCGTCTCCCACCATCAAGGCTTCAAACTCAACGTGCTCGTGCACAACACCCACGCCGAAGATTTTAACCGCGCCCTCAAAGCCGCCGGCGCCAGCGATTTGCAGCTGATTCAGGTAGCCGACCTCGACGCGGCAAAAATGCTCCAACTCTCGCAAAAACTCGATGCCGGAGAGTGGCTCGCCATTGCCGCCGACCGCACCCCCGTGCGCGGCAACAAAACCGTGCCCGTGCAATTCCTCGGCTACACCGCCCATCTGCCGCAAGGCCCCTGGCTGCTCGCCGGCCTCTTACGCGCACCCACCAACACCGTCTTCGTGTTAAAAGAGCAAGGCCGTTATCATTTATGCCTGAAGCGTTTTCAGACGGCCCCAAGCTGGACAGCCGCCACACGCAAACAAATGATTGAAAACATGGCGCAGCAATACGCCGACGTTTTGGCCGCCCACGCCGCGCGCGCACCGCTGCAATGGTTCAACTTCTACGACTTCTGGAGCAACACCCCACATGGCTAAACATATCTACTGCCGCCACCACACCGAAATCGAAGTCCCCTTTTTCGACGTAGACGTGATGCAGATCGTCTGGCACGGCCACTATGTCAAATACCTCGAAATCGCCCGTTGCGCCCTGCTCGATGCCATCGGCTACAACTACACCGTCATGCTCAAACACGGCCACGCCTGGCCAGTGGTAAAGCTCGACCTCAAATACATTCGCCCCGCCCGCTTCGGCCAGAAAATCCGCGTGGAGATGGCCGTCACCGAATACGAAAGCTGCCTGCGCATCGACTACACCCTGCGCGACGCAGAAAGCGGCATCAAACTCACCCAGGCCCACACCACCCAAGTCGTCCAACGCATCGACAACGGCGAAATGCAATTCCAAACCCCCGCAAGCTGGCAAAATGCCGTGCGGCAATTTGAAGGGTTTGCGCCCTTGGCCAAGGATTGAGGCTACCCGAAAGGCTATTGGAATAATGGTTTCTGCTATAGAAAACAGGCGATGACCTTCTGTCATCGCCTGTTTTGTTTGCCAATAGCCGATTAAGCGTTGCCGGCAGCCGGAGCGTTGGCAGCGGCTTGTTGCTGTTCGTACATGGCTTCGAAGTTGATCGGCATCAATACCACGGGCGGGAAACCGGCGCGGGTGATGCAGGAAGACACAGCTTCGCGGGCATAGGGGTAGAGGATGTTCGGGCAGGCAATGCCGAGCAATACTTTCACATCTTGCTCCGGAATGTTTGCCAAACGGAAAATACCGCTCTGCGCCACTTCGTTCAGGAACAATACTTTGCCATCAGGCAACTTGGCGGTAACGGTTACGGTAACGGTTACTTCGTGGTGTTCTTCTTCCAGTTTTTTAGAATCGGTGTGTACCTGGATTTCCACGTTCGGAGCATCCTGGCTGAGGAATACTTCCGGTGCGTGCGGCACTTCCAAAGACAAATCTTTTACATACAGTCTTTCTACGTTGAAAATCGGTTGCTGTTGTTCTTGTTCGCTCATGGTTTACTCCTGAGAAGGGGGTGAAAAAGTCAAAATGGAGATATGGCGGATTGATCCGCTATAAACCGCATTAGGCTACCTGAAAATGCTCCACTTTGCCAGCTTTTCCTTGTGGGATAAGGTATTCGGCAAATTTCCCGTTGCATTTGCCGATTATTGGGCGGGTACGGTTTGAACGTTATCCAATCTATCGGCATCATGCACAATCCGGCGCACCATGGCATCCATATCGGGCAGATAGCCGCCGGAACGGTGGCTGTTAATAATCACCACCACGGCCAGCCTACGTCCATTGGGCGGCAACCAGTAGCCGGCCAACGCACGCACGTCGCGCAGCGTACCTGTTTTCATACGCAGCGAGCGGCCTAGCTGACGGAAGCGGCCACGCAGGGTACCGTCGGTACCGGCAATCGGCAGGGTGTGAATGAAGGTATCGCGGAAGGGGGAGCGGTAGGCCTGAAACAGCATGCTGCCGAGAAAACGGGCAGTAAGCCGTTCACGACGGGAAAGGCCGGAGCCGTTTTCCAATACCAGCGCTTCGTCATCCAATCCGGCCGACACCAGCTGCCGCCGCACAGCGGCCTCGGCATTTTGTACGCTGTGTGGTCCGTTTGCTTGGTGGCCAAGCGTGAGAAAAACGCTGCGCGCAATCAGATTGTTGGAATGTTTGTTCATATCGGTCAGCACTTCGCCTAAAGATTTGGAAAAGTGCGTGGCCAAGATGCGGCTGTTGCTGGGGGCAGCCCCCCGACCAAAGCCATAGAGGCCGCCCAAGCCCTGTGCAAGCCAATAGCCGCGAAAACTTTCTTCGGCAAAGCGTGGAGCATCGAACAAATTGATGAACATTTTCTCGCCCATACATGCAGCCGGCAGGCGGCCGCGGAACACCAGCATACCGTTTTCAAATTTGGCGGAAACATGATTGGAAAGTTTGCCACAGCGGCCATCGGTCTCGGTAAGTTGGCTGAGGTCGGTTTGGATGCCGTAGAGTGGCGGGTTGAGCAAAAAAGCAGGCTGCCCAGTCTCATTGCGGGCGGCAGTAATCCAAAGGGCTTTGTAGGCAATCATGTGGGGGTCTGGCGGCACCACAAAGCTTTCGTCTGCATCGTTTTCAAAACCTTCTGCGCTGGCAAGACCGCCCCAAACACGCCGATCCAACACCACTTTACCGTTTAATGACACAATGCCCTGCCGGACCAGCTGTTGCTGCATATCCAGTAGATCGGGCTGGTCGAAGGCAGGATCACCGCTACCCACCCAATATAAATCGCCTTGCAGTGCACCATTAGCCACGGTACCGCTGCTGCGCCACTGGGTTTGCCAGCGGTAATCACCACCTAATCCACGCAAGGCGGCGAAGGTGGTTACCAATTTCATGGTGGAGGCGGGATTCATAGAAACATCGGCTCGATGCGCAAGCAACACTTCACCGCTGTCGAGGTCTTGCACATAAACCGCAGCCTCATCCGGCTGAATACGGCCGAAATCGATAGCAAAGGCTACCTGAAAATAGAAGAAGAGCGCGAATGTTAATAGCAGGCGAGAGCAGTTTTGGCAGAGAAGTAGAAGTTTTTCCAGCATAAGATTTTTTTAATAAAATATTTTCCAGCAGGCGAATTTTGCGCCATCGCACCTATATAGGCAATGGGAGATGTAGTGCAAGCAGCTATTTCTTTATGTTGCCTCTAGCTACAAATAGTACGCACGAAAAAACCGGACTTTGTATAAAGTCCGGTTTTTCAGTATTGAACGCTAATCAGTTAGCGATTACTGAGCAGGCTGTTCAACCAGAGTACGGATACGAACGTCTACGCGACGATCCGGCTCGATACATGCAATCAGAGCGCTACGTTTGCGAGCGGCAGAAACGCGACGACCCAAGTTGCGAACTTCTTGCTGACACTGTTCAGTCATCTTAGCTTGAGATTCGCCCAAGCCAACGGCAGAGATTTTCTCAGCCGGTACGCCACGGCCAACCAGGTACTCGCTAACAGTGTTAGCACGACGTTCAGACAGGCGTTGGTTGTAGGCATCGCTACCCATGAAGTCAGTGTTACCTTCAACACGCACAGATTGTACGTTGCTGCCGCTCAGGCGCTGAGCCAGCTCATCCAAAGTGGTGCGAGCTTCAGGACGCAGATTGAATTTGTCAAAACCAAACAGGAAGTTGGATGACAGAGATACCAGCTCTTCGCGTACTTGCGGTTCAGCAGGAGCAGGAGCTTCTGCCTGACGGTCACCACACTCTACCAAGCCCAAGCGATCTACTTCAGCGTTCAAGAAGCTGTTTTCCCAGCATTCGTGAGCACCTTTAGGCTCATAGTTAGAGCGAACCACTTCGCGAGACTGCTGGCTGATGGTATAGCCGTATTTTTCATTGTTGAAGCTGCTGTCCGCCATGGCGGCACCGGAAGCAACCAAGGCCAAGAACAAAGCGCCTAATTTAAGCTGTTTGGTCATGTTATTCCCTCATCAAAAAGTTTGTTATGCGCAGACTTGGCAAGCTTTGCAGCATGCCGGCCTTCACAAAAATCACCATATACGGACCGCCCAAATACTGCGGTAATCCAAATATATTCGGGGTACCACTATAAAAAACCGTGCCCGAACTGTCAATAAGGAATTGGTTACCCGCTGCACGGGCACCTCCGTTTCCTACGTGCCCAATCATGCCCAAAATTACCCTAACTGTCAGCAGGATAATGGCAAAAGAAAGGGATATTTCCCTATAAGTTGCTAAAAAACAACAACTCCTGCCGCAAATTACCGGCATGCGGCAAAATAACGATGGCGGGCTATGATACCATCCAGCCCTCTCTGGTTTCAGGCGAAACCGGTGATTTCGACGGCACTTTGGCGGTTGGCCTGTCGCATAAATCCGACAAATATCACTTGGATGCATCATGAAACTGCAACAGCTGCGCTATTTTTTGGAGGTTTACCGCTGCAATCTGAATATTTCAGAGGCAGCGGAAATTTTGTTTACGTCCCAACCGGGCATTTCCAAGCAGATAAAGCTGTTGGAAGACGAGCTGGGTGTGCAGCTGTTTGTACGGCACGGTAAACGTATTGTGGCGGTTACCCCGCCGGGGCAGGCTGTGCTGGAAATTGCCGAGCGCATCTTCCGCGATGTACAGAGCATTCGCAACATCGGCACCGAATTTGCCGAACAGGACAGCGGCCACTTAACCATTGCCACCACCTACACGCAGGCGCGGCATGTGCTGCCGCCTGTGGTGGCCGAATTTTTCCGACAGTATCCGAAAGTGGGCTTGTCGCTAGTGCCGGCCGAGCCTTCGGCTGTAGATAGAATGGTGGCCGAAGGTTTGGCTGATTTCGCCATCAATTCGGAAGCGGATGCACGCCATTCCGAGCTGCGCCACATCAGCGCGCGGGCTTGGAACCGCTGCGTGCTGGTGCCGCAGGGGCACAAATTGGCGGATAAAAACCGCATCAGCCTGGCAGACTTATCGTCCATGCCGCTCATCGGCTACACCGAGGCCGGGCAGGATACGGCTTTGCAGCAGGCCTTTTCCGGTAGCGAGCTGGCTTTACCGCAGGTGGTGCTTTCCAGTATGAATGCAGGCGTGATTAAAACCTATGTGCGTGCCGGTTTGGGCGTGGGGCTGCTAGCCGATGCTGCCTACGACCCGCAGCGCGATGCCGATTTGGTTTGCCTGCCGGCCGACCATTTGTTTAAGCCATCATTCACCTATATCGTGGTGCGGCAGGATGCCTACCTGCGCAACTATGCCTACGATTTCATGCAGCTCTACCTGCCCGGCCTCACCCGCAAACACATCGAGCAGGCGCTATACGAACCCATCCGCGAAGACTTCTCGATTTAACGGTTGGCTATTTCACTTTAGCCTTACACAAGCCAGGTTGGAGCTGATGTTTTCAGGTAGCCTGTCGGCCATGTTGAAAGGCTACCTGAACCGATGTCTTGGCAAAGCCAAAACATAAGCTTCACCAAAATTAAAACCGGATTCCTTTATAATCGCCCCGTCTTGTCACTATCGATTTGCCGATGGATACCCAGCCCACCGAACTCGTTTCCAGCCCCATCCCCCAGCCCATACCTGCTGCACCACCCGCCAAAAAACGCCCCGGCTTGCTGCGCCGCTGGGTTAAGCGCTTGGTGTGGAGCATCGTCCTCCTCCTACTGGGCTTCCACCTGCTAGTTTTCCTGCTCTTGGCCTATTGGAAAGGCCAGCCCGTGCACACCAGCGCCTTTATGCTGCGCCACAACCTCTCCACTTTCTCCCGCGTGCAGCAAACCTGGGTGGACGACAGCCAAATCGCCCGCGTGGTGAAACAGGCGGCCATCGCCAGCGAAGACGCGCAATTCAGCAACCACGACGGTTTCGACTGGAACGGCATCGAACACGCCATGCGCCGCAACCAGCGCAGCGGCACCATCCGCGCCGGCGGCTCTACCATCAGCCAGCAGCTGGCTAAAAACCTGTTTCTGTTTGCCGAACGCTCTTACGTGCGCAAAGCCGAAGAAGCCGTGATTACCGTGATGATGGAAAGCATGTGGAGCAAAGAGCGCATCCTCACCGTGTATCTGAACGTGGCCGAATTCGGCGAAGGCATCTACGGCATCGAAGCCGCCGCCCAACATTATTACCACAAGCCGGCATCCCGCCTGCGCGCCGGTGAAGCCGCTTCCCTCATTGCCATGCTGCCCAACCCCAAATACTTCCAGCAACACCGCAACGACCGCCGCCTGCGCAATAAAACCCGCATCATCCTGCGCCGCATGGGTAGCGCCGATTTGCCGCCGGACGAAGAGTAGTTTGGTATCTGTCAATTAAAGGCTACCTGAAAAACCCATTCCGTTTTTCAGGTAGCCTTTAAGCTGTGTAGTACAGCTTGTTGGGATGTTGCCGTGCCAAGCTGCCACAGTTTTCAGGTAGCCTGCCTTGGTAAATAGAGCAGTCGCTGTAAAGTGATGCAATTTGCTTTACAATCCCATCGCAGGTAAAGTGATTCGGTCTGCAAAGAATTGGCGGCGGCAATCCTGCCCGGCTGCCAGCAACTAAAAGGAGTGGCAAAATGTATCAACGGATTTTCGTTCCGATAGACGACAGCAAAACCTCTCTCTACGCCCTGGAGCAAACCTGCCGGCTGGCCAAAGCAACCGATGCCGTATTGGTGGCCGTGCACGTAGTGGATTTAACCGACCTCAAGCGCGAAGCCAGCCGCCTGCCTAATTCCGAAGAGCTGTATGCGGCCGAAATGCAGGTGGCCGACCATGCCGAAGCCGTGATGAAACAGGCCGGCGTGAAATATGAAGTCTCCACCCTGGAAAACGACGGCATGCGTATTTCTGACGTGCTGATTAAAGAGGCCGTGCGCCAAGAGTGCGACCTCATCGCCATGGGCACCCATGGCTTCTCCGGCCTGCTGCACCTATTGATGGGCTCCGTGGCCGAAGGCGTGCTGCGCCAAGCCCCCATGCCCGTGCTGCTGTTCCGCCGTCCGGACAGCGAAGCCTAGCTTCAATATGTTTTCAGGTAGCCTCCTGCCCGTGCAGAAAGGCTACCTGAAAACGTCATCTAATACTCCACAACCTTAACCCAAATGGAAAACGTCCTATGGCAATCCCCGCTTACAACGAAGAGATGAAAAAATTCATCCATGGCCTGCTCAACCACCTGGTGCAGAGCAAAGGCTCCGATCTGTTCATCACCACCGGCTTCCCCCCGGCCATGAAGCTCGACGGCAAGCTCACCCCGATTACCGACAAACCGCTCACCGCCGACCACACCGCCCTCATCGCCCGCGCCCTGATGGACGACAAACAGGCCGAAGAATTCGATAACACCAAAGAATGCAACTTCGCCATCAGCCTGGCCGGCGTGTCCCGCTTCCGCATCAACGCCATGGTTCAGCGCGGTGCCGCCGCCCTCGTGTGCCGTGTGATCACCAGCCAGATTCCCAAGTTCGACAACATGAACCTGCCGCCGATTTTGAAACAAGTGGTGATGGAAAAACGCGGCCTCGTGATTTTCGTGGGCGGTACCGGCTCCGGCAAATCCACTTCCCTGGCTGCCATGATCGACTACCGTAACGAAAACAGCCACGGCCACATCATCACCATCGAAGACCCGATCGAATTCGTGCACCCGCACAAAAACTGCATCATCACCCAGCGCGAAGTGGGCGTGGACACCGAAAACTGGTTTGCCGCCCTCAAAAACACCCTGCGCCAAGCCCCCGACGTGATCCTCATCGGCGAAATCCGCGACCGCGAAACCATGGACTACGCCCTGGCCTTCGCCGAAACCGGCCACCTCTGCATGGCCACCCTACACGCCAACAACTCCAACCAAGCGCTCGACCGCATCATCAACTTCTTCCCCGAAGAGCGCCGTACCCAGCTGTTGAATGACCTCTCGCTCAACCTCAAAGGCTTCATTTCCCAGCGCCTCGTGCCCAAGCCCGACGGCAAAGGCCGCGTGGCCGCCGTGGAAGTGCTGCTCAACTCCCCGCTGATTGCCGAGCTGATTTTGAATGGCGACATCCACGGCGTGAAAGAAATCATGGCCCGCTCCCGCGACTTAGGCATGCAAACCTTCGACCAATCCCTGTTCGACCTCTACGAAGCCGGCCACATTGCCTACGAAGACGCCCTGAAAAACGCCGACTCGGTGAATGATTTGCGCCTCAACATCCAGCTCAACAGCAAACGCGGCCGCAACAACGAAAAATCCGGCATCGACAGCCTAGCCATCGTCGGCATGGATGAAGCTGACGAAGCCTAAGGCGGAAAAGGCTACCTGAAAGCGTAGCTTTGGCGAAATAGACCGGTGCCTTAGCAACGTAGTTAGCAACTACCCAACATATGAAAAAGGCTACCTGAAACTTTTCAGGTAGCCTTTCCTATTCAGCGTTTAAGCTGCCAAACGCTTATTTCTTCTTACGCTGCGGCGGCAAGTCGGTGCAAGTGCCGTTGGCCACTTCCGCTGCCATGCCGATGCTTTCGCCCAAGGTCGGGTGTGGATGGATGGTTTTGCCGATGTCGGTTGCATCGCAGCCCATTTCGATGGCCAAGCAGATTTCGCCGATCATGTCACCGGCGTGGGTGCCGACGATGCTGCCGCCGATAATCAAGCCGCTTTCGGCATCGAAAATCAGCTTGGTGAAGCCTTCGTCGCGGCCGTTAGCGATGGCGCGGCCGGATGCGGCCCACGGGAATACGGCTTTGGTGATTTTGATGCCATCGCGTTTGGCGATTTCTTCGGTAACGCCCACCCAAGCCACTTCGGGGTCGGTATAGGCCACGCCCGGAATCACGCGTGCGTCGAAGTAGGCTTTGTGGCCGGCACAGTTTTCGGCTGCCACATGGCCTTCGTGCACGGCTTTGTGCGCCAGCATGGGTTGGCCAATGACGTCACCGATGGCGTAGATGTGCGGCACGTTGGTGCGCATTTGTTTGTCCACTTCGATGAAGCCGCGGTCGGTAACGGCCACGCCGGCTTTTTCAGCAGAGCAGAGTTTGCCGTTCGGTGCGCGGCCGGCAGCCACCAGCACCAAGTCGTAGCGTTGCGGCTCTTTCGGCGCTTTTTCACCTTCAAAGGTCACATAGATGCCGTCTTTTTTGGCTTCCACGGCCACGGTTTTGGTGTTGGTCATGATGTTGTCGAAGCGGTGGGCGTTCATTTTCTCCCACACTTTCACCAAGTCGCGGTCGGCGCCCTGCATCAGGCCGTCCATCATTTCTACTACGTCCAAGCGTGCGCCCAGCGTGCTGTACACGGTGCCCATTTCCAGACCGATGATGCCGCCGCCGATGACCAGCATTTTTTCTGGCAGTTTGCCGCCGTTTTGGCGCAGTTCCAGCGCGCCGGTGCTGTCCACAATGCGTGGGTCTTCAGGGATGAAGGGCAGTTTCACCACGCGGCTGCCGACGGCGATGATACAGTTTTTGAAGGCAACGGTTTTTTTCGCGCCGGTTTCTTTGGCTTGCTCGTATTGGGCGGATTCGGTGAGCGATACTTCGATGTGGTTCGCACCCACGAATTGGCCGTTACCTTGGATGATGTCCACTTTGCGGGCTTTGGCCATACCTGCCAGGCCGCCGGTAAGTTTGGCGATCACTTTTTCTTTGTAGCCGCGTAACTCGTCCACATTGATTTCGGGTTCGCCGAATTTGATGCCGTTTTTCACCAAGTGTTTCACTTCATCAATCATGGCAGCATTGTGCAGCAGCGCTTTAGACGGGATGCAGCCCACGTTCAGACACACGCCGCCCAAGGTGCTGTATTGCTCGATGATGGCGGTTTTCAGGCCTTCGTCGGCTGCGGCAAAGGCAGCGGAATAGCCGCCCGGGCCGCCGCCCAATACCACCACGTCGTATTCGGCATCGGCAGAACCGGCAAACTGTGCCGCTTGCGGTGCGGGCGCAGCGGCTTTGGCGGCTTCCGGCGCCGCAGCGGCGGCAGCTTTCGGTGCTTCGGCAGCGGCAGCCGCACCGGCGGCTTCGATCACGGCAATCACGCCGCCTTCGGAGATTTTGTCGCCCACTTTCACTTTCACTTCTTTCACCACGCCTGCGGCTTCGGCCGGCACGTCCATGGTGGCTTTGTCGGTTTCCAGCGTAATCAGGGTGTCGTCGATAGCGATGGTATCGCCTGCTTTGATTTCCACGGCGATTATGTCTACATTTTCGTGCCCGCCGATGTCGGGTACTTTCAATTCGATTAAGCTCATTGTGTTGTGCCTTTCTTGAGTATTAGATTAATTAACAAAGGGCTACCTGAAAAATGGAATGCTGCGATGCGGCCAAGTTTTCGGCATTCAGCCCGATTAATTGCTCGACGGGGCGGATTATAACGCACTTCTTTGCCTTCCCCGCAGCTTTATCAACACAGGTTTTGCTGCTGCAGGCGCAGCGATGCCGGGATAGGTATATAATTAGGCTCCTACATTATCAAGTTTTCAGGTAGCCTCAAATGACCCAGCCACTCCCCCCCGAACAGCCCGCCAGCCGCCTTGAAGCCTTCCGCCAAAACAGCATCTACCTGCTGCCCAATTCGTTTACGCTGACGGCCTTGTTTTGCGCATTTTTCGCCATTACTCAATCTATGCACGGCCACTACGAGACGGCGGCGGTAGCGGTATTTGTGTCAATGCTGCTTGACGGCATGGACGGCCGCGTGGCGCGCTGGACCAACAGCCAAAGCGCGTTTGGCGAACAACTCGACAGCCTGGCCGACATGGTGAGCTTCGGCGTGGCACCGGCGCTGATTGCCTATAAGTGGCAGCTTTTCGAGTTCGGGCGCATCGGCTATTCGGTGGCCTTTATCTATTGCGCCTGCGCAGCTTTGCGCCTGGCTTTGTTCAACACCTTAATCGGCAAGGTGGACAAACGCTGGTTTATCGGCATCCCGAGCCCGACGGCAGCCGCTTTGGTAATCGGGCTGGTGTGGATGGATCACAACCTGGGTGGCCTGCCGCTGGCGCGTTGGTGGTGCTTGATCATCACGCTGTTTGCCGGGCTTTCCATGGTGGCGCAGGTGCGGTTTTGGAGCTTTAAAGAAATCAACGTGCGGCGCAAGGTGCCGTTTTTCGGACTGCTCTTGGCCGTGATCGGCTTTTTGGTGATTACTTGGGAACCTTCGTTGGTGTTGTTCCTGCTGTTTTTGGCCTATAGCTTGTCGGGCTATGTGATGTGGTTTTGGCAGCGTGACCGCAAGCAGAAAGAACAACAGGAAGCAGAAAAAGAAACAGAGGCTACCTGAAAAGTGGTAACAACCTGAATTTATAGGTAGGCAAGTACCAAGCCAAATTGGTCTGAACGGCTAAAGGCTACCTGAAATGTCAAAAACGAAACGCCGCTGCCGATTTGCTTTCCGGCAGCGGCTTTATATAGCCAAGCAAATGAATTTCCGATACAAGGTGAGAACGCCATAGCGGCGGCTTAAGTTGATTGGCTGGAGTGGAGGCAAAGCAATGTGGAGCATGGAAGTATTGCTGCCGCTGGCAGCAGTGGGCGCGATAGCAGGATTTTTGGCCGGGCTGCTGGGCATCGGCGGCGGGGCGGTTACCGTGCCGATTGTGCTGTGGTCGTTGGGCAGGCAGGGCATCACGGGTGAGCACGGCCAGCATTTGGCGGTGGGCACATCGATGGCAGTGATGGTATTCACCACCTTTTCCAGCGCGTGGGCGCAGCAGAAAAAGGGGGCGGTGCGCTGGGAATTCGTGCGGCGCATGGCACCCGGGCTGGTGGCGGGCAGCCTGTTGGGTTCGCTGGTGTCGAACCGGATTCCCACTTTTGGCCTGCAGGTGTTGTTTATCGTATTTTGCTATTCGGTGGCAGCGAAAAACCTGTTTCAGCTCAATCCCAAACCGGCGGCCACGCTGCCCAGCGGGCGGATGCAGGCGGGAATTGGCGGGCTGTTCGGGCTGCTGTCCAGCTGGGTGGGTATCGGCGGCGGATCGTTGTCGGTGCCGTTTATGATGTATTGCCGTGTGCCGGTGCATCAGGCAGTAGCCACTTCCAGCGTGCTGGCCTGGCCGATAGCGGTGTCTGGGGCGCTGGGCTATCTATTTTCCGGCTGGAATGTGCCGGGGCTGCCTGCGGGTGCTGTGGGCTTTTGGTATGTACCGTGCATTGTGGTGCTGGGGGCGTGCACGGTACTGTTCGCGCCCTTGGGCGTAAAAGCGGCACACCGCTTGCCACCAGCCGGTTTGAAGCGGGCATTTGGAGTGTTGATGGTGGTAATTGGCAGCCAGATGCTGTGGAAATTGCTGCACGGAGCATAGGGATAGACGCCATCATTCTGCCTAAGTTTTCAGGTAGCCTTCAAACCGTATATACCAAGCCAAAACCGATAAATGCAAAAATCCGTATCCGAACAAGCAATCGCGCGGAAAACTTGCTAAAATGCCGTCCGCCAGCCGCACGCCTTTGGGCGGGATAAAAATCCGTAGCGGCCAATATATTGATAGTGAATTAGATTGGAGAACCAAATGGCCGTTGAACGCACCCTTTCCATCATCAAGCCCGATGCCGTGGCCAAAAATGTTATCGGCAAAATCTACAGCCGTTTTGAAAGCAACGGCTTGAAAATCGTGGCTGCCAAAATGAAGCACCTCTCCCGGGAGGAAGCCGAGGGCTTCTACGCCGTGCACAAAGAGCGCCCGTTTTTTGCCGAGCTGATGAAATTCATGACCAGCGGCCCGGTGATGGTGCAGGTGTTGGAAGGCGAAAACGCAGTGGCTAAAAACCGCGAGCTGATGGGTGCCACCAATCCAAAAGAAGCCGCCCCCGGCACCATCCGCGCCGATTTTGCTTCCTCTATCGATGCAAATGCCGTACACGGTTCCGACAGTTTGGTCAATGCCGCCATCGAAGTGGCCTATTTCTTCGGCGAGCAGGAAATCTGCCCGCGTTAAACCAGCCAAGCTGCAGGCTACCTGAAAGTTTCAAACGTGTTGAAACGCAGTTTTCAGGTAGCCTTTAAGCCTTTATATACAAACCATAAAACCTAAGAACACAACCAGCCGATTTGCGGTGCTCATATGAAAACCAACCTGCTCAACTACGACCTCGCCGGCCTCACCGCCCATTTCGCCCAAATGGGGGAAAAACCCTTCCGCGCCCGCCAAGTGATGCGCTGGATGCACCAAGGCGCAGCCGGCGATTTCGATGAAATGACCGACCTGGCCAAATCGCTACGCGCCAAGCTTAACGAAAGTGCGCAAGTGGGCGTGCCCGCGCTGATGGCTGCGCAGGAAAGCCGCGACGGTACGCGTAAATGGCTGTTGGATGTGGGCACCGGCAACGGCGTGGAAACCGTGTTCATCCCCGAAACCGACCGCGGTACGCTATGCATTTCCTCGCAGGTGGGCTGTGCGCTGGAATGCACTTTCTGCTCCACCGGCCGCCAAGGCTTCAACCGCAACCTCTCCACCGCCGAAATCATCGGCCAATTATGGTGGGCCAACAAAGCATTGGGCGCCACCCCTAAAGACGAACGCGTGATTTCCAACGTGGTGATGATGGGCATGGGTGAGCCGCTGGCCAACTACGATAATGTGGTGACCGCGCTCTCCATTATGCTGGACGACCACGGCTACGCCCTCAGCCGCCGCCGCGTTACCGTGTCCACCTCCGGCATGGTGCCGCAGATGGACAGGCTCAAAGAAGACATGCCGGTGGCCCTGGCTGTATCTCTGCACGCCCCAAACGACGCCATCCGCAACGAAATCGTGCCGCTAAACAAAAAATATCCGCTCAAGGAGCTGATGGCTGCCTGCCAGCGTTATCTGGTTAAAGCCCCGCGCGACTTCGTTACCTTCGAATATGTTATGCTCGACGGCGTAAACGACAAGCCCGAACACGCCCGCGAGCTGTTGGAATTGGTTAAAGACGTTCCCTGCAAATTCAATCTGATTCCGTTTAACCCCTTCCCCAATTCCGGCTACAACCGCTCCAGCGATGAGAATATTCGTGTATTCCGCGATATCTTATATCAGGCAGGCTTGGTGGTTACCGTGCGCAAAACGCGCGGTGACGACATCGATGCAGCCTGCGGCCAGCTGGCCGGACAGGTACAAGACAAAACCCGCCGCCAACAAAAATGGCTGCAATTACAAGTTGTGAAAGGTTGATTATCATGAAAAAAAGTTTAATTGCCTCCCTGACGACGCTCGCTTTGCTCGCCGGCTGCGGCGGCATCACCATCCACACCGGCAACAAAGAAGTACGCAACCGGCCGGAAGAAATTGCCGCCATCAAAACCCAGCTGGCCATCGAATACATGAATTCGCATGACTACCGTGCTGCCGTGTCTGCAATTGAAGAAGCTCTGCAAGCTCAGCCGCGCAACGAAAATGCTTGGCTGGTACGCGCCGAGATTTATCAATATTTGAAAGTACCGGACAAAGCAGAAGAGAGTTTCCAACGCGCCTTGGCTATCAAACCCGACAGCGCAGAAATCAACAACAACTACGGTTGGTTCTTATGCAATTCCGGCGGCCGTGCAAACCAGGCCCTGGCCTATTTCGACCGCGCCTTGGCCGATCCCACCTACCCCAGCCCGCAGGTGGCCTACATGAACAAAGGCATCTGTAGCGCCCGCTTGGGGCAATACAACCTGGCTATGGCCTATCTGGAACGCTCCCAGGCTGCCGATCCTAGCTTTGCGCCCGCGCAGAAAGAAATGGCGCGCGTACGCATGATGGAAGGCAACCTAGGCGAAGCCGACCGCCAGTTCCGTCAATATCAAAGCAAGGTAGACCGCCTCAGTGCCGACGACCTACTGTTGGGCTGGAAAATTGCCCGCACCCGCGGCCAAACCCAGGCTGCCTATGAATACGAAGCGCAGCTGCGCACCAACTATCCGTATTCGCCCGAACTTCAAGAAATTACCACAGGAAGACCCCAATGACCGAGATCTCACCCCCCCAACTGGCTGCCGCTGAAGAACTGGGCAAATTGTTGCGCCAAAACCGCGAACAGCAACAACTGTCGCTTGGTGATGTGTCGGAACACCTCAAGCTGCCCGCCCGCCAGGTGGAGGCGTTGGAAAACGCCGATTTCAGCAAATTGCCCGAGCCCGTGTTTGTGCGCGGCTTTCTGCGCAGCTACGGACGCTACCTGAATTTGGACGAAGCCGTATTAAACAGCTATTTGGAGCAGATAGTTGCCCCCAGCCAATTCCAAAGCCCCTTGGCCAAAGAAGATGGCAATGTGAAGATGACCTACCACAACGCTCCGATTAAAAAGCCCTTCCCGCGCTGGATTTTCGGCGTGGCCGCCGCTGCCGCGATTGTGGGCGTGGTGGTGTTGTGGCAAATGAAGTCCAACACCGAACATCAAAAACAAAATGCCCAAACCAGCATTCCGGAAAACCAAATCCTGCCGCCCAACTTAGACAGCAGCAATGTGCAGGTGTTGCCGCTGCAAGAAGCCTCCGCACCTGCCGCCTCCCTGCCCGCGGTTTCAGGTAGCCAGCCGCAGCCGGTGGAAAACCCGGCGTCTACACCGGCTGCTGCAGGCATCCAATCGGCTCAGGGCGAATTGGTGCTCAAACTGCGCTTCCGTTCCTTCCTCACCGTAACCGATAAAGACGGTCAAATGCTGGTAAGCAAAATCGTGCCTGCGGGCAGCGAACACCGCTTCTCCGGCAACGGCCCCTACCGCGTACGCATCGGCTTTGCCAAAAACAGCCTGGCCAGCTACAGCGGCCGCGGCATCAATGTGGCCGAGCACATGGTCGACCAAAAAACCGCCGCCTTCACTGCCGGCGGCTCAGACGATGCCGCACAACAATAACAACCGTTTATGAACACAACCCTTCCTTCCCGCCGGCGCACGCATCAGGTAGAAATCGAACACATCACCGTCGGCTCCGGCTCGCCGGTGGTGGTGCAATCGATGACCAACACCGACACTGCTGATGCCGAAGCCACCGCTTTGCAGGTGAAAGAGCTTAGCGAAGCCGGCTCGGAAATGGTGCGGATTACTGTCAACAACCCGCAGGCTGCTGCCAAAGTGGCCGAAATCCGCAGCCGGCTCGACGACATGGGCTGCCCCACCCCGCTCATCGGCGATTTCCACTTCAACGGCGAACGCCTCTTGGCCGAGTTTCCCGAATGCGGCAAGGCCTTGGCCAAATACCGCATCAATCCCGGCAACGTGGGCAAAGGCACGAAAGGCGATGAAAAATTCGCCTTTCTCATCCGCACCGCAGCCGAAAACGGCAAAGCCGTACGCATCGGCGTGAATTGGGGCAGCCTCGACCAAAGCCTGGCCAAACGCCTGATGGATGTCAACCGCAACCGACCAGAGCCGCTGCCGCCCGAAGCCGTGATGAAGGAAGCATTGGTGCTCTCTGCGTTGGAATCCGCACAAAAAGCCGTGGATTTGGGGCTACCTGAAAATAAAATCATCCTGTCGTGCAAAGTCAGCGCCGTACAGGATTTGATTCAGGTATACCGCGATTTGGGCAGCCGCTGCGCCTATCCGCTGCATCTGGGGCTTACCGAAGCCGGCATGGGCAGCAAAGGCATTGTGGCTTCTACCGCCGCGCTGTCTGTATTGCTGCAAGAAGGCATCGGCGACACCATCCGTATTTCGCTCACTCCCGAGCCAGGCAGTTCGCGCACACAGGAAGTGATTGTGGCGCAGGAAATCCTGCAAACTATGGGATTGCGCTCCTTCACACCGATGGTTACCGCCTGCCCCGGCTGCGGCCGCACCACCAGCACCGTATTCCAAGAGCTGGCGCGCGATATCCAGCTGCACCTGCGGATGCAGATGCCGGTGTGGAAACACAAATATCCCGGCGTGGAAAGCCTGAACGTAGCCGTGATGGGTTGCGTGGTCAACGGCCCCGGCGAAAGCAAACTGGCCGATATCGGCATCAGCCTGCCCGGTACCGGTGAAACCCCGGTTGCCCCCGTGTATGTGGACGGCGAGCGCGCAGTAACGCTCAAAGGCGACAATATGGCTGCCGAGTTTTTGCAAATTGTGGAAAACTACGTGGCCGAAAACTATGGCGAAGGCGGCAAAAAACGCCTCAGCCAAGCCGCCAAAATCATTCCCATCCGCCAAGCTTAGCCGGATTGGCATACAAAAAATAAAGGGGCTGTACTAGATTAGCCCTAAATTCCACACCACTCCCGCAAGATTTTAAGCTGCCGGGATGGTGTGCCGAAGTTAAATCGAAATTCGCATTCTTTCAAGAACAGCGGGAAAGATTTGCGATCGATTCCGTTGTACTTGCGTAAGACGCGTTTTGCCTGATTCCAAAAGTTCTCAATGCCGTTGATGTGGTTCTGGCGGTCTGCAAATTCCTTGGAATGGTTGATGCGGTAATGGATAAAACCGCTCACGTCCAACTTGTCGTAACTGCTCAGACTATCGGTATAAACAATACTGTCCGGCATGATTTTCTGTTTGATAACAGGCATCAAAGTATCGGACTTGGCATTATCCACCACAACGGTATAGACCCGTCCGTTGCGTTTCAGAATGCCAAAGACAACCACTTTTCCTGCCGCACCGCGACCACGTCTGCCTTTACGCCGTCCGCCGAAATAGCTTTCGTCCAATTCGACAGAGCCATCGAAAACCTCATCGGCAGCCAAGGCCAAATGATGGCTGATGACCATACGGATTTTGCGGTAGAACAGGGCTGCCGAATTGGGATGGATACCCAAAATATCGGCGGCAGAACGGGCGGTAACTTCGAGTACAAAAAAGCGGAGCAGTTCTTTCTGTACTTTCTTCCTTAATTTGCAGTGTGTTATCTTCATATTTCGAGGGTAACATATCTGCTAATCTAGTACAGCCCCAAAATAAAACCTTTGCTTCACTGGCAAAGGTTTTTTGTTTTCAGGTAGCCTCTTTACGGCTACAAACATTGCAGGCTACCTGAAACACTGTAGAAGTAGTATGGCAAGGCAAGCCAACATAGCAGCATCCTTATTTCAATTCACTAAAAATATGCTGCGGCTATCGCTTTAATATCCGCAGATTGGCTATAATGCCCATCAACCGCAGCTATAGCGGGCACACAAAGGGAAACATCATGGCCGCCGACCTCCGTCAGCTTTTGCTCAAACTCTATCTAATCAACAATTTCAAACTCGAACACAAGGTTTACATCTACACCTATCGCGGCGTAACCGATGTGGCCACCAACCCCTTCCAATACGTGAGCGGCGATGTGGCCGAAAACGTGAAGAAAAGCCTGATCCTGCAAAACCTGGCCAGCGGAGAAATGCTGCAGGCCTTCATCGTGCCCACGCCCGATAGCAAAGGCAAAACCCACAGCGCCTACGAAATTGAAAACACCGTGCTCTACGGCAACAAAGCCGGCGTCATCATCGAAATCGGGCTCGATAAGGATAAAATCGAAAAAACCGACAAATACCGCCAGTTCAGCCACTTGGCAGTAAGTATGTTGCGGCAGTTTGTCGACTAAGCCACAACCCAAGCCCATACAGGCTACCTGAATTTCAGGTAGCCTTTTTCACACCGCAAAGGCTACCTGAAAAACACCAGCCCACCTGATCTGCTTTGCGGTGCAGGCAGTATAACTGCTATAATGCGCGGTTTCCAAAATTATTTTCCGCACCCGCTGCGGCCACAAACTAACATGAAAAACATCCGCAACATCGCCATCATCGCCCACGTCGATCATGGCAAAACCACACTCGTAGACCAACTCCTGCGCCAATCCGGCACCTTCCGCGCCAACCAGCACGTGGACGAGCGCGTGATGGACAGCAACGACATCGAAAAAGAACGCGGCATCACCATCCTGGCCAAAAACACCGCCATCGAATACGAAGGCTACCACATCAACATCGTCGACACCCCCGGCCACGCCGACTTCGGTGGCGAAGTAGAACGCGTGCTCGGCATGGTGGATTGCGTGCTGCTGTTGGTGGACGCACAAGAAGGCCCGATGCCGCAAACCCGCTTCGTGACCAAAAAAGCCCTTGCGTTGGGCTTGAAACCCATCGTGGTGATTAACAAAATCGATAAGCCCACCGCCCGTGCCAGCTGGGTGATCGACCAAACCTTTGATTTGTTCGACAACCTCGGCGCCAGCGAAGAGCAGCTCGATTTCCCCATCGTCTATGCTTCCGGCCTTTCCGGCTTCGCCAAGCTGAACGAAGAAGACGAGAGCAGCGATATGCGCCCGCTGTTCGACACCATTCTCAAATACACCCCCGCGCCTTCAGGTAGCGCCGATGCGCCGCTGCAGCTGCAAATCTCCCAGCTCGACTATGACAACTACACCGGCCGCCTCGGCATCGGCCGTATCCTCAACGGCAAAATCCGCCCCGGCCAAACCGTGGCCGTGATGAACCACGACAAACAAATCGCCCAAGGCCGCATCAACCAGCTGCTCGGTTTCAGCGGACTGGAACGCGTGCCGCTGCAGGAGGCCGAAGCCGGCGACATCGTGCTGATTTCCGGTATCGACGAAATCGGCATCGGCGTAACCATTTGCGACAAAGACAACCCCATCGGCGTGCCGATGCTGAGCGTGGACGAGCCCACCCTTACCATGGACTTCATGGTCAACACCAGCCCGCTGGCCGGCACTGAGGGCAAATTCGTTACCAGCCGCCAAATCCGCGACCGCCTGCAACGCGAACTGCTCACTAACGTCGCCCTGCGCGTGGAAGACACCGCCGATGCCGACATATTCCGCGTGTCCGGTCGTGGCGAGCTGCACCTCACCATTTTGCTGGAAAACATGCGCCGCGAAGGCTACGAACTGGCCGTGGGCAAACCGCGCGTGGTGTACCGCGACATCGACGGCCAAAAATGCGAGCCGTATGAAAACCTCACCGTGGACGTACCCGATGAAAACCAAGGCGCCGTCATGGAAGAACTCGGCCGCCGCCGCGGCGAACTCACCAACATGGAAAGCGACGGCAACGGCCGCACCCGCCTCGAATACCACATTCCCGCCCGCGGCCTCATCGGCTTCCAAGGCGAATTCATGACCCTCACCCGCGGTGTCGGCCTGATGAGCCACGTGTTCGACGACTACGCCCCCGTGAAGCCCGATATGCCCGGCCGCCGCAACGGCGTGCTGATTTCTCAAGAGCAAGGCGAAGCCGTGGCTTATGCCCTGTGGAATCTGGAAGAGCGCGGCCGCATGTTCGTATCGCCCAACGACAAAATCTACGAAGGCATGATCATCGGCATCCACAGCCGCGACAACGACTTGGTGGTGAACCCGCTCAAAGGCAAAAAGCTCACCAACGTACGCGCCAGCGGCACCGACGAAGCCGTGCGCCTCACCACGCCGATTAAGCTCACACTGGAAAGCGCGGTGGAATTTATCGACGATGACGAACTGGTGGAAATCACCCCCCAATCCATCCGCCTGCGCAAACGCTACCTGAGCGAACTGGAACGCCGCCGCCACTTTAAAAAATTGGACTAAGGCTACCTGAAAAGCCTCAGGCCGCTTAGAATCCGGTAACAGGCTACCTGAAAGCAAAGTTGAACATCTTCGCCATCTTTCAGGTAGCCTTTATTCCAACCCAACCTTTTAGCCATATCCACCAACATGAGCCTCCCCACCTCTCACAGCAGCCTTTCCTACCGAGCTGATATCGACGGCCTGCGCGCTGTGGCCGTGATTGCCGTTATCCTGTTTCATATTCATGCCAAGCTGCTCCCCGGCGGCTTTCTCGGCGTGGATATATTCTTTGTTATCTCTGGCTATCTGATTACCACCATCATCCACAAAGAACTGATCGGGCAACGCTTTTCCCTGCTCAATTTCTACCAGCGGCGTGCTAAGCGCATCCTGCCCGCCTTTCTATTTATGCTCATCACCTGTACTGCCGTGGGCGCATGGCTGCTGATGCCGGATGATTTTCTCAACTATCTGCGTTCACTGCGCTCCTCACTGTTTTTCGGTGCCAATCTGTTTTTCGCCAAAAGCGGCGGTTATTTCGATATTGACTCCGCCGAAAAACCGCTGCTGCACATCTGGTCGCTTTCCCTGGAAGAGCAGTTCTATTTTGTTTTCCCGCTCTTGATGTGGCTAGTGCACAAATATCTGCCCAAATACACCGTACACGCCGTTATCGCCATGATTGCCGCCAGCCTGCTCTCCGGCTTGGCGCCCTATAAGGCAGATGCCTACTACCTGCCACAAGTGCGCGCATACGAATTACTCATCGGTTCGCTGGCCGCCGTGGTGCCGGATCGCTATAAAACCCCGGGTAAAAGCTTAAATCCAATTGCGTGGTTGGCCACTATTGTCATGTTGGTTTGTTTGTGTTTGCCCGACGGCTTCCTGCCCGGCAAAGGCTATATCGAACGCTTGGCCGTATGCAGTGCTGCCGCTTGGCTAATTGCCGCCGGCAACGGCAGCCGTTTCAACCAGCTGCTTGCTTGGAAGCCGATGGTGGCCATCGGCCTGATTTCCTATCCGTTGTATCTATGGCACTGGCCGGTGCTGGCGCTACTGCGCTATGTATATATGGACAGCGTATTGCCGTTGAATGTGATATTGGTGTCTATGCCCGGCGTGGTAGTGGCTTCGTGGGTATCGTACCGATTGATTGAGAATCCGATCCGGCACAGCAAAAAACTGTCCGGCAAGGCGTTTGCCGGCGTGATGGCGGTTTATTTCATGCTGGGGGTTGGGGCGCAGCATGGACGTCATCGTTTTTCAGATTACATAAAAGTACAGCAGGAGCAGCAAAGAACAACTATCTTGGAATATGGCGTCCAACTTGATCGCACACTCTGCAAAATTGAGAATGAACTGGTCCACTGTACACGCGGCAGCACAGCCCAACCTGTGCGATATTTGGCGGTAGGTGATTCACATACTGAGCATTACCAAGCCTTCTTTGACAAACTAGGAAAGCATGAAGATTGGTCTATTAATATTTTGAGTGTGGGAGGTTGTGTCTATTTGCACCAAAGTGATTTAATGCCATCAGAGATAGGAGAAAGCCGGAGGAACAGTTGCAGAAAAATGAGACAAATCGCTAATGATACTTTGGATCAATATCAGGTTGTTATCTTATCTAATCGGTGGTCGCTATATGCCAAATCGGACGATTTCATGCATGCATTTGAGCAGACATTACAATATCTGATTTCCAAAGGAAAAACCATTTATGTACTGCGGGACAATCCTAATACGGGGCTTTCTATGTGGAGACTTTACTTTTTCCAACAAAAAGGAATTCACGTTTCTTCATTAGGAACCACTACCAGTACCCAAAAACAGCTGGATACAGAACAAGCCAATTCAAAAATACATGCGCTCATCCAACGGTATCCAGCCATCCATTGGATTGACCTAACCGAAGGTATTCCTGAAGGTTTTATAGTTAATGGCATCCCGATATATCATGATGACAACCATTTAACCCCTTATGGGGCAAACCATATTGCCGATTGGTTCATTAATTCCAATCAACATCTTCTGCAGCCTACACAAACAACTGATTGAACCTGCAACGTGGGTTACCCAAGCAAGTCTTAATATTGTAATGGCTGGTTTGGTAGTACCCACCTGAATCCGTTGTGTTCTTTATGTGGTGTTAGCAATTAAAGGCTACCTGAAATCCGCCCGCCGGTTTTCAGGTAGTCTTTTTCATATCAGCCGAAGAGTGCCGCAGAATCGGCTATAATGCCGCCGTTTCCAATTCTTGATTTCAGGGAAGGCATCATGAGCGATTTTCGGCAGGATTTTCTGCGCTTTGCGCTGGAGCAGGATGTGTTGCGCTTTGGCGAGTTTGTTACCAAAGCCGGGCGGCTTTCGCCCTATTTTTTCAACGCCGGGCTGTTTAACGACGGCGCCTCCACCCTTGCGTTGGCGCGGTTTTATGCGCGTTCGATTCTCGAGAGCAGGGTGGAGTTCGATATGCTGTTCGGCCCGGCTTATAAAGGTATCGTGCTGGCTTCGGCCACGGCGATGATGCTGGCCGAAGCGGGGCGAAATGTGCCTTTTGCCTACAACCGCAAGGAAGCCAAAGACCACGGCGAAGGCGGTACGTTGGTGGGCGCGCCGCTGGCCGGACGGGTGTTGATTATCGATGATGTGATTTCCGCCGGTACTTCGGTGCGCGAATCGGTGCGCCTGATTGAGCAGGCAGGCGCTACGCCAGCCGGGGTGGCAATTGCGCTCGACCGCATGGAAAAAGGCACGGGCAACCAATCGGCGGTGCAAGAGGTACGCCAGCAATACGGGCTGCCGGTGGTGCCGATTGCCAGCCTGGCCGATTTGCTCGCGCTCTTGCAAGACGATGCGCAGTTCCGGCAACACCTCGAGCCGGTGCAGGCCTACCGCGACCGCTACGGGGTGGCGGCTTAAGAATAAAGGCTACCTGAAATTGGGAATGTGGGTTTGTCCAAATCAGGCTTGCGGATACCTGTTTGCTGGTAAATCTGCTCCAGCGCATCCCATTTGGATTGCTCCCGGTCTTTGATGGGTTTGTGCAGCTTGAAATAACGCCGCGCCTGCCTCTCCGCCTCGGCAATTACGCCTTGAAAAAATTTTGCTCTTCTGCCGCTTCGTCCATGATCTGCTTACGCAGCCAGGTATATTGCGACAGCACGGATTTAATGGCTTCAGCATCGCTGCCCACTTCTTTACCGTCGTCTTTCAGGCCGTCGAACGATACCGTCAGCACGCAGGTAGTCTCAATATCGCGGGCAATCGCCTGCTCCATTGTTTCTACCTCAGCCTTGCCGGTGCGCTGTTCTTTAGTTGCCTTCAACTGTGCTTCACGGGATAGCCGGTTCATCAGGCGCAGCATTTCGTCAGAACGCATACTGCGGATAGTGATGGTAAAACCCAGTTCCGCCCCAGTTGTCGGGTGCTTAGGGTGAAACTCGTGGGTTTCGTTGAAACGGTCATTGGAAACGCCTTGCAGTTCCTTTAAATCCATGAATAAATCTCCTGAAATCAAAAATATAAAAGGCTGCCTGAAACAGACAGCCCCAACATTAACCTACCGTCAGCTTCGGCTTGCCGGACAGTCGGATGGTTACATCTCGGCTTACCACATCGGCCACGCCGGATACGTTCCATTTATTGGTTTTAACGCGCCCCATCACAAGGAAAACCGTGTTGTCAGGGAACTTAACCTTAAATAGGCGCAGTTTCTTATCTTCTGCCGCTTTGACGATCTCCTTTTGTCCGTTGTCGCTTGGCACATAATGGCCGGTGAAGGAAAATTCGCCAGGGTCAGTCAAGCCCAGCGCCGTTTCTTTGAAGCCTTCCGAAGCCAGCGTGGTAACATCCACTTCATCGGTCGATTCACCGCTGTAATCGATGGTTTTCGTGGTGTCGGCCAAATCGACATACGTTACTGGGGTTGCCCCAGTAGCAATATTGCCGGAAGTATCCTTCACTTCCTCTTTTGACATCTGCAGGGTCGTACCCTCTGCCAACATATACTTGGAACCCATATCCAATCTCCATAAAAAAGCCCGCGCGGGCAAAAGAAAAGCCCTGCTTTCAAATGAGCAGGGCATAAAACCTTTTGAAATATATAAATATCTTGACTTTTAATATATGGTACATTATAATAATGCTGTCGGATAAGCCGACAACGGGAAAAGCCCCACCGAAGCGGGGCTTTACTGGGAGAAAGAAAATGAAGCCGACACTTCAAATTCTGCTCTTGGTTGTCCTGATGTTGGTAAGCAGTAATGCCTACTAAGGACTAACCAGCTAGGCGGCGGCTACACCCGCTGCCTAGTCCCAATCTTACAAAATCCCGCACCATAAAGCAAGCCATGAAAAAACTGACCCAAGCCGATTACACCAAGAAATATCTGGAAAAGCACGGCATCGTACAAAAAAAATTCAACCTCGACCCGGAAACCGTAGCCCTGTTGGAACGACTGGCTGCCGCACGCGGCGAAAGTCAAACTGCCGTCGTCAAGGCTGCCTTGCAGGCATTGTCCGCAGGCCATTAAGCCTACTCAATCGCCAAATACGGCACACTTACCACCACCGCATAGCGCCCATCCAGCATATAACCCGGGGCTGACGTAGATTAGCCCTAAATTCCACACCACTCCCGCAGGATTTTAAGCTGCTGGGACGGTGTGCCGAAGTTAAATCGAAATTCGCATTCTTTCAAGAACAGCGGGAAGGATTTGCGATCGATTCCGTTATATTTACGTAAGACGCGTTTTGCCTGATTCCAAAAATTCTCAATGCCGTTAATGTGGTTCTGGCGGTCTGCAAATTCCTTGGAATGGTTGATGCGGTGATGGCTAAAACCGCTTATGTCCAACTTGTCGTAGCTGCTCAGACTATCCGTGTAAACAATACTATCCGGCATAATTTTTTGTTTGATCACAGGCATCAAAGTATCGGACTTGGCATTATCCACCACAACAGTATAGACCCGTCCGTTGCGTTTCAGAATGCCGAAGACAACCACTTTGCCTGCCGCACCGCGACCACGTCTGCCTTTACGCCGTCCGCCGAAATAGCTTTCGTCCAACTCGACGGGCCCCTCGAAAACCTCATCGGCAGCCAAGACCAAATGATGGCTGATGACCATACGGATTTTGCGGTAGAACAGAATGGCGGAGTTGGGCTGAATGTCTAAAATATCGGCAGCGGAACGGGCGGTAACTTGGAGTACAAAAAATTCAAGTAGTTTCTTTTGAACTCTCTTGCTTAATTTACAATTGGTTATCTGCATTTTTGTAGACTAGCATGACTGCTAATCTACGTCAGCCCCTATAACCCTTGCTGCGGCTTGGGTGCTGGCGAATAGCCACCACGCCGAACTTGCCACCACGCCGGAACAGGTTTATCAACTCCGACGTGATTTCATCCACCTGTCCGGCGCCGCTGTTCTGTGGCACATACACCGTGATTTGAAATATCCCGCTGTACTTGGCCGCATTCAGCGTGCCTTGCACCGTATCTGCCGGAAGAAGCGCGGTTTGCAGATACGCTCCACTCGGCTGCTTAGTGTCGGTATTTCCCGGCACCAGCGGCAAGCGGTGTGATTGGGCGTAGCTATGCACCACCTTTTCCAAGGCGCGGCGAATTTGCGCGGTTAAGTCCATTGTTTACCCTCTAGCCAGTTCTGCATATTGGTTACCGTAATCCGCACCATGCCTTGCGGCGCTTGGGTGGAATAGCCATTGGTTGTGCGGCCGGTCGGGTGTTTCGGCGGATTGGGATACAGCCCGTATTCAATAATCGGCGCATATACCTTGTCTGTGGCGATATATACCACCTGCCCGGCTTTAGCTGTTACCGTCGAGCCGTTGAACGCAGTCGGCAGCACATTGACTGACTGCGTCCAGCTGGCTTTCAGGTCGCCGCTGTCCACCGGCGTCTGTTCCAACAACCGGCGGTGGGCTTCCTGCACGATTTCGTCCGCCGCCGCGTCCAATTTTTGCCGTACTGCGTCCGCCCATGCGCTGATTTGGCTGCCGAAGCCTCTCATAACAGCCCCCACAGCCAAACCAACAGCCATCCAAGCAAGCCCAGCGGCAGCAATGCCAACGCAGCCACTAATAGAAACGCCAACACCAACAGTAAAGCCATGCCCGCAATTTCTACCAGGCTAACCACAATCTGATTAAGTGCCTTCAACGTTTCCATCACTCCCTCCGTGCCTGCGCCTGATAAGCCACTACTACGGAAGCCGGCTTGATGGGCATGACACTAACCACCCGCCAAGCCTCGCCGCCGCATTCCAAGAGACAACCAGTTTGCAGATTACAGGATGCGGTAGCCGTAACCAGCATATCGCCGGACTGCACCAAATGCGCACCACCAAGCTGCATGATATGCTTCTCATTCAGATTGCCGAACACGCATTTCCCAATATAGCTCTGTGTCTGCTGAACCGTGCGTGATGTTTCCACATCATAACGGCTACTGCTGACCGTAACCGTGCAATCCCGCCCAAAGTCGGCGATCACATCAGCGGCCACCACTTCCAATCCCGTATAATCAAACATAACTACCCTCTCGGCATCGGCACCATGTGAACACCTTTGCGCGGCTCATACATCCCGTACAGCAAGGCCGCCACATAGTCGAAACGTTCCTTATTGGTATTGCCTATCGCATAAGTAACCGCGATTTCGCCGACCTTCACGCTCTGCTGTTTTGGTTTCTCGTTGCTGTTCAGCTGCTGCTGCAAAGCCAACTCGCAGACCGCTTTCAGCACCTGCGGATGTACCGGTTCTTCTCCACTCCGCATCGCTGCATTCAAGCCGTTTTTCAGCCTAAAATTAGCGTCCAGATAGTCGGAGGCGGATACCAGCATCCGCTCCTTAGTCGGCTCATCCAACGCTGTCCATGCAGCGGCAGACTGCCGCATCTGATGGTAGCGGTCGGCATCGGCTATCCGAATCAGCCGCCCAAGCCCACGCCGATGTATTGAACGCAATCTGTAGAGGAGATGTGGAATGAGATATCCAGTATTCGCGAAATCAAAATCATCAGGGGGAATTATGTTGTTTGTTTCCAGAGACGAAGCTGTAATTATCCGCTTTAAAAGAAGCGAATTGGTAAATGGCAATAGGATTGAAGATGATTGGCTTCCAGTTACAAACCAATCTGCATGGCAAATTCTTTCGCATGAAGAGGTACAGAAAATATTTAACAATGATTGATTAACTAGGCCACCTTCGGGTGGTCTTTAGTTTGGAGATTAAGCCGTGAGCCGGAGCAGAAAAAAGAAACCGTCCAAACCCTATCGCGGCTACTGCACCTTCCCCTTGGTTGGTGCAGATACTCGTGACGAATTTCAGGAAGCGGCGGAGATGTTCGGCGACTTCGCCGACCCCGTGAAACGCAAGCGCATCTTCGACAAGCCGCGCAAATACCGCTTCGAGATTTGGCTGAAGCTACACGGCAAGCCGGAATACGAAATCCGCGAAGCCAAGATAACGAGCGAAGGCGTAACCCGTGAGAACCTTAGCCAGATCTTGTACGAGGTGGCCATGCAGGGGCTACAGGATTTGGACGGGCTGGAAGAAGTGAACGGCGAGCAGTCCATCATCAAGATTATTATTTGAAAGGGGAAACATGACCAACACCTTTTTAACCCGCGAAGAAATCATCGAACTGACCAGCCGCAAGCAGCCGAAAAAACAGGCCGAAACCCTGCGCAAAAACGGCATTCCGTTCTTTACCAATGCCGCAGGCTACCCTGTTGTCAGCCGCAGCGTGCTGGAAAGAAATCATCGACCGTATCCACCAAGATAACGGCTACCTGTTTCTCAACAGCCACGGAAAACCACTGACCCGCGACTCTTTGGGCAGACAGTTTCTGGAGTTGCGCAAAACCGTTATGCAACAACGACCGGAGCTAGCGGAAGAGTTGTCCAATTTCCAGTTTCGAGATTTGCGCGCCAAAGCCGCCACGGATATTTACTTATCTGCCGATACCCGCAGCGCTTCTGACCAACTTGGCCACACCTCTGAGCAGATGACCAAAACCTATATCCGGCGCGGTAAAATACTCAAGCCGCTAAAATAGCGTTTTGCGGAACGCTTCTAAAAATTGCGGAAATATAACGGCTGCCAAAAGATGAATTATGCTTATGCAGCATATATTTATCTATGGCAGCCATCTTGATGTTTGATTATTCGGTACAATACCGCATCTTCATTTTCCAGCCGCTCCCACCATGAACACTTCCCCCCTTATCGCCCTGTGTGCCGGCGAAGCTTCGGGCGACCTGCTCGGCGCACACCTGATTGAGGCCATCCGCGCGCGCTGCCCGCAGGCGCGGTTTACCGGCATCGGCGGCCCGCGTATGCAGGCGGCAGGGCTGGAGAGCCTGTTCGACCAAGAAACGCTGGCGGTGCGCGGCTACGTGGAGGTGTTGAAAAACCTGCCGGCGATTTGGCGCATCCGCAAAGGCTTGATTGCAGAAATGAAACGGCAACGGCCAGATGTGTTCGTTGGCATCGATGCACCGGATTTCAACCTAGGCGTGGCTGCCGCACTCAAGGCTGCGGGCATCCCCACGCTGCATTATGTGAGCCCTTCGGTGTGGGCGTGGCGGCGCGAGCGGGTGCATAAAATTGTGCAGCAGGCAGATGAAGTGCTGTGCCTGTTTCCGATGGAGCCGGAGCTATACCGGCAGGCCGGCGGGCGGGCGCGATTTGTGGGACATCCGTTGGCGCAAACCCTGCCTTTGGAAGCCGACCGCGCCGCCGCACGCCGCGAATTGGGGCTACCTGAAAAACAGCCCGTATTCGCCCTGCTGACCGGCAGCCGAGTGAGCGAAATCGACTATATGGCACCGCTGTTTCTGCAAGCCGCTCAGCTGGTGCGGCAACAAATTCCCGAGGCGCAGTTCCTGCTGCCCTACGCCACCGAAGCCACCCGCACGCGCCTGCAAAGTCTGCTCGCCGCCGAGCCGTATTGCCGCCTGCCCTTGCAACTGCTCCCGGGCGGCACGGCGCAAGCCTGCACGGCGGCGGATGCGGTGTTGGTCACCAGCGGCACCGCCACGCTGGAAGTGGCGCTGTGCAAACGGCCGATGGTAATCAGCTACAAAATCTCGCCGCTCACCTATGCGCTGGTGAAGCACAAAATCAAAGTGCCCTATGTGGGGCTGCCCAACGTGCTGCTCGGCCGCGCCGCCGTGCCGGAGCTGCTGCAGCACGATGCCGAGCCGGAAAAGCTGGCCGCCGCGCTGCTGGATTGGTATCGCTCGCCGGAGAAAACCGCCGCGCTGCAGCAGGATTTCACCGAGCTGCACCATTTATTGCGCAAAGACACCGCCGCCGAAGCCGCAGCGGCAGTATTGGCCGCCGCGGGGGCAACCCCATGATTTGGCAGGCCGGTGTGGACGAGGCCGGACGCGGGCCATTGGTCGGCAGCGTGTTTGCCGCCGCAGTGGTGTTGCCAAACGAATATGATTTGCCGGGGCTTACCGACTCGAAAAAACTGAGCGAACGCCGCCGCGACGAATTGGCGGTGTTGATTAAACAGCAGGCACTGGCTTGGTGCGTGGCCGCCGCCTCGGTGGAAGAAATCGACCGGCTCAATATCCTGCACGCCACCATGCTGGCGATGCGCCGCGCCGTACACGGGCTGGAAAGGCTACCTGAAAAAGTGTGGATAGACGGCAACCGCGTGCCGCCCGATTTGGGCTGCGAAGCCGAAGCCGTAATAAAAGGCGACAGCAAAATCATCCAGATTTCCGCCGCCTCCGTGCTGGCCAAAACCGCGCGCGACGCGGAAATGTATGCCCTGGCCGAACGTTATCCGCAATACGGCTTCGAGCGGCACAAAGGCTACGGCACCGCCGAACACCTCGCCGCCCTGCAACGCCACGGCGCGCTGCCCGAACACCGCCGCAGTTTTGCTCCGGTGCGGGAAATCTTGGCGCAGGGGCGGCTGTTTGAGTGAATCAGGTTTGCGCCCGCAGAAACTTAGCTTTGCCTTCGTCAAACCATCGCTTTAGCTTCGCAGAAGTCCAGCTTTGCCCTTGTCAAATCATCGCTTTAGCTTCGCAGAAGCTCGGCCTTGGCTTCGCCAAGACATCGCTTTCAGGTAGCCTGCTGGGCAGAACAGCCAAATTGCGCAAACAAGATTAATCAAACAATGCAGGCCAATAGCCTTTATCTTGCGCACAAACTTGACAAGCTCCACCAAGGCGCGTATAGTCCACTTTCCCTGACGCGGGGTGGAGCAGCATGGTAGCTCGTCGGGCTCATAACCCGAAGGTCGTAGGTTCAAATCCTGCCCCCGCAACCAATTTCAAACCTCTCGGCAGATTGCCGGGAGGTTTTTGCATTCCGGCAATCTTATGCCCGTATATGGCTCAAAAATAAAACGATGTGTCGCAGTTCGGCCGAGAGCTGGCAATCTGTTGGAATTTTACCAATCCTAACATTACCAACCCCAGCTGTTTTGGCCGCTGGGTTTTATTTTTGTACAAAATTTCCTGTAGAATAGTTATTCAACGTTAATAGCCAAACAACTGCGAAAGGATGCAGATGTTTAGCTATATGGCGTAATGTTTCAGGTAGCCCCTTCACAAGGCTACCTGAAAATATGCCTGTTAATTGATAAATAGCTTTTTTCTTCAACCAAATACATCATGACAACCCGCCATTTCTCCCGCCTAGCCCTGTTGCTGGCCACCGCTTTTTCCGCCCAAGCCTGGGCTTCCGGCTACCATTTCGGCACTCAATCCGTGAGTAGCCAATCCACGGCCAATTCATCCTCCGCCGAAGCTGCCGATCCTTCCACCCTGTTCCACAACCCCGCCGGCCTCACCAAACTCGAAGGCACGCAGGTTAGCATCAACGTCAACCTTGTTGCGCCCAGCGTGAAATACAGCGATGCCGAAGCCTACTACCCCGGCACCAACCAACCCGTGCAAGGCGCCACTTCCGGCAATATCCGCCCGAAGAGCATAGTGGTTGCGCCACATTTTTATTTGTCGCACCGCCTAAATGATAACGTTGCCCTCGGCTTGGGCATGTATGTTCCCTTCGGCTCCGGCACCGAATACCAGCATGACTCTGTTTTGCGCTACAACCTGAACGAGTTGAGCGTGAAAACCATCGCCATCCAGCCCACCGTTGCCTATAAAATCAACGATCAGCACTCCGTTGCCCTCGGCCTGGTGGCGCAGCACACCACCGCCAAGCTGCGTCAATACGCCAACTTCGGCGCCTTCCCCCCACTGCGCCGCAACGGCTTTGCCGATGGTTATGCCAGCGTGGAAGGCAGCGATTGGGGCTTCGGCTACAACCTCGCCTGGCTGTGGGACGTAAACGACTCCCTGCGTTTGGGCGCAAACTACCGCTCCAAAGTAAGCCACAACCTGCGCGGCGATGCCGAATGGAAACTGGTGGGCGCAGCCTTCCAAACTCCGATGGGCGGCACCCTTTCCAACGCCATTCGCGCCAATGGCTACGCCGAATCCGAAGCCGCCAACGTACGCATCGTTACCCCCGAATCCTTCTCCCTGCACGGCATGTACAAACTCACGCCGCGCTGGTCGCTCTATGGCGACGCCACCTGGACACGCCACTCCCGCTTCAACCGTGCCGAACTGAATTTCGGCAACAGCAAAGCCGTGGCCAACCCGCAGAATCCTGCCGCACCCGCCCGCAGTAACCAAACCATCCTCACCCCCCAGTGGCGCAACACTTATAAACTCTCCCTTGGTGCGTCTTACCAAATCACCGATCCCCTGCAACTGCGCTTCGGCATCGCCTACGACCAATCCCCCGTACGCGGCGCCAACACCCGCATGAGCACCCTGCCCGATGCCGACCGCCTCTGGCTCTCCCTAGGCGGTAAATACGACATCAATCAGCAGCACAGCCTCAACCTCGCCTACAGCTATGTGCACGTGAAAAACACCTCTGCCAACGTAAACGGCTGGTGCGGCGGCACAGCCTCCGGCCCCGGCTCGCAAGCCTGCGTGTCCAGCCGCACCCACGGCTCCGCCAAATTCAGAAGCCACTCCCATATCTTAGGCTTGCAGTACACTTACAAATTCTAATTCGATTCATGGCAGTAAAAAGGCTACCTGAAAGCATGGCTTCAGGTAGCCTTGTCTAATCCTCCCATCCCTAGTATAGTGAATTAAATTTAAACCATTACAGCGTTGGCTCGCCTTGCCGTACTATCTGTACTGTCTGCGGCTCGCCGCCTTGTCCTGATTTAAATTTAATCCACTATAAAAAAGCAGGCTTTTCAGCCTGCTTTATCTATACCCTATTGGGCGGTTCAAAGCTTATTCGATGCTCACCTTGCCGCTGGGTTCAGCGCGGTGCTGTTGTTTTTTCTCTTTGTGTTTGAGTACGGCGCGGTCGAGTTTGTCTACCAAGAGGTCGATGGCGGCGTACATATCTTTGTCGGTTTGGTCGAGGTGCAGGTCTTTGCCGGCCATATGCCAATCCACTTCTGCTTTCTGCACCAGTTTGTCCACCGATAGGGTTACGGTGGCGGAAATCACGTTGTCGCTGTGGCGGACGATGCGTTCAAGTTTACCGCTGATGTAATCTCTCAGGGCTTCGGTAACCTCGATGTTGATTCCGTTGATTTTTAGGTTCATAGCTCACTCCTTTACAGGTGGGTTGGCTGCGCACGGCGGCAAGCTAAGCTTTCTGCTTGCGTTGGTGCGCAGGCGGGAAATTCAGTTCTTCGCGATATTTGGCTACGGTGCGCCTGGCGAGCATGATGCCTTGCAGGGCGAGCCGGTCGGACATGGCTTGGTCGGAGAGCGGTTTGCGTTTGTCTTCGCCGGCAATCAGACTTTCGATCAGGGCTTTCACGGCGTTGGCGCTGATGCCGTCGCCGTCTTCTTCGCTGCTGTAGGCGGCTGCCTGGCTGAAAAAATAGCGTAGCGGAAATACGCCTTGCGGGCAAGCCAAATATTTTTGGTTTACGGCGCGGGACACGGTGCTTTCGGCCAGGCCGAGGTTGGCAGCGGTTTCTTTAATGGTGAGCGGCACGAGGCCGATGGCGCCGAAAGAGAAGAAGTCGGCCTGACGCTCCAGAATGGTTTCGGCCAGCCGCAACACGGTGCTTTTGCGCTGTTCCAGCGAGCTTAGCAATACTTTAGCTTCATTGAGCTTTTGTTTCAACTCCGGCGCTTCGCTGCCGTATTCGGCGAGCAGGTCGGAATATTCCTGATTGAGCTGCACCTGCGGCCAGGCTTGGCGGTACATGCCCACCGTCCATTTGCCGGTTTCGGGATCTGGGCGGATCCACACGTCGGGATCGACGTATTCGGTATGACCGGAGCCGGAAAGGCCGTAGGCGGGGAAGGGGTTGAGGGAGGCGACGAGGGCTTGGGCGGCTTCGATGGTGGCGGCGCTGTATTGGGGGAATTTTTTGCGCACTTGCTGCGGCAGGCTGCTTTTGGCGATGTCGAGCAGGAAGTGTTTCACCAGCTGCACGGCGCAGAATACGGTGTCGTCCGGCTGCCGCCGCGCCAGTTGGAGCAATAATGATTCGCCCAAATCACGCGCGCCCACGCCGGGCGGGTCGAACTGTTGCAGGTGGCGCAGGGCTTCGGCCATATCGTCTTCATCGAGCATCCATTCCAGCGGGGAATTTTCCACGATGTCGGTGAGGCTGTCGTTCAGGTAGCCTTGATCATCGAGGTAGTCGATGAGCAAATGCACGCGGGCGGCCTGGTCTTCGTCTAGCGGGTGTTCGCACACCTGCTCGTGCAGCATGCGGCGGAAATCGGCTTCGTCGGCCACGGTTTCCCACACGTCGCTCTCTTCCATGCTGTTGGTTTTGCGGGTAACCGGTATGGCGGCGGAGTAATGGGGTTCGGGCTCGCCGCTGTCGGCCGGATCGTGTTCCGGCCGTTCGAGCAGTGGGTTGTCGGCCAGCCAGCTTTCCACTTCTTCGGCCAATTCCAGCGACGACATATGCAAAATGCGCAATGATTGCTGCTGCTTCTGGTTGAGCTGCTGGGTTTGGCGCAGTTTGAGTTTGACGGATTGCTGGGTCATGTGAGGCTACCTGAAACCTTAGTAATCGAAGTTTTCGCCCAGATACACGGCGCGTACTTCTTCGTTGCCCACCAATTCTTCGGGGCGGCCGCTGGCCAGCACGGCGCCGTTGTTGATGATATAGGCCCGGTCGCAGATGCGCAGGGTTTCGCGCACGTTGTGGTCGGTAATCAGCACGCCGATGCCGCGCTGTTTGAGGAAGTTGATGATGTTTTGAATGTCGATAACGGCAATCGGATCGACGCCGGCGAAGGGCTCATCCAACAGGATGAAACGCGGGCTCATGGCCAGCACGCGGGCAATTTCCACACGGCGCCGTTCGCCGCCGGAGAGGGCGGGGGCGGGGCTTTGCCGCAGGTGGGTGATGTTCAGGTCGCCCAGCAGGTCGTTGAGGCGCGATTCGATGGTATGGCGGTCGGTTTCGTGCAATTGCAGGATGGCGCGGATGTTTTCTTCCACCGTCATCTTGCGGAAAATTGAGGCTTCCTGCGGCAGATAGCCCAGGCCTAAGCGGGCGCGCTGATACACGGTCATGTGGCGCAGCTCGTGCTCGTCCAGCCGGATGGTGCCGTGATCGGCAGCCACCAGGCCGACAATCATATAAAAGCTGGTGGTTTTGCCCGCGCCGTTGGGGCCGAGCAGACCGACTACTTCGCCGCTTTCGATATCGAGCGAGAAATCCTGCACCACTTGGCGCTGTTTGAAGCTTTTGCGCAGCTGTTTAACACTGAGGCGGCTGTGCGGTGTGGTCATGGTTTGGTTTTCCCTTGTGTTTGTTGGGTATCACGGGCAGCGCTGAGGCTACCTGAAAAATAGGGCTGCCATACGCAGGTTCAATGTGCGGCAGGGTTTTGCAGCTGCATTATTTGGTCGCGTTGCACCTGCAACACGCCCGATACGCGCTCCAAGCGGCGCATGGCCTGTGCCATATCCTGCGGCGGCGGGATGCGGGCGGCAATGCCGTTGATGTTTGTATAACGGTACACCAGCTCGGCCTGCATTTCGCATACGGCTTGAAGCAGCGGCTCCGCGCCGACGGCAGGGTCGTATAACACAATCAGCACGCGGTCGGCTGCCTGTTCCGGCTGGCTGCTGGGCGTGTTTGGCGCGGCAGGCTGCGGGGCAGCGCAGGCGGTAAGCATGGCTAGGCAGGCGAGGAGGAGGACGCGGATATTCATGGTTGCTTGGTTTTCGGTTTCAGGTAGCCTGTGCGGCATGGGGCTACCTGAACATCTTGTTCAGCGATGCAAAAAGCGTTTTATTTTTTCAGGTAGCCTCAAATGCGGGCTGCCTGAAACTGTTTGAGGCTACCTGAAACCGGTATTGCAGGCTTTCAGGTAGCCTGTTTTCTGATCTTGGCTTTGCCCTGCGTGAGGCGGAAGCTGTCGTCGATCAGCTGGCGGATGAGCGCGTCGTCGGCCTGTTCCAATTCGATGCTCAGCCAGTGTTCTTTGCTCATGTGGTAGGCGGGCAGGATGCCGGCTTGGGCGCGCATGGCACCGATGTGTTCGGGGCGGCATTTCACATTGAGCAGGGGCACGGTGCGGCCGGGGGTGCGCCCGAGCTTTTCCGCCGGCACGGGCAGGTACACGCCAAACCATTTGCGGCTGCCGCCGTGGCGGAATACGGCGTATTCGGGAAAGCGGGAAAAGGGATGGTCGGGCGCGGCGTGGTAGCGTTCGGCCATTTCGGCAAACAGGGTCTCGGCCTTCATCCCGCCTCCCTTATTTCTGCTGCGGCTGGATGGTGATGCTCACGCGGCCTTTGTTAGCGTTGCTGCGACTGCCGCCCAGCACGGTATAAACTTCGGTGCGGG